>JBBQDX010000241.1:0-6960 GCA_038320125.1 Rhodobacterales bacterium | reverse complement strand
GCCACGTCGATCCTCGTCGGCAGCGCCGGGGCGATCTCGACGCGGCGGACGTGGACGCCGGGGTTGAGGGACTGGAACACCGTCGCCGCCGCGCGCTCAGGCCGCCGCCAGGGTCAGCTCGACCCGGTCGACGGCGATCTCGATCATCTCGATGGCGACATCGTTGGAGGTCGCGTTGAAACTTGGCCCTTCCCACTTGGTGATGAAGGCGTTGCGGAACGACCAGCGCAGGCGGTCGACCTGCAGCTCGTCGGTCAGCACGATCGCGCCGTCCCGGAGGATCGCCGGGCCGTTGAGGATCTCGAGGTACCAGTTCCAGAGTTCGAGGTTCGCGGTGATCCCGCGCTTCGCCTGAAGGTTGGTGAACTTGCGCAGCCCGTAGAACTTGCGGACATGCAGGTAGCTTTCGTCGCCGTCGCGGTATTCGACCGCATCGGTCTCGAAGGTGAGACCGGAGAACTCGCGGAACGCCGCCTCGCCGACTCCATCGACCTCGAAGCGGAAGTTGTAGCCGCGGAAGGCGTCGGCTCGCTGTCTGTCTGGCATGGTCTGTCCTTTCTCAACCCTCGGCGGTGAACGACCCGCTCGAGGTCTGGCTGATGCGAATGATCACGAATTCCGCCGGCTTTACCGGAGCGATGCCGACCTCCATGACCAGCTCGCCGTTATCGATGTTGTTCTGTGTCATCGTCGTGAGGCCGCAGCGCACGTAGAAGGCGTCCTCCTTCTTGACCCCGAGCAGCGCGCCCGAGCGCCATTGCCGGGTCAGGAAGGCATCGACGCTGCTGACCAGCCGATCCCAGAGTCGCGGATCGTTCGGCTCGAGCACCGCCCATTGCGTGCCGAGCTCCAGCGACCGCTCGATGGCGATGAAGAGCCGGCGGACGGAGAGGTATTTCCAATCCGCGAGGCTGGTGACGCAGCGCGCGCCGAAGATGCGGATGCTCCGGCGCTCGGGCCGCTTGTCGAGGATGACGTTGATGTTGTTGGGCGCGGGGTTGAGGATCTCGTGCTCGCCGCGGGTCACGACGACCTCCACGTCCGAGACGTTCCGCAGGATCTCGTTGCCGGGCGACTTGAAGACCCCGCGCTCGTTGTCGATCCGCGCGCAGAGCCCGGCCATGTGGCCCGACGGCCCGATCGCGCGCGGCTGGTCGCTGGCGTCGCGGACGACGATCCGCGGATAGTAGAACGCCCCGTATTTGGTGTCGAACCGCGACCGCTGCGCCTGGATGTCCGTGAGGGAAGGGACGGCGGCGCCGGTCACCTCGGGGTCGAGCAGCGCCACGCGGTAGCGCAGCCGCTCGCACTGCTCGATCAGCGCGCCCTGGACGCCGCCGTCACCCCACCCGGGCGCCACGATGATCGAGATATCGTCGATCTCCTCCAGGCCGCGCAGCCCGGTTCGGAGGCCTGGCCCGCCATCGGCGCCGCGGAGTTCGAGCGCCGTCGGGACACCGTCGATGCCGGCCGTCGTCGGCTGAAGCGTCAGGCCGTTGTCGCCCGGCGGGAAGTTCAGCGGGTTGGTGCTGGCGGGCAGGCTCGCGGCGTCGACGCGCAGCAGCGCCGACCGCTGGTTGATCTGATCGACGACGAACTTGCCCGGCACGTTCTCGAGGGTCAGGGAGTCGTAGCTCTCCACGACGCCGTCGTAGCTTGCGGTCAGCGCGAACTCCTGCACGGTCACGAAGGTCTGCGTCGCGGGGGCGGCGGGGGCGACCGACGCCAGCGCCGGTCCCGCGAGGGTTGCGATCGTCCCGTTCACGGCAAGCACGCGCCGCAGGATCTTGTCCTCGTCGGGCCCCCTGTCGATCTGGACCCAGGCATTGGGATAGAACCCAGCGGTGGACAGCAGGCGGACCCTGTTGTCGTCGAGGGCTGGCACCCCGACGAACGTGTCGGCCACCGCCCGCGCGGCGACCACGCGGCGCGTCGTGACGGTGATCGAGTCGCCCCAAGCCCCCGGCTCGGCCGCGTCGAAGGTCAGGCTCGCGGGCCGCGCGCCGGTTTGCGGGACGCCCGCCGCGTCGATCGTCGCGAGCCCGGTCGCGACCGAGGTTCCGGAGGCCGGAAAGTCGGTCGGTCCGGCGGGCGAGATATCGATCGGAGCCGTCAGCGTGACATTCCCGGTCGCGGGGTCGATTCCGGCCGCGTCGATGGCCCGGGCGCTCGACGTGTAGGTGACGCCGTCGCGGACGAAGGAGAACGTCAGGGTGGTGCCATCGGTCAGGCCGAGGGTGCTTGCCAGCCGCGCCGCGGTGCTGCCGACCGGCGCCCCGGCCCCGGCCGCAAGGCGGGTGATCATGCCGCCTTCGGTCGCGAACTGCGTGGGCGCGGCGGCGGCCCCCGCCGCGCGCATCACGTAGAGCCGCCGTCCGCCGTTGGCGAAAAAGCCCTGCGCCGCGTAGAACATCTCGCCCGCGGTGCCCGTGGAGGCGGGCGCGGGTCCACCGAACCGCTGCCGGAACTGCAGCATGTTGGTGACCAGCACCGGCGGGCCGAACACCGGGCCGCGCACCGCGTGCCCCACCATTCCGGTCGTACTGGTGCTGACCGCCTCGATCGACGGCGGCTTCAGGTCCTTCTCTTCGACGAATACGCCGGGGGCGAGATACTCAGCCATGGCTGGGGCTCCTTCGGGTGAGGCGCGGGATCATGGGACGAGGTACCAGTCGAGCGGTCCGGTCCCGAGCCGGCCGGCCGGGACGCTTGCCGAGGCGGTCGTGAATCCGGGGGCGGCGACCTCGAACGCGGGCGATCCGAGGCGGGCGATGCCAGAGGCGAGATAGTCGCCCGAGCCGTCGGCCAGGATGCCGGCATCGTGGTATCGGTCGGGCGCGCCAGGCTCCCGGAGGACCAGCAGGTCGCCGGCTGCGGGCAGGACGTCGAGCCAGACGATGGCCTCGCCGGCGAAGGCCGATCCGACGAAGGAACAGGTCGGACCTGTGAGAGCGCCCGGGGTGAGGCGCTCGAGGAGGTCGTCCTGCGGAATGGCCCCGGCAAGGCCCTCGGTCATCCGCAGCAGGCGCGCGGGAGCCGGGGCGTCCGGGTGCGGAAGGGGCAGCGAGACGACCGCGTGGAAGCGGCGATGCGGCGGGCCGAACCGCAGGACGTCGCCTGCCGCGACACCGGTTCCATCGGCGACGGTCAGGAACACGTCGTCCGCCGCGGCATCGGCGAGCGCCGTCAGCGATGCGGCGGCGGCCATGGTCCGGGTGCGCATGGTGGCCCCGGCTCCGGGCGCGGCGCGGAGGGGCTGCCGAAGCAGCAGCGGTCGCTCGCCGCCTGGAGCCGGCGACGGTGTCACCGTGATGAGGGCGCCCGGAGCGGGGTCGAAGGACGGTGGCGGGCCGGCCGTCCGGCCGTAGATCCTGCCGCGGACCTGGACGGGCAGCCGGCGCAGCGCGATGTCCGCACCGTGCGGGAGCGCGGCGCCCGCGGGCAGCGTCACATCGACCTCCACGGGCCGGTAGCCCTCGGCCGTGAGCGACAGGTGGACCGTCTGCGCGACGCCGGTGCGGGAGAAGGCGATCCCGGGCCGGCCGGCGAGCCCGTAGTCGCGGTTGGAGCGAGCAGCAAAGACCAGCGGGTCGTCGGCGGTCACCGTCACCTCCCGCGCCATCGCGCGGCCGGTGGCATCGTCCGTGAGGCTGCCGATGACGAAGATCCGCTCGCGCCCGGACTCGTCGGGGATGACCTCGTAGCGCCGGCCGCCGAGGGTGACGAGGGTCCCTCTCATGTCACGCTCACGATCTGCTGGTACTGCGTGCGGCGGTCCGTCACCGGGGCGGCCGCGGCGAAGCTTCGCGACGAGTCGATCGCGACATACTGCACGAAGTAGGGCACCGAGAGGCGGTAGGGTTCACCGAGCGCCTGCCAGACGCGAAGGCAGTCCTCGAAGCTCTGCCGCTCGACGTGGATGCCGAGCGCATCCTCCTGCGGCCCCGACAGCGCGGCGTGGGTGAATTCAGGCCCCAGACGGGCGTGCGAGTTCATCGCCTGCATCGCGTGACCCAGCAAGCGGTGCGAGGTCAACTCGTCCGCGGTGAGCGGCGTCAGAAGGTAGTGAAGGGTCAACGGCAACGGCGCGGGCACGAGGCGTCCGTCCGGGCCGAGCCTTGGCGGTGCATTCTCGAGCTCGCCGAAACGCTGCACACGGTAGAGCCACAGCGAGACCAGGTTGGCGCCGCCCGCCGGCGTCCCGATCTCCCGGGGGGAGCGCAACTCGATGCCGGTCCCGACGAACGGACCCGCATTCGTGAAGGCCGCCTGCAGCAGGGACCGGAGCGACTGGCTCACGTGGCTGATCGCGGCGGACCCGGCCATCTCAGTCGGCGCCCCGGATCGCGTCGCAGAGACTGTCGAGAGAGACGTCCCTCAGCGTCACCTCGTCGAGCCGCCATCTTCGCAGCTGCACCACCGAAGGATCGCGCGTGAGTGTCATGATGCGGCGGGCCGGCCTGCCGGAGCGCAGCCAGTCGTCCAGAAGTTCCGGTTGGTCCGGCAGGTCCGGCGCGGCGAGAATGAGAATGTCCGGGGTATGGAGCTGCAGGGCCGCCGGCATTTCGGCTGGGGACACATCGCGGGCGACGACTTCGACGTTCTCGCAGCGGTCGATGGCCTCGGCGATCAGGCCCCAGTGCAGGGGGACGATGCGGTCTGCCAGTATGCGCAGCGGTTCCATTGCCATCGCCTTCTCCGATCTTTGAGGCAGGGTGCGCCAATGCCGGCCATCCCGCCATGGACCGGGGCGGACCGGTTTCGGCCTAGGATCCCGCTGGCCCGGCGGTCCGGGCAACCGGCGACCTCATGCATGGATCGTCGGTCCGGACCGCTACGCGCTGCGCGCGACGAAAAGGCCCGCGCCGGACGCGGGCCTCGGGGGCGTGCGGGGGGGGGCGGGCGAGCCTAGAGCCGGCCGGACCGGACGAGAGCGCCGGCATCCTGGCGCTTGCGAAGCTCGAGCTTTTCCAGGAGGTGATGGACGTGGTTCTTGACCGTGGCCGCGCTGATGCCGAGGCGGCGCGCGATCTCCTTGTTGGTCGCGCCGCGCTCCAGGTCATGGAGGATCTGCGTCTCCCTCGGTGTCAGGCGACGCATCCGTTCCGGGGCACGCCGACGCAGGGCGCGCTCGACGAGGGACGACACGAGCGCCGCGGTCGTGCGGGGCGAGCCGAAGAACTCGCCGCCCGCGACACGGTGGATGCTGCTGACCACGTCCATGACGGTTCCGCTGTCGTCCACGAACCCCGCGACGCCGAGTTCGGCCCATTCCGCCATGTCCAGCCGGGTGCTGCCGATGGCGACTGCGACGATCCGCGCGGTCACTCCGGCGCCGCGCAACCGGCACAGGAAGTCGCTCGCCTCCGCCGAGCCGAGGTCGAGGACGACGACGCGGACATTGTTCCGCGCGATCTCCGCGACCGACCGGGCGTCGAGACGCCCGCGGCCGATCAGGTCGACCTCCGCAGAGCGGGTGAGTTGGAGGGCGAGCCCTTCGGAGACGATCTCGACGTTGCTCGCAACGAATACGACCGGTCGGTCCGGAGGCTGGGTGGCTGCGATCGAAACGTCCATCGGCTGGCCCTTCGGAAATGATGTCGGCGCACTCCGGACCGTGGCTGTCCGAAGGGTCTCGAACAGCATCGCGATCCGTCGGCCGCCTACCCCGTCCCCGGAAGAAACGTAACACAAGCCCGGCCCGAACGTCCCATCCCGTGCCAAAGGACCGGAAAATGACGTTCGATCCCGTGGAACAGACTCTAGTCCCCCGCTCGATTCGCATCAAGCGTGGCGGTCGGGACGGGGAGCTTAGGGTTGGCGACCTTCGACCCGGACCATTGCTGCCCGGTTTGCGCCATCGCGTCCGGCAGGGGGTGCAGTTCTGTCCGGACGCGACCGGCCTGCCGCGCACTGCCGAACGCCAGCAGGTCGGAGGCATCGGCCACCATGTGCGGCGCCGGAGTTCGCCGGCGCGCGATCCGAGACTGTGCCCTACGTCCGCCTCCATGATCGGCTCGAGAACCGCCTTGGCGACGGCCCGGATGACGTCCCCCTCGTCGTGCCCCTGGGGTCGCCCGGACATGGGCCCGCCGCTCCTAGGCTTCGGTGACTCCATAGGGTGGTGGTTTAAGTCACCGAGTCGGCCGCCGTCTTGCGCTCAAGTTGCGACCTCGTCTGCACCGCCACCCCGTCGCGAAATGCCACCACCCACGTGGAGCTTCCCCGACTGCCGTCTTGTCAGTCCGGGAAGATCGCAATAGCCCGCCGCAGGTCCTCCGTTGCCGATCAACGATAACCACCGGGATGAACTGGTCGTGAATTACTGACCTGAAGTAGATGGTTTGCGGGCGATAGCGATCATTCCCGTCATCCTTTCTCACGGGGGTTTCCGCCTATTCGGCGGTGGCTTTGTCGGACTGGACGCTTCTTTCGTCATCAGCGGATATCCGATCACTAGCTTGCTGATTACCGAAATGGATCAGGGGCGGTTCTCGCTTTACCGCTTATATGAACAGAGGGCGCGACGCATCCTGCCTGCGCTCTTCGTGGTCATGGCTGCATGCGTTCCGTTCGCCTGGTTCTGGATGCTCCCCCAGCAATTCACCGATTTCACGATCAGCAGCCTTGCGACCATCCTCTGGATCTCGAACTTCTATTTCCTGAGCCAGGTCGATTACTTTGCCCCGAATGTCGAACTCCAGCCCCTCCTGCATACCTGGAGTCTCGCAGTCGAGGCGCAGTACTATATCGTTTTCCCGATCACCCCGATCACGCTGTGGCAATTCGGGCGCAACAGGGTTCTTGCAGTCTGCGTCATAAGACTTATCCCCTTTGATCCGGCGGCACATGATGTAGTGCGACGCGGCTTGCCAACCTGCAATGTTCTGGTATTGTTCTGCCTATGGCAGCCAGATGGAAAAACGACAAACCCATGTCCCGCCAAGCGTTCGATGCGCG
>JBBQDX010000240.1:0-6960 GCA_038320125.1 Rhodobacterales bacterium | reverse complement strand
CGAGCGGGCAAATCGCCGCACGGTGACGGAGGTGTCCGGTTTCGTCGCCGGCGATCCGCTGGTCCTCGACGGCAAATACGGCCAGATCGTCTACCGCGGCTACGTCGGATCGGCGGGAAACCGCGGCGAGCTCGTGCCTGGCGGGAGCGGCGGAGCCCCGGTCGGCGGGCCGGTGACGGCCGCCCCCGGCACCGGCACCGGCACCGGCACCTGCGGCTGAAGGCCGGCTTGAAGGATCGGTCGAATTGACCGCAAACGGTGCCGGATCCGGCTCGGCGTTTTCGATAACTTCATACTTTGGGTTCGACTGTAGCCTACAAGGCGGCAGGAGGGGTGACGTCGGGGGCGACCCTTTCGGCACCACGAGGATTCCGGAATTCGGCACCGCCCCGGACCACGACATGCCCCGGAAGGGGTGGCGATTACAGGATGGCAGTTCCGATGGCGAGCAACCTCGCCATGCTCCCCGAGCCCCATCCGCTCCGCGCGGTGACGGTCCCGCGCGACGTGCAGGCGTTCGACCTGCTCATCGAGGACATGGAGGCCGAGCGCGGCGGGGCCAGAGGCGACCTCGACTTCGCCGAGGCGCTGGTGTTCCTCAAGCAGGACGACGCGGCACGGCTCGAGTTCGTGGTGATCGCCGTCGACGAGACCGACGAGGACGAGCTTCCCTGGATCGCCGACATCATCCGCCACGCCAAGCGCGCCGGGCTGCGGGTGATCCTGGTTGCCAAGGACCTGGGGCCGATGGCGCTTCACGCCCTGCTGCGCGCCGGGGCGGACGATTTCGTGCCCTACCCCCTGCCCGAGAACGCGCTGGCCGAGTCGGTGGCCCGCATCCGCCTGCCGGTGGGTCCGGACGAGAGCGACGTTCAGACGCCCCCCGCCGGGGCAGTCGAGGAGGCGGGCCAAGCCGGCGATGCCGCCTCCGCGCCGCAGGATCCGTCCCCGACGCCCGAACCCGAGCCCATGTCCCTCCGCCTGCCAAAGCCGGCGCCGGAAGCGGAGCCTGCCGCCGACCGGACGGCGCGGCCCTCGGGGTCGCCGCGGGACGGCGCGGTCTTCGCGATCCAGTCGGCCTCGGGCGGCGACGGCGCGACCACGATCGCGGTCAACCTTGCCTGGGACCTCGCGACGATCTCGAAGACCGATGCGCCGCGGGTCTGCATCATCGATCTCGGGCTGCAGTTCGGATCGGTCGCGACCTATCTGGACCTGCCGCGCAAGCCGATGATCTACGAGGTGCTGTCCGACGTCTCCGCGATGGACGAACAGGCCTTCCGACAGGCGCTCGTCCGCTACAGGGACAGGCTCGACGTCTTCACCGCACCCGCCGAGATCCTGCCGCTCGACCTCATCGGGGCGGAGGATGTGACCGGGCTTCTGGCGCTGGCCCGCAACTGCTTCGACATCGTCATCGTCGACATGCCGGCCACCGTCACTGGCTGGACCGATGCGGTGATCCGGCAGGCGGATCTCTTCTTCGTGGTCTGCGGGCTGGAAGTGCGCTCCGCGCAGAACGCCCTGCGGTTTCACCGGCTTCTGCAGGCGGAGGGGCTGGCGACCGAGCGTCTGGCGTTCCTCCTGAACCGTGCACCCGGCAAGATGGACATGTCCGGCCGTGGCCGTGTCGACCGGATGGCCGAGAGCCTGGGCATCAAGTTCCACGCCGTCCTCCCCGATGGCGGCAAGCAGGTGACCGAGGCCAACGACCAGGCCGTGCCGCTGGGCATGGCGGCCGCGCGCAACGGCTTGACGAAGGAGATCCACAAGCTGGCGCAGGGTCTGCTCGACGCGCGCCGGGCGATCCTGTCGGGGGAGGCCCCAGGCGAGCTGCGCAAGACCGCGAAGAGGTCGATCTTCGGCCTGAAGTTCGGCTGACACGAGCCCGAGGGAGGCGCAGATGTTCTCACGCTACAAGAAGCCGGCGATGGACGGGGCCAGCCCGGTGCGTCCGCCCGAGGCCGCGTCCCGGCCGGTCGCCCCGGCTCCCGTGGCACCCGGGCCCATGGCGACGGTTCCCGCCGCCGCCACCCCCGCCGGCAAGGACATGAAGCGCCGCGAACGGATCGAGGAGCTCAAGACCGAGATGCACCACAGGTTGCTCGACAACCTGAACCTCGCCGCCCTCGACAAGGCCGACCCGGCGGCGCTTCGCACCGAGATCGTCTCGATCACCTCCGAGGAGCTCGCGGACATGGGCGTGGTGCTCGGGCGCGACGACCGCGACATCCTGAACTCCGAGCTCTTCGACGAGGTCATGGGGCTGGGGCCGCTTGAGCCGCTTCTCAAGGACGAGAGCGTCAACGACATCCTCGTGAACGGGCCGCACAACATCTATATCGAGCGCAACGGCAAGCTGACGAAGTCCGACATCCGCTTCAAGGACGAGCGGCACCTGATGCGGATCATCGACAAGATCGTCTCCGCCGTGGGCCGCCGCGTCGACGAGTCGAACCCCTACGTCGACGCCCGCCTCAAGGACGGCTCGCGCTTCAACGCGATGGTGCCGCCCGTGGCCGTCGATGGCTCGCTGGTGTCGATCCGCAAGTTCAAGAAGGAGAAGCTCGGGGTCGACGATCTCGTCCGCTTCGGCGCCTTCTCCGAGCAAATGGCGACCTATCTCGAGGCCGCCGTGGCCTGCCGGCTCAACGTCATCGTCTCGGGCGGCACGGGCTCGGGCAAGACGACGACGCTCAACGCGCTGTCGTCCTTCATCGGCCGGACGGAGCGGGTGCTGACCATCGAGGACACGGCGGAACTGCAACTTCAGCAGGACCACATCGGACGGATGGAGAGCCGGCCCCCCAACGTCGAGGGCAAAGGGGCCGTGACCCAGCGCGACTGTCTGCGCAACGCGCTGCGGATGCGGCCCGACCGGATCATCGTGGGCGAGACCCGCGGCGAGGAGGTCATCGACATGCTGCAGGCGATGAACACCGGCCACGACGGCTCGATGACCACGATCCACGCCAACAACGCGCGCGACAGCATCAGCCGTCTGGAGAACATGGTGGCGATGGCGGGCATCGAGATGCCGCTGAAGGCGGTGCGCGCGCAGATCGCCTCGGCCGTCAACCTCATCGTGCAGGCCTCGCGCCTGCAGGACGGCTCGCGCCGGATGGTCTCGATCACCGAGGTAACGGGGATGGAGGGCGAGGTCATCACCCTGCAGGAGGTATTCCGCTTCGAGCGCCTGGGGCTCGAGCCCGACGGCACGATTCTCGGCCGCTTCACCGCGACCGGCATCCGCAGCCATTACTCGGACCGCTTCAAGGCCTGGGGCTACGACCTTCCGACCGCGCTCTTCGAGCCGGCGGGGAGGGGCTGACATGGAAATCTCCATCGAGCCGCTGATCTACATCGCCATCTTCGGCGCGGTGTTCCTGTCGATCGGCGGCATCTACCTTCTGATCTTCGGCAAGTCGATCAAGCTCAACAACCGCGTCAACCGCCGGCTCGCGCTCCTCGAGAAGGGGGTGACGCGCGACGAGGTCATGGCGCAGCTTCGCAAGGAGATGTCGCAGCACGACCGGGCGAAGTCGATCCCGCTCTATTCGCTGCTGGCGGAGAAGGCGCAGAAGGCCAACCTCGCGTTCACGCCCGCGATGCTGATGGGGGTGATGGTGCTGATGGTCGTCATGTCGTTCCTGCTCATGACGCTCTTCACCCAGGCGATCCTGCCGATCCGGGGGGTGCTCTCGGTCGGCATCGGCATCGGCGGCGTCTACATGTGGGTCAACGGCAAGGCCAAGAAGCGGCTGGCGCTGATGGAGGAGCAACTGCCTGACGCGATCGAGCTCATCGTGCGCAGCCTGCGCGTCGGCCACCCGCTGAACTCCGCTATCGGCATCGTCGCCCGCGAGATTGCCGACCCGCTGGGCTCCGAGATGGGGTTCATCGCCGACGAGGCGGCCTACGGGCGCGACGTGCCCGAGGCGCTCCGCGCACTGGCCGAGCGGGTGGAACTGCAGGACCTGCGCTTCCTCGCCGTGGCCGTCGCCATCCAGCAGAAATCGGGCGGCAACCTCGCCGAGATCCTCGAAGGGCTCTCGAAGGTCGTGCGCGCGCGCTTCAAGCTCTTCCGCAAGGTCAAGGCCATCACCGCCGAGGCCCGCTGGTCGGGCGTGTTCCTGTCGGCCTTTCCGGTGCTCGCGGCGATCGGCATCAACGTGATGAAGCCCGATTATTATTCCGAGGTTTCGGAAACGCAGTATTTCATTCCCGCCGCGGCCGTGGTGATCGTGTTCCTGATCGTGAACGTGATCTTCATGCGCATGATGGTCAACATCAAGGTCTGAGGCCCCGCCCATGTTCGAGAACCTGAACGCCACCGCGACCGGCCTGCTTGGCCCCGACGCCTGGATCTACATCGCCGGCGGCGCGGGCCTCGTGCTGATGCTGCTGATGATTCCGCTCCTGCTGACCAAGCGGGTGGAACCGATGGACAGGATCGCCCGCGACCGCCGCGGCGCCGTGCTCGAGGAGGATGGCAGCAAGAAGCTGTCGCGGCACGGCACCCGCAACGAGCACCTGGCGAAATACTCGCAATACCTCGACATCCAGGACGCCGAGGAGATGTCGAAGACGCGCACCCTGCTCATGCGGGCGGGCTATACCCACAAGGACGCGGTGCGCACCCTCGTCGCCACGCAAATTCTGCTGGGGATCGGCATGCTCGTGGTGGGGGCGGCCTATGCCTTCCTTCTGGTCGGCGACATGCCGCTCCTGAAGGCGATGGGCTACATCCTGGTTCCGGGCGCGGTCGGCTACTACGCGCCGAAATACTGGCTGGGCAAGCGGGTCGCCAAGCGGCAAGAGCAGATCCAGGACGGCTTTCCCGACGCGCTCGACCTGCTGCTCGTCTGCGTCGAGGCGGGCCAGTCGCTCGACCAGTCGATCATCCGCATGGCGACCGAGATCGAGCCCTCCTATCCTGCGCTCGCCAGCGAGTTCCTGACCGTCGCGCAGGAGATGAAGGCCGGCAAGGACAAGCCTGCCGTGCTGCGCTCC
Source organism: Rhodobacterales bacterium (assembly GCA_038320125.1). Taxonomy (GTDB): domain Bacteria; phylum Pseudomonadota; class Alphaproteobacteria; order Rhodobacterales; family Rhodobacteraceae; genus Jannaschia. The sequence continues at coordinate 1,947 of JBBQDX010000240.1, read as the reverse complement.
ATGGCCGACCGCTGCGACATCAAGGACATCACCAGCTTCGTGACGGTGCTGATCCAGTCCGCCACCTTCGGCACCTCGATCGCCGATGCGCTGCGGGTCTATGCCGCCGAGATGCGCGACAAGCGGGTGATGCGCGCCGAGGAGAAGGCCAACGTGCTGCCGACCAAGCTGACCGTCGGCACGATGATGTTCTGCGTCCCGCCGCTGCTGATCATCCTGATCGGGCCGTCGCTGCACGGCATCTCGGCGGCGCTCAGCGGTACCGGCAGCTTCTGATGCGCGGGGCGGCTTCCGCCCGCGTCGTTTTCCTCGCCCTGGCGCTCGGGGGTTGCAGCGGCGGCCTCGTCGACCCGCTGGCCCCGCCCGGCGTGGCGCCGGGGCCCGACATCGTCGACCCGCTCATCGTCGGCGACCGGCTGATGGCGGCGGGCGAGCCGGAGCTGGCGCTCGACAGCTACCTGCGCGCCGCCGCCGGGCCGCGCGGGCCGACGCCGGAGCTGAAGGTGGCGATGGCGCGGGCCAATATCGGGCTCGGGCGCCTCGGCCAAGCCGAGGGCCTGCTGCGCGACGTCGTGGCCGAGCAGCCGCGCAACGCGCCGGCGCTCAACGATCTCGGGGTGGTCCTGCTGGAGAGGGGCGAGACGGGCGAGGCGCACCGGCTGCTCCTGAGTGCGTTCGCGCTGCAACCCTCGCCGGAAATCCGCGAGAACCTGCGCGTTTCGGGTGCAAGGCTGGCGGGAGCCGTCTATACCGAGCCGCAAAACGACGCCTTCACGCTGACGCGGCGGGAAAACGGGATCTACGACCTGAACTCTCCGGACGGCCCGGCTGCGGGAGAGGGCTCCCCCGGAGACGGCCTGATCCCCTGAGACGGCCCCCCCGAGACGGCCGGCTCCGCCGGGACGCGCGAAGGCCTCGGGAAGAAGTGAGCAGAAGAAGGACGCAGAATGCGCCATTCCACACTCCTCGCCGCCCTCCTCCTCGGCGGGCTTCTCGGTCTGTCCGGCTGCGGCGAGCCCGGCCAGACCGACGTGACCCGCGCCGTCAGCGACGCTGCCGCGGCCGAGGCCGACAGCATCCGCGAGATCATGCTGACCGTGGCCGAGCCGTCGGAGGCGGTCGCCTACTTCCAGAAGAACCTGAGCGACGATCCCGGCGACATCGTCGACCAGCGCGGCCTCGCCCGCAGCCTCGTGCGCGGCGGCCGCGCCTCCGAGGGGGTCGTGGCCTGGCGCCGGGTGATCGAAAACCCCGCATCGGGCAGCGAGGACAGGGTCGAGCTGGCCGATGCGCTGGTCCGGACCTCGGACTGGGCGGGGGCCCGGCAGGTGCTGGACGGCATTCCGCCCACCCACGAGACCTTCGAGCGCTACCGCCTCGAGGCGATGGTCGCCGACAGCAACCGCGACTGGAGCCGTGCCGACAGCTACTACGAGACCGCCGCCGGGCTGACGACGACGCCCGCCGGGGTACTCAACAACTGGGGCTATTCCAAGCTGACGCGCGGCGACGGCGCGGCCGCCGAGCGCCTCTTCACCGAGGCCATCACCTACGATTCCGCGCTCTTCACCGCGAAGAACAACCTCGTCCTCGCCCGCGCCTCGCGCAAGCAATACGCCCTGCCCATCGTGCAGATGACGCAGGAGGAGCGGGCGCAGCTTCTGCACACCGCCGGCCTCGCGGCCGTCAAGCAGGGCGACAACGATGTCGGCCGGTCGCTGCTGCAGGAGGCGGTCGACACGCATCCCCGACATTTCGAGGCCGCCGTCAGCGCGCTTCGGGCACTGGACGCCTGACGGCATGGACCTCGACGTCGAGACCGGCCGCGCCCTCGCGGCGACGGCGCTGCAGGGGTGGGTCTTCGGGGTGCTTTCGCTGCCGATCTGCCTCCGGGTCGTCTATACGGATCTGAGCGCGATGAAGATCCGCAACGAGGCCGTCCTGGCC
>JBBQDX010000239.1:0-6963 GCA_038320125.1 Rhodobacterales bacterium | reverse complement strand
CTTCATCTCGTCCCTCCGCAGACCTTCCGTCCGCGGCAGCGTCTCAGTGCTTCGTAGGGTCATCCAGACCTCCCTCTCAGCTTATCGAGGGGGCCAGTTCCTCGTGTCGCCAGAGGGCCAGTCTGTCCTGTCGCCTGACAGAGCGACGTCGTGCCGTCGGGGGCGACGGCACCCCGCCATCTCCTCGCAACCCCGACCGGAACACCTTGACCGCAGGATCGTTCGGCAGCATGATATCGCCACGCTATCAATTCAGGGGATCGCATCATGGGCCAACTGATCGTCCGAAACCTCGACGACACGCTCGTCGACGCTCTCAAGGTCCGTGCCACGGCGCATGGCCGGTCCGCGGAGGCCGAACATCGCGAGATCCTGCGTCAGGCGCTGGCGGGCCGGCCTGCCGCGACGGTGGACTGGCTTGCCCGGGCCGCCGCGCTCCGGGCGAAGCTGCGACCCTCGAGCGTCAGCACGACCGATCTGCTGCGCGCCGACCGCGACCGCTGAGGTCGCCTCGATGAGCGCGCCGCGAGACCGGCGTGTCGTCGACGCCTCCGTCGCGGTGAAATGGCTCATTCCAGAGGAGGGCTCCGATGCCGCCGGAGAGCTCCTCTCGCACGATCTCCACGCCCCCACCCTCCTGCGCATCGAAGTCGGCAATGTCCTGCGCACCCTGTCCACCCGCGGCGTCCTGACGGACGACCGGGCGCGGGAGGCGTTCGACCTTGTCCTCGACGCGCCCGTCACGTGGCACGAGCCGGACCCGGCATTGCTTCGCAATTCCCTCGAGATGGCGATGACCCTGAAACATCCGATCTACGACTGCATCTATCTCGCTCTGGCCATCGGCCTCGGCTCCGCCCTCGTGACGGCCGACCGGCGGTTTCACGGCGCCGTGTCGGCAAAGGCGGAACTGGACGGTCTCGTGAACCTGCTCGGCGCGACCCTCCGGATGCGGCCCTAGCACCGCCGTCCCGGCATACGGCGGCTGCGCCCGTCCCCCGAAGCGGGACTGTCGCGGGGACATCGGAACGCATGGGGCCGGCCAACTTCGCCGGCACGCGTGAACCGGCCCGTGCCGCCGTGGGCGCCCTGCCGTTCCGGGGGGCCGGCCTTGCCATCCTCCACGGCGGCCGTTGCCCCCGCCTGCTCCGGCTCGGCGGCTCCCGGCTCGGTTTCTCGGGCGAAGACGAACCAAATCGCGCGACCGACGCCCATCCGTTGCGCAACGTCGCTTCTGTGACTACGTCAACGCAACCTCGCGCCCGGTGTTCACTTGAGACGTGGCCAGCAACCGTAACCAACTGCAAGACCCGCCAAGTCAGCTTCGACACCGCCGCCCGCGTGTTCGACGACGACGTCCCTCTCATCTCCGGCAGAGACCCTTCACAACCGCCGCTTTCGACGCGGACCCGAACTCGTCTGGCTCCCATGCGCCCCTTCCTCGCCGACACCCTGGCACTGCGCGTGTTCTTCACCATCACGGGCGTCCTCAACGAGCGCTTCGTTGCCGGCATGGACTGGTCCGAGGTGGCGCGGGCGCGGGCGATCGGCGCGCTGCTCATGGTGACGACGGCGCGGCCCTACGGCCTCTGGCGCGACTGGCTCATGGGACGCTTCGCCGGGCCGGGCGCGTGGAGCGGCCTTGCCTGGGACAGCGTGGCGCTGCTGGTCTTCCAGGTGCCCCTCTACGCCTCATCATCCGGGCCGGAGGTGCCGAGGGCGGCGAGATGCTGCGCGGCTCGGCGGGCGCGGCCGCAATCATGCTCGCCTCGGGGCGGCCCTATGGTCTGTGGCTCGATCTCCTGCGGGGCTGGTTCGGCCTCGGCCCGGGCGGGAGGCGGTCGATGAGCCTCGGAGGGTGACACCCGGCCAGCCGCACACCCGATGCGGCGGCGGGTCGGCCGTGGGCACCTGACGCCGCCGGCGGCATCCGCCCGGTCAGCAGCCCCTCAGAGGTCGAAGAACGTCCCGACCGAATAGGCGATGACCGCGGCGGTCCCGCCGATCACAAGCGTCTCGAAGGCCGATTTCCACCATGCCGACAGCGACCACCGGCTCTTGATCGCCCCGATCCCCGCGAAGGTGGCCATGGTCAGGACGGCGGAGGTCGCCAGCGCGTTCGGCACCGGCAGGACGAAGGGGATCAAGGGCACGAGGCCCGCGCCGAGGAACGCGGCGAAGGTCACGGCCGCGGCGACCAGCGGGCGCGACTGCGAGGTTCCCAACCCGTGCTCCTCCGCCAGCATCATCTCGATCCAGACCTCGCGATCCGACGAGATGGCCGTGACGGCAGCCTCGAGCCCCGAGCCGGCCAGGCCCTTGGCGCGAAAGGCCGCGCGCAGGGCGTCGCGCACGGCTTCGGGATCGGCGTCCATGGCCGCGCGCAGGTCCGCGCCCAGCCGTGCCCGGTTGTCGCGGTCGGCCTTCGTCCCGGAATAGTTGCCCGCCGCCATGGAAAAGCCGTCGGCGGCGACGTTCGCGAGCCCCAGGGCCAGGATTATGCCGGTCGGAAGACCCGCCCCCGCGACGCCCGCGACGATGGCGAAGGTCGTGACCGCCCCGTCGATCCCGCCATAGACCGCGTCGCGCAGGTGGCTCGCCTTCGGGTGGGGTCGAGGGGCCTCGATGGTGGACGGGTCGGGGCGGTTCGTCATCTGCACTCCACGGGCGGATCGGTCGCGGCACCCGCCCCCTCCGGCGGACGGGTGGCAGAGGGCGGATCCCTCAGGTCGACAACCGGCGGAGGATGCGCGCCCGCACGTGATCCTCCTCGTCCGACAGGGCCCGCATCAGCGTCTCCAGCCGTGCCCGCGAGCCATGCAGCTGATCGAGCAGGGACATGACGATCACGAGCGCGTCCTCGTTCAGTTCCATGTCGTCGGCGAGCTCGCAGAGCAGCGTGATCCGCCGCAGGTCGATCTCGCGGTAGCAGGGCCCCGCCTCGGTCTGCAGCGGCAGGACGATCCGCAGGCGCACATAGGTGGCCAGCCTGTCCGGGGTGAGCGCGTCGATCGCCGAGACGAGCTCGGTTTCGGAGAAGGAGCGGGTCATGGCCGGGCCTTTCTGTCGCGGGGGTCATGGGCATGGGTCTTGCGCCAGTCCTCCATGAACCGGCGCAGGTCGTCGTCGATCTCGGGCGGCAGGACGATCCGCACCTCCACCAGATGGTCGCCGCGGGCGTCCGCCCCCCGGCGCCTGACCCCGCGTCCCCGCAGCCGCACGACACGGCCGCTGCTGGCGCCCCGCGGCAGCGCGACCAGAACCTCGCCGTCGATCGTCCGGACGGGAACCTTGGCCCCGAGGACCGCCTCGTCGATCCCGACGTCGAGCGTCGAGCGGATGTCGTCGCCCTCCCGCCGGAACTGCGCATCCTCCTCGACCGACAGGGTGACGTAGGCATCGCCGGCGGGCCCCTCGCCCACTCCCGGTCCGCCCTTGCCGCGCAGACGCAGCGTCAGACCGTCCGTCGCCCCCTCGGGGATCGTGACGGCAAGATTGCCGCCATCGGGCAGCGAGATCCGCGTCCGCGCGCCACGGACGGCGTCAAGGAACGGCACCGACAGGGTGTAGCGGTGATCCTGGCCGGGCATGTCGAGCCTCCCGCTTCCGAAGGGATCGCCCCGACTCCGGCCTGCGCCGCGGGCGAACCGCGCGAAGAAATCCTCGGGATCGGTGCCGCTCGCGTCGAAGCCTCCGCCTGCCCCGGCGAACCCGCCGCGGCTGTAGCCGTCCCCCGGACCGGCCGCGTCGCGGTAGTAGCTGCGCGCCGCCGTCTGCGCGCCGTCCGCGTCGATCTCGCCACGGTCGAACCGCGCCCGCGTCGCGGGATCCTTCAACAGATCATGGGCCGCCGAGGCCGCCTTGAACCGCGCTTCGGCGGCCGGATCGTCCGGGTTGAGATCGGGGTGGTCCGTCCGCGCGATCCGGCGATAGGCTTTCTTGATCTCCGCCTCGGTCGCGGCGGAGGTCAGGTTCAGGGCTTCGTAGGGGTCGATGGTCATGGACTGGAGTGTCTCCGATGTCTGGTCCTTCGGCTTGGCAGATACCTTGCATCCGGCCGGTCGTTCCCCGCAACCGTTACCGCCGATTGCCGATCGACGGCCCGCCGCCGCCCGCCAAGGGGTCGTTGGCCGAACGACGCGATCCTGCCGCGGTCCCTGCGGGAGTCTAGGATTGCGGTCAATGCCGGCGAGGACCTGCGGCGCAATCAGCGGCTCGACCCTCCCAAGCCAACCGGCAGCCACCCCACGCGGAACGCAACCCTCCGCATTCCCACCGGCCACGACCCGCCGTCCGGGAGCTTCTCCCCCCGCCGGAGAGCGCCCGCGCGATGACCCTGACCTCCTGCATCCCGCAGGCCGCGATGCCGGGCGTCCCGAGCCCCCTGTCGGGGGATGGCGGATAGGGCGTCTGCGCCGTCCCGGAGGGTCGGCTGCGGGAGATGGAGCGCGGGCATACCGGCGCGAAGGCCGAAAGGCTTCGGCGCGACCCGGTGACCGCGGGCGTGATCGGCGATGCCCGGGCCCTGCTGGCGGATTCGGAGAAGATGGCCGCGAAGCTGCGACGGACTGCCCTGACGTGCGATCCGTTCCGCGAGATGGACCGGCTGGCGTCGCGGGGCACATCAAGCGCCGCCAACTTATCCGGGATCGACATCGGCGCCGCCTGAGGAGAGAGAAGGAGAGCGACATGGCGGGGGTTCGAGGAGTATCCGAACCAGCTCCCGAGCTTCTTTGCCGCCGATGCCGCGCGGGGCTTACCGATCCGGGTGCGTGCGGCCTCCTGGCGCGGGGAACTGTGCAGAAGCCGCTCTGCTCGCGCGAAGGGGCCGGCTTGCGGATCGACGCGCACCCCCGGATCGTGCCGGCCGACGCGCCGTAAAACCGACAGCGACGGCTTCCATCCGGTGGCGGGAACGTGGATCGTGGGCCGGCAATCGTCGAGACATCGCCGCGAGGACCGACATGGCACGGATCATCGTTTCAGGAACCGCCGAGGGGCCGATCCTGACGTTCGACGAAGGGCTCAGCTTCTGGGGCGGCGTCGATGCAACCACGGGACGGATCATCGACGCGCATCATCCGCTCTGCGGGCAGTCGTTGGCGGGCAAGATCGTCGTGATGCCGACGAGCCGCGGATCGTGCAGCGGCAGCGGCGTCCTGCTGGAACTGGCGCTGAACGGCCACGCCCCCGCCGCACTGGTATTTCGCGACGCGGAGGACATCCTGACCCTCGGCGCGCTGATCGCGGGGCGGATGTTCGACCTGTCCTTGCCGGTGCTCCGCCTCGGGGCGCGGGACCACGCGCGGCTGGCGGCGGCACCGAGCGCCGCGATCACCGCGACCCGCCTGACCGCCGGGGGCTGGTCCGTCGCCCTCGCACCGCTGCGGACCAATCGCCTGACGCTCGGCGATGCCGACCAACGCATGCTGGACGGGGAGGGCGGCGAGGCCGCGCGGTTGGCGATGGAGGTGCTCGTGACGATGGCGGCAAGCCAGGACGCGGACGAGCTCACGGACGTGACCCACGCCCATATCGATGGCTGCATCTACGCCGGACCGGCCAACCTGCGCTTCGCCCGCGCCATGGCGGAGATGGGCGCGAGGGTGCGGGTGCCGACGACGACGAACGCGATATCCGTCGATCATGCGCATTGGCGCGCTCAGGGCGTGCCGCCCGCGTTCGGCCTGCCGGCGGAGCGCCTTGCGGATGCCTACGTCGAAATGGGCGCGCGCCCCAGCTTCACCTGCGCGCCCTATCTGCTGGAGGACGCGCCGGCCTCCGGCGATTTCATCGGCTGGTCGGAATCCAATGCGGTGATCTATGCCAATTCGGTGCTCGGCGCACGCACGGTCAAGCATCCCGACTTCCTCGATCTCTTCATCGCGCTCACCGGCCGCGCGCCGCGCTCGGGCGTTTATCTGGCGGCAAACCGCGTCGCGCGGCGCGTCATCCATGTCGATCTGCCGGCCGGGCATGACGACGCGCTCTGGCCGATGCTGGGCTGGCTGGCCGGACGGCTGGCGCCGGACCGCATCCCGCTCCTGACCGGGCTGGAACGCGCCGGCCCGAGCGCCGACGACCTCAAGGCGCTCTGCGCCGCGTTCGGCACCACCTCCGCCGCGCCGATGCTGCATGTCGCCGGGGTGACGCCGGAGGCCGACGGCGCGGCGTCGCCGGAGGCGGACGTGGCACGCATCGGCCGAGAGGATCTGGCAGAAGTCTGGCGGCGGTTCAACACGGGGGCGGAGCGGGTCGATCTCGTCGCCCTCGGCAGCCCGCATTTCTCGCTCGCCGAATGTCGCGCGCTCGCCGCATCGATCGCCGGACGCCGCCGCCATGCGGGCACCGACGTGATCGTCACCCTGGGCCGGGACGTGCTTGCGGTGGCTCGTCACGAGGGTCTCGTCGGACGCCTCGAGACGGCCGGTGTTCGCGTCGTGCCGGACCTCTGCTGGTGCTCGATCTCCGAGCCGGTCTTTCCGCCCTCGGCCAGGGTGCTGATGACGAACTCCGGCAAATACGCCCATTACGCGCCGGGCCTCTCCGGGCGGCAGGTGCGGTTCGGCAGCCTCGCCGATTGCATCGAAGCGGCAGTCACCGGGCGGGCGCGGGCCGATCTTCCCGATTGGCTCGGCTGAAGGGCGGCCAGCGCGCGGGCAAGCCGGGAGGGCGGCGCTGCGAATCGCCCGCGGCCAGATCATCCCCCGGACCTGCCTCGTCGGACCCTCGGACGCGCTCGACCGGGGCCCGGCTGCTTGGCCCCACCGCATGCCGCCGCCGGACTGCCGAAGCCACGCGACCGCCTAGCGGACCCCCCTCGGCGCGGTCGAGACGCTCGCCAAGGCCGCGTCCGCGGGGTTCGGAACGGCTGTCGGAAAGCCCGATCGGGGTGCCATCGGTGCGTTACGCCCCGAGGTATCCGAGGCCGATCAGGATGAAGACGGCGATGAAGATCGTTTC
>JBBQDX010000238.1:0-7017 GCA_038320125.1 Rhodobacterales bacterium | reverse complement strand
CGCATGCCACCGGCTTGCGCCCGGGCCGGTGGCGGCGACGGTTCCCGAGCACTCCAGCCCCGGCAGGTCCGACGCGCCCTTCGGCGGATCGTAGGCCCCCGCGCGCTGCAAGGCGTCGGGCCGGTTCACCCCCGCGTGATCCACCTCGATCAGGATCTGGCCGGGACCGGGCCTGGGCACGGGCCGCGTCGTCTCCGTCAGGACCTCGGGGCCGCCGGGCGTCGAGATCTCGACGGCGCGCATCGTGTCGGGAAGGGTCATCGGGTGCTCCTGCTGGCTCGGCGCAGGGGTATCAGGGGTCGGCGCGGGCTTCTATCCCCCGCGTGACGGGTGTCGAACGCCACGGTCGCGTCCTCGTTTCCGGCGCGGGCCTTGCCGCGGCAGGTTCGGGGAGGGTCGCGCCGCCGGGACGGACATCGCGCGCGCGGCCCGCGCCGCGCGATCCGATCCGGGAAACGGGGACAAACACTGCCGTCATGCCGGCGCCCGCGTCATCCGGCACCCCCCCCGAGCCCGGCATGCGGGCCAAGCAGGGTCCGAGTCGGAGAAACCAGAGACGGGCGCGCCGCTATGCCGGGGGCCGCGCGGTCGCCGGGTCCGGGCTTGCCCGCTGTCCCCAGGCGTCCGCGAACACCAGATCCACCAGCGGTCGCCGTTCCGCCCAGCCCCTCGCCTGCAGTTCCGGCTCCGCGAAGAGCTCCGCGACAAGACCCAGGCACAGGTAGGCAACCGGGACCACATGCTCCGGGAACCCGAAGATCTGCCGCAGGTCGCCGTCGCGGAAGATGCTGACCCAGCCGACGCCGATGCCTTCGGCCCGCGCGGCCAGCCAGAGGTTCTGCACCGCGCAGACCGTCGAATAGAGATCCATGTCGGGCGCGTGCGTCCGGCCGAGAACGACCCCGCCGCCCCGCGTCCTGTCGCATGTGACGAGCAGGTTGACCGGCGCCTGCTCGATCCCCTCCAGCTTGAGCGAGGAGTAGAGCGCGCGCCGCTTCTCGGGAAACATCTCCGCCGCCTCGTCGTTGGCGCGCCCGAAGGCCTGCGCGACACGGGCCTTCACGCGCGCATCGCGCACGACGGTGAAGTTCCAGGGCTGCATCAGCCCCACCGAGGGCGCGTGATGCGCGGCGCGCAGCAGCCGCCAGAGCAGGTCCTCGTCCATCGGGTCGGGCAGGAACTGGCCGCGCACGTCGCGGCGTGTCTCGATGGCCCGGTAGACGGCGGCGCGCTCGGCTTCTGTGAACGGGCCGGCAGGCGTCAGGGCAGTTCGCTCGTTCGACATGGACGCTCCGTCTGCCCCGCTGGAAACACGGTCCCTTCGCACGCTTGAACGCGCCCGCCCGCAGTGCAACGTTCACCGGCGCGCAGGCCCCGTTTCGCCGGGCTGTCGGGACGCCCATCCGCAAGGTGCGTCGAGAATATCGGCGGGATCACAGGGCCGCCAGCGTCCTCAGTCCGGCGCCCGCCACATTCCGGGAAAGTCACTGCGCGGCGGTCGCACGGGGGCCTTGATGCGGTCGAGGATCATGTTGGGGCCGGTCATCAGCCTGGAGAGCAGGGGCGATTTGCGCGCCTGCGCCTTCATCTTCTCGATCTGCATGACGTTGTCGATCCGCCGGTCGAGAAAGCCCCAGGTGTCGCTCTGCCCCTCCGACCGATCGCCCAGCCAGTAGAGGAGGGTGGAGGAATAGACGCCTGCGAGCGTGGCCCGCTTGGTGTACCAGTTCACATCCTGCGAGGTGTCGCCGAGCCCGTCCCAGATCGCATCCGCGGTGCCCCAGATCGCGCGCGCCCCGTCGGCCGCATGCATCGGCAGCGCGAAGAGCGTGACGCCCCGGCGCACCGCCTCCCGGTGGTCCTGCGCGATCTCGAGGCGGATCCGGACCGCCTGGGCCACCCGATCGCGGAAGCGCATCTCTCCTGCATCCTGCGTGCGCAACCGCGCCGCCATCGCCTCGTCGCCGCGCCGGTGGAAGGCCATTGCCATGTCGACGGCCCCGCGCGGAAAAGCCGCGCGGCCCTGGGCCGGGGTCACGCCCGCATCCGCTACGGCGCTGCGGAACGACGCCTCCGACCAGCCGTCGAAGGCGACATGGGGAAGGGCTGCGTCGATCAGTCGGTCCTTGAGGGTGGGCATAGCGGCCTCCGGGCTTCGGGACGGGATACTGGACAAGATAGGGGCGGCTGGCTATAGGGCCAACTCCTGCACGGATCTATCCGACAACTCCAACCTAGAAAGGTGGTGAAAACCACATGCAGGTCAGCGTTCGCGACAACAACGTCGAACAGGCCCTCCGGGCTCTGAAGAAGAAGTTGCAGCGTGAGGGTGTCTTTCGTGAAATGAAGCTCAAGCAGCATTTCGAGAAGCCCTCCGAGAAGAAGGCGCGTCAGAAGGCCGAGGCCGTTCGACGTGCCCGCAAGCTCGCTCGCAAGAAGGCACAGCGCGAAGGGATGATGTAGATCATCGCCGTGCACCGCCGAATGAAATAGGGCCCCCGGTGACCGCCGGGGGCCTTCTTCGTTCCCCGGGGCAGTGCCTCGCCATGGCGCGGATCCGGCATCGGGAGAGCAGTGCGGCCACCCGTCGCCGAAGAGCGCGCCGCACGCCGCCGCCCTACCCCGATGCGCCGCGGCGGCAGGCTTCCCGATGGGCTGCGCGAGGGATCATCGGCCGGTCGCCGGTCCGGGCCGGGGCGGGACGCGCTGAAGCGGGCAGCCGCGACGGACGGCTGCCGCTTCGGTTTCGCTGTCCTACAGGTCGCCACGCCAAGCGCCTCGCGCGTCGTCGGCTCAGCCCCGCTCCCGAACCCCTTCGCCGGTCACCCGGCGAAGACGATGCCGTCGTCCTCGATCGCGATCACCGCCGGTTTCTCCGGCGAGCTTTCGTCCACCGTGTCGTCGTAGACCACCGTCTGCACCACGCCCGGCACGTTTGCGAAATCCCGCATGATGCGGTCGGGGAACCACGCGCGCCTGACGTCGGTGAAGCCGAGGTCGCGCAGGAGACCGCTGACCGACTGGCCGCAGGTCGCCTTGGACGCCGGGCCATGCGCCTGCACCAGCCGCAGCGCCCGCTCGGCCAACTCGGGCGCGACTACGATCTGCTGGGAGACCATCCGGTAGGTCGGACGGGCGTGGTAGTCGATGTAGAAGTCTAGCATCCGCGGCGTCATGCCAAAGATCACGTCGCCCCGTTCCGGGGCCGTCGGATGGTGCCAGGTTCCCGCCGGGTCGAAGATGACGCGCTGGCTGCCCGAGACCATCAGCGCCGAATGGCCGCCGCTGCCGGAGCGGTTGTTGATTGCGGTCAGCAGGGTCAGCGTCGTCGGGCCGGGAGCGCGGTAGGCGCGGGCCTGCACTTCCGCCTGCGGGGCATAGATGTTGTCGGCCCCCCCGCAGGCCGCGAGCAGCGGCAACAGGAGCGACAGCGCGAGCGCGCGCAGCACCGCCGTCAGGTCCGGAAGATGGCGAGGAACACGAGGAGGCAGATGATGCCGATGACGATCCATTTCACCGTCGTCATGAAGCCCGCGAAGGTCTTTTCCTGCGCGGTGGTGTCCATGGTTCCGTGCTTGTGCTCTTCGGCCATCGTCGTCTCCGTAAGTGGAATGAACTTGCGGCCTCCCCCTAGCGCAGGGGCGGGGGCATGTCACGTCGCGGCGGGAGCCTTCGGACCGGGGCGTGGCATCGCGGCCTCCTCGGCGTCCTCGAGCGCGCGGGCGAGGCGGAAGCCGATGCGTTCGGGCTCCGGCCGGTCCTCGGGGCGGGCCTGGGCGCGCAGGATCAGGTTGAGCTGGGCGACATGGACGATCTGCTGTATCCGACGACCCGACTCGTCGGTGCCGGTGAAGGTCACGAGGTCGGGGGCATGAAAGCCGACGCCTTCGATCCGCAGGACGCCGCCCGGACCGCCGGAAAAGGCCATGGCGACCTCCTGCCCCGCGTCCAGCCCCTCCTCGAAGGCCTTCAGATAGTAGATAACGCGCTGGTAGGCCCATTCCGCCGGACTCTTCCCCGCCGCCGGACGGGCGACGGCGGCCGGCAGCGGCACGGCATGGTCGCACCCGTCGGCCCGCAATTCGGCGGCCCGGGGGATGGCGGCGGCTTCCATCGCATCGGCGGTGGTATGGGGCTCGGACTGATCGGTCATGGGGGGATGGTGACGCGCAAGGGGCCGGGGTTCAAGCGCTCCGTGCGCCTGCCGATCCGGACCTTCGTCTTCGGCGCCGCGGATCAGACCGCGCGGAACAGCCAGACCCCGTCGTCCCGCTCCTCGCGCAGCGCACGCCCCGTCAGGCGCAGGTGCTGCAGATGCGCCACCGCCTCGAAGAAGGCGAGGCCGTAGATGTCCTCCTCGATCCGGCGCCTGAAGAGCGGTGCGAAACATTCGCCGCCCGTGCGCGGCTCGGCCAGATGCCGGTGCAGGCGGTCGAGCGCCGCGACATGGTTCTGCCGCAGCGAGGCCATCCGCGCCGGCAGCCCGCGATAGGGCGTCTTGTGACCGGGCAGGACGAGGTGCCCGGGGCGGGCCAGCGGCGCCAGCCGGTCGCAGGCGACGAGCCAGTCGCCCACCGGGTCGGCGTTCGTCTCGGAGGGGTAGAGGCCGAGATTGGGCGAGATGCCGGGGAGAAGCTGGTCGCCCCCCAGCACGAGGTCGCCCCCGGCCTCGAAGAGCACCGCATGTTCCGCCGCATGCCCGTCGCCGCGCGCGACGTGCCAGCGGCGGCCGCCCAGCGAGATCTCCCTGCCCTCTTCGATGCGGGTGAAGCCGACGGGCAGCGGGGCCACGATGTCGGCGAAGTTGAACGGCCTCTGCGTCGCGCGCCGGGCGAGGATCTCCGGGTCCATCCCCCAGCGACGGCAGAACTCCAGCGCCTCGGGGGTGGGAACCGACTGCACGTCGAGCGACAGCATCCGCGCCATGAGCCACGCCGTCCGCGTCATCATCAGCTCCGCCCCCTGGCCCTGAAGCCAGCCGGCGAGGCCGATGTGGTCGGGGTGGTGGTGCGTCACCAGAAGCCGGGTGACGGGATGCCCGCCGAGCGGCCCGGCCCGCAGTTTCTCGAGGATGGCGCGCGTCCGCTTCGAGTCGAAGCCGGTATCGACCATGGCCCAGCCGTCCGCCTCCCGCAGGAAGTAGACGTTGACGTGGTCGAGCGCCATCGGCAGCGGCAGGCGCGCCCAGAGGACGCCGTCGGCAACCTCCACCGCATCGCCTTCGGCGGGGGGCGCGGCCCAGGGAAAGGTCAGGCCGGCATAGCCGTCGGGGATGGCCGGCAGGGCGGCGGCGTCGTCCCTCACGCCGCGATCACGTCGGTCGTGACGGCGTAGAGCTCCGCCGCCCCCAGCCGGGCCTTCGCCATCTCGGCCAGCGCCTCGGGCAGCATCCGGCCGACGGCGACCCGGGCCAGCGGCGCTCGCGCCGGATCGGCGGCGGCCGCGCGCAGGTGATACTGCGCGCCCAGGACACGGGCGAAGGCGGCGAGATAGGCCACGGCGCCGGCGAACCGGTCCTGCATCTGTTGCGCGGCCATCCATTCGGTCAGGGCCCGCAGGTCGCCCGCGGCCGCCCGCAGGCCTTCGTGGTCCGTCGCATCCACCTCATCCAGGATGGCGAAGGCCGCCGCCCCGCCGTCGGCCAGCTTGCGGCCCACGAGGTCCATCGCCTGGATGCCGTTGGTGCCCTCGTAGATCGCGGTGACGCGCACGTCGCGCAGAAATTGCGCGGCCCCGGTCTCCTCGACGAAGCCCATGCCGCCGTGCACCTGGATGCCGTCGCCGGCGACCTTGATGCCGGTGTCGGTGCCGAAGGCCTTGGCAATGGGCGTGAGGAACGCGCCGCGGGCTCGCCACCCGGCCTCGCCCGTCGCCTTCGCCATGTCGAGCGCGACCGCGCAATCCATCGCCAGCGCGCGGGCGGCGAAGGTGTCGGCCTTCATCGACAGCACCATCCGGCGCACGTCGGCATGGTCGAGGATAGTGCCGTTCTGTGTCCCGGTGCGCCCCTGCCGCCGCTCCAGCGCGTAGCCCACGGCGTGCTGCAGCGCGGCCTCTGCGATGGAGACGCCCTGCACGCCGACACCCAGGCGGGCGTTGTTCATCATCGTGAACATCGCGGCCATGCCCCTGTGCGGCTCGCCCACCAGCCAGCCGCGCGCGCCGTCGTACTGCATGACGGCGGTGGGCGACCCGTGCAGGCCGAGCTTGTGCTCGAGGCTGACGACCTTGAGCGTGTTGGCGACGCCGGGGGTGCCGTCCGCGTCGGGAATCCACTTCGGGACCATGAAGAGCGAGATGCCGCGCGTGCCCTTGTCCGCATCAGGCAGGCGCGCGAGCACAAGATGGCAGACGTTCTGCGAGAAGTCGTTGTCGCCCCAGGAGATATAGATCTTCTGCCCCGTCACCGCATAGGTGCCGTCGCCATTGGGCTCGGCCTTGCTGCGCAGCGCGCCAACGTCCGACCCGGCCTGCGGCTCCGTCAGGTTCATGGTGCCGCACCATTCGCCCGAGACGAGCCTCGGGATATAGAGCCGCTTGATCTCGTCGGACGCATGCGCCTCCAGGGCCTCGATCTGCCCCTGCGTCATCAGCGGGTTGAGCTGCAGCGCGAGGCAGGCGGATCCCATCATCTCGTTGACAGCCATCGTCAGCGCGATCGGCAGCCCCATGCCGCCATGCGCCTCGCTTGCCGACATGCCGAGCCAGCCACCCTCCGCGATGGCGCGAAAGCCCTCCGCGAAGCCGGGCGCGGTGCGCACCACGCCGTTCTCCAGCCGGGCAGGGTGCAGGTCGCCCGCACGGTTGAGCGGTGCGAGCACGTCGGAACACATCCGGCCCGCCTCGGTCAGGATGGCCTCCACGGTTTCGGGCGTAGCCTCCGCGAAGGTCTCGGTGGCGGCGACGCGGCCGAAACCGGCCACGTGGTCGAGCACGAAGCGCAATTCGGAGACGGGGGCGCGGTACGGCATCGGGGAACCTCCCATTCGGGGACAAGGGCGACTATAGGGCTGTCAC
>JBBQDX010000237.1:0-7090 GCA_038320125.1 Rhodobacterales bacterium | reverse complement strand
CGCGGGCGGGCAGGGCGAGCGAGATGACGGCGGCGGCGGCGGCGAGGGCGAGGAGGCGCATGGGCAGGAGCTTTCCGGTCATTGGACTTCGGGGCACATATAGGCACGCAATGCCCGAATGCCCCCCGCTATCCAATGTCGCCCTTTCGTCAAACGGTTCGCGCCCCTTACCCGTTCGGGTCGGGCAGCAGGATGTCGCGCTTGCCGACGTGGTTGGCGGGCGTCACCGCACCGTTGTCCTCCATCTGCTCCACCAGCCGCGCGGCCTTGTTGTAGCCGATGCCGAGCTTGCGCTGGATGTAGCTCGTGGAGCATTTGCGGTCCTGTGCCACGATGGCGACCGCCTGGTCGTAGAGCGCATCCTCGCCGCCGGTGTTGCCGCCCGTGAGCCCCAGAACCGCGTCGATGTCGCCCGCCGCCTCGCCGTCCGGCCCGTCGAGGACGCTCGACGCGTAGTCCGGCGGCCCGAAGGACTTCAGGTGGTTGACGATCTCCTCGACCTCCTCGTCCGAGCAGAACGGCCCGTGGATGCGGGTGATCTTGGAGCCGCCCGCCATGTAGAGCATGTCGCCCATGCCCAGAAGCTGCTCGGCCCCCATCTCGCCCAGGATGGTCCGCGAATCGATCTTCGAGGTGACGTGGAAGGAGATCCGCGTCGGGAAGTTCGCCTTGATCGTGCCGGTTATGACGTCCACCGACGGCCTCTGCGTCGCCATCACGAGGTGGATGCCGCTGGCCCGCGCCATCTGGGCAAGGCGCTGGATGCAGGCCTCGATCTCCTTGCCCGCGACCATCATGAGGTCGGCCATTTCGTCTACGATGACGACGATGTAGGGCAGCTTCTCGGGCACCGTCTCCTCGGTCTCGAACACCGGCTCGCCGGTGTCGTCGTCGAACCCGGTCTGGACCGTGCGGCTGAAGAGCTCGCCCTTCGACAGCGCGTCCTTGACCCGGCTGTTGAAGCCCTCGATGTTGCGGACGCCCATCTTCGACATCTTGCGATAGCGGTCCTCCATCTCGCCCACCGTCCACTTCAGCGCCACGACCGCCTTCTTCGGGTCGGTGACGACCGGCGACAACAGGTGCGGGATGCCGTCGTAGACCGACAGCTCCAGCATCTTCGGATCGATCATGATCATCCGGCAGTCTTCCGGCGACAGCCGGTAGAGCAGCGACAGGATCATCGTGTTGATGGCGACCGACTTGCCCGAGCCGGTGGTGCCGGCGATCAGCAGGTGCGGCATCTTGGCGAGGTTGGCGACGATCGGCGCGCCGCCAATGTCCTTGCCGAGCGCCAGCGGCAGCGCCATCGCCGTATCGCCGAAGTCGCGCGCCGACAGGATCTCGCGCAGCACGACCTTCTCGCGCTTCTCGTTGGGCAGCTCGATGCCAATGACCGTGCGGCCCGGCACGGTGCTGACCCGCGCCGACAGGGCCGACATGGAGCGGGCGATATCGTCGGCGAGGCCGATCACGCGGCTCGCCTTGAGGCCCGCCGCGGGCTCCAGTTCGTACATCGTGACGACCGGGCCGGGACGGACCGAGACGATCTCGCCCTTGACGCCGTAGTCTTCGAGCACGCTCTCCAGCATCCGGGCGTTCTCCTCCAGCGCCGTGTCCGACAGGACGTGACGCTCGACCGTGGCGGGGTCGGCCAGCAGGTTCAGGGGCGGGGCCTCGTAGTCCGAGGCGCTCGCCCCGAACTGCGACGCGGGCTGCGCCTCGGCGCGGGCCTGCCGAGACGGCGGCGCGGGCCTCGCGGGGGCCTGGACGACCCTGCGGTTCAGGGCCGTGGCGGCGGCGGGACCGGCGGCCGGGCTGTGGACGAAGGCGGTGGGAGACCTTTCGACCAGATCGTCCTCGTCCGGCCCGAAATACGCCTCCGTGGCCGCCTCCACCCGCGCAGGCCGCGTCGCGGGAGCGCTTCCGGCGCCGGCTCCGGCGGTCAGCATCGGCTCCGCGCGGTCGCTGCCGGGCAGGGCGGCGGAGGTGGCGGCGGAGAGTGCCTGCGCGATGTTGGCGCGGCGCACGCGGGTTCGCACGGCGCTGGCGATGCGGGCGCGGATGCGGTCGTCGGGTTCGCCGCCCGCGTCGTCCCCGTCGATCTCGGAGGGATCGACCGGGTCGGCCATGCCCCGCTGCGGCAGCCAGGACATCAGCCGGGAGCGGGGCGCCGGCCCATCCTCGTCGAGCGCATCGCCGCGGGCCCGCGCCTCCGCCGCCCGGGAGGCCCGCGCCGCGCGCAGCGCGGCGGCCCCGCGCAGTGTGCCCTGTGCCGCGCCCCGCGCCGCCGAGCCGGTGACCGCGCGGAAGAGGTGCATCACCGTGCCCAGACCGTCGAGGAAGAAGACCGTGGCCTTCGCCCCGTCCTCGCGGGTGACGCCCAGAACCCAGGCGCCGGCGACCACGGATCCGGCCGCAAGCACCAGCGACAGCAGCTTCACCCCGATTGTCGCCGTGATCGGCAGGATCGACAGCAGCGCGCCGAGCGCGGTGTCGCCCAGCAGGCCGCCCAGCCCGAAATCGTGGCTCCAGGCGGCCCCCGGCGGTAGCGACGCGCAATAGACCGACAGCACCAGCACCCAGGCCGGCACGAAGAACGCGCGCGGCAGGGCCCGCTCGGAGCCCGCGTGCAGGGCGTAGCGCAGGCCCCAGACCGTCATGCCCGCCGCGAACCCGAGCGCGCCCTTGCCGAGGATGAGATGGAGCGGCGCGGCCAGCGAGGCGCCGAAGACGCCCAGCCAGTTGCGCGCCGGCGCATCGGTCGCGGCCAGCCAGTTCGGATCGTCCGGATGGTAGGTCAGCAGCATCGCCGCGAGCAGGAGCCCCAGGACGACCATGATCAGGCCCAGACCCTCCCGGCCGCGGCGGGCCAGGCTGATCTGGAGGTTGCTGTCGAGGAGGGGATCGCGCTGCCGCACCGGATAAGCCATGGAGGTCCTCTTACGGGTAGAGACAGTCGCGCAGCCGGGTCAGGCCGTCGATCGTCTCGTCAAGCGGCGCGACCAGGGCCACGCGGATGTATCGGTCGCCGGGATTTCCGGCGGGCGTATCGCGCGCGAGATAGGCACCGGGCAGCACCTTCACACCGGTCTCGCGCCAGAGCTTGAGGCTTGCCTCCTCGCTGTCGGCAAGATCCTCGGGAACCGGCAGCCAGAGGAAGAACCCCGCCTCGGGGATGTCCTTGCCCGGCAGCAGCTCGTCCGCGGCCTCGAACTTCGCGGCGTAGAGCGCCCGGTTCTGCACGACGTGGCTCTCCTCCGCCCAGACCTCGGCGGCGGCCATCTGCAGCGGTGTCGGCAGCGGCGCGCCCGAGTAGTTCCGAAGCTGCTTCATGCGGGCAATGTTGCCCGGCCCCGAAACCGCGAAGCCCGACCGGAGGCCCGCGAGGTTGGAGCGTTTGGAAAGCGAATGGAACGCCACCACCCGCTCGGGGTCGGTCCCGTTGGCGCGCACGGCCTCCAGGATGCCGGTGGGCGCGGCACCGCGGTAGATCTCGGAATAGCATTCGTCGGCGAAGACCTTGAAGTCGTGCGCCTCCGCCAGCGCCAGCAGGTCGGACCAATAGCCAAGCGAGGCCGTCGCGCCCTGCGGGTTGGCGGGCGAGCAGATGTAGACGATGGCCGTGCGGTCGAGCAGCTCCCGGTCCACGGCGGCGAAGTCGGGCAGATGACCCGTTTCCGCGGTCGCGTTCAGATAGACCGGCTCGGCCCCTACGGCGAGGGAGGCGACGGCATAGACCTGGTAGAACGGGTTCGGCGTCAGGATTGCGGGGCGCGCGCCGTTCTTCGTCTCCGGACAGAGCGCCATGCAGGTGTTGTAGAGCCCCTCCCGCGTGCCGTTGAGCGCCAGGATCTCGCGCTCCGGGTCGGCGGCGTAGCCGTAGCGGCGCAGCAACCAGCCGGCGCAGGCCGACAGCAGCTCCGGCACGCCGTCGTTCACCGGATAGGACATGAACCCGGCCTGATGTCGCGCGATCACCTCGCCCACGAAGGCGGGCGGGGCATGGCGGGGGTCGCCGATGGTCATCTGGAGAGGCGCATTGCTGCCCGGCGGGATGTCGCCAAGGAGGGTCCGCAGACGCGGAAATGCATATTCGGGCAGTTCCGAGAACCGCTGCGGAGAATTCATGCCTGCGCCTCTTGGGGCTTGTCGCTCGATGGGACTCTGACGGACCCGTTTCGGGGACGATAGCAAAGCCTTCGTCCCCGGGTCCAACGAAAACCGGCGACACGCGCGCCGGTGTGGCTTTCGGGCCAGCGCGACGCGCGACCTTGCCCAACGCAAGGCGCGACCTTGGCCAGCGCGGAGCGCGATCGGGATCAGCGGAGCGCGGTTTCCATCGCCGCGCCCAACCGCAGCAGCCGCTCCTCCCGCATCGGCGGGCAGAGCGCCGTTACCCCGCACATCGGCATCCCCGTCGGCAGCGTCAGGCCGCACAGGCCCAGCACGTTGCCGACGCGGGTATTGCGCAGGGCCATCAGATTCTCGCTGGCGTAATATGCCTCGTCGGCGAGCAGCCGCGCCGCATCGGGCGGCAGGATGGCCGAGGTCGGCAGGATCACCGCGTCGTACCCCGCCGTCGCCGCGAGATACTCCACCTCGGCCGCCTTCCGCGCCCGGTAGGCGGCCAGCACGTCGGCGGCGTCCACGTCGCGACCGCCCCGGAAGCGCGCGAGGATCGGCGGGAACATCAGATGCGGCGCCGCCTCGATCGTCTCGCGCCAGATGGCATAGGCTTCCGGCGCGAAAAGGAACGGCGTGAGGTCCATCGCCGTCTTCACCGCCGCGATCTCGGCGCGCTCGATCCGCGCGCCCGCCGTTTTGAACCGCTCCACCGCATGCCCGAACGCCGCCTGCGGCGCATCCCGGCTGGTCTCGGCGTAATCGGCCAGCACCAGAAGGCGGCAACCGGCGAGCGACGCGTCCGACAGGTCCGCCGCCCGTCCCCCCTCGATCAGCGCCAGCGCCAGGGCCGCGTCTTCCACGGTGCGCGTCAGCGGCCCGATGGTGTCCATCGTCTCGACCAGCGGCACCGACCCGCGCGCGTCCACCCGCCCGAGCGACGTTTTCAGCCCCACGAGGTCGTTCCACGCGGCGGGGTTGCGCACCGATCCGCCGGTGTCCGACCCGATGGCCAGCGGGGCGAGCCCGAACGCCACCGACGCCGCGGCCCCCGACGACGACCCGCCGGGCACGAGGGCGGGGTCGTGCCGGTTGGGCGGGGTCGCCGTCACCGGGTTCAGGCCCAACCCCGAGAAGGCGAGCTCGCTCATGTGCGTCTTGCCCAGACAGACCGATCCGCCCGCCGTGGCATTTGCCAGCACCGCCGCGTCGTGCTTCGGCACCCGGCCCTTCAGGAGCGCGGTGCCGGCTTCGGTCGCCACGCTGGCGCTGTCGAACAGGTCCTTCCAGCTCACCGGAACCCCGTCGAGCGGCCCGCGCCGCCGCCCCGCCTTCGCCCGCGCCGATGCGGCGGCGGCCTCGGCCCGCGCGCGGTCCTCGGTCAGGCGCGCGTAGATCACGTCGCGGTGCTCATGCCCCGCGATCGCCGTCAGGAAGGCTTCACAGAGCGCTTCCGGGTCGATCTCGCCCGTCCCGATGCCACGCCCAAGATCCCCCGCGCTCGCCCCCAACCACTCCTGCATCGCACTCACTCCGAAAGGCCAAATCGTCGCGCAGCCACGCTACCGGCGGCGGCCGCGTTGGACAATGCGCGTCCGCCGTCATATCGAGGGGCATGGATGCGGATGTCCTCATCGTCGGCGGCGGCCTGACCGGCCCCCTTACCGCGCTCGCGTTGGCAGAAGCGGGGCTGCGGTCGATCGTGCTGGACGCACGACCCCGCGCCGATTTCGCGGAGGCCGCCTTCGACGGGCGCTCATACGCCATGGCGCTGGGCTCCGTCCGGGCGTTGCGCGCGCTCGACCTCTGGGACGGGCTGGAGGCGGAGGCCCAGCCCATCGCCGGCATCCGCGCCAGCGACGGGCGCGCGGGGGAGGGGGCGTCGTCGCTGCACCTCGCCTTCGACGCCGCGGAGATCGGCGAGCCCTTCATGGGCCAGATGATCGAGGACCGTCACCTGCGGCCCGCGCTCCTCGCGGCCTGCGACGCCGACCCCCGCATCGAGCTGCGCTTCGACACTCCCGTCACCGCCCAGTCGGTCGAAGGCGGAGCCGTCCGCATCGACGCGGGCGAGAGCCTCAGCGCGCGCCTCCTGCTCGGCTGCGACGGGCGCGCCAGCGGCGTGGCGGCGCGCGCCGGCATCCGCCGCACGGGGCGCGACTACGGCCAGACCTCGCTCGTCTGCGCGGTGGAGCACACTCTGCCGCATCACGGCCTCGCGCATCAGTTCTTCATGCCGCCCGGCCCGCTCGCCATCCTGCCCCTGCGCGGCAACCGCTCCAGCATCGTCTGGACGGAGAGCTCACGGGAGGCGGCGACGCTCAGTGCGCTTCCGGAGGCCGATTACCTCGACATCCTGCGGCCCCGGTTCGGCAGCTTTCTCGGCGCGATCTCGCTGACGGGCGCCCGCCATGCCTACCCGCTCGCGCTCGACTTGGCGCAATCCTTCACCGCGCCGCGCGTGGCCCTCGTGGGCGACGCGGCGCATGGCATCCACCCGATCGCGGGGCAGGGGCTGAACCTCGGCGTCAGGGACGTGGCGGCGCTGGCGGATGTTCTGGGCGCCGCCCGCGGGCGCGGCGAGGATATCGGCAGCCCGGACGTGCTGGCGCGCTACCAGCGCTGGCGGCGGTTCGATACGGCGGCGATGGGCCTTGCCACCGACGCGGTGAACCGGCTCTTTTCCAACGACAACCCGCTCCTGCGTCTCGGCCGCGACCTCGGCATGGGCGCAATCTCGGCGCTTCCGGCAGTCCGGCGCCGCTTCATCGGCGAGGCGGCGGGGCTGACCGGCGATCTGCCGCGCCTGATGCGGGGCTGAGCCTCAGTCCAGCGTCCGCGCCTCGTCCACCAGCATGATCGGGATGCCGCCGCGGATCGGATAGGCCAGCCCTGCCGCTTTCGACACCAGCTCCTGCGCCGCGGCGTCGTAGCTGAGCGGCCCCCGCGTCTGCGGGCAAACCAG
>JBBQDX010000236.1:0-7096 GCA_038320125.1 Rhodobacterales bacterium | reverse complement strand
TCCGCAATCCGGGCAGCGCCCGACCACTCCCGCAACACGACCCAAAACCTCCACCACGCCACCTCTGACCGACCGGTGCTCGACCACCAGCCCCGGCGGGTTCAACCTACCGTTCAATACGCTCCTGCCCACCACCCACCGCCTCCTGACCAAAAGCGATCAAATCGCAGGGCCAGAGAACGGCCTCCCGACAAATCTGCACGGACCTTGGGCCAGACCCTATTTTCGACCCCACCGAGCTTGCCAGAGGCTGATTTGGCATGGATTCGCGGCAACGATCTCCGTTTCCGGAGGGATATCGAAGCTGGCCTCTGCTTTTGCCGGTTGAATGTTTCTGATGTAGGCGAGCAAGCGGCTGTTATTGAAGCCGCCCAAACATTCCGGCGCGGTACATTCCCGACCGCGGGAACGCTCAATAGAACGGTTCATTTAACCCATCAAATCCCGCACGAGGATCGGCGCGGAAGAGCTGTGTCCGTGTGCTATCGACATGACGGCGCCAGCTTCGGGACTGCCGCACGAATGGTCGCCTCAGCGATGCGGTGTGCTGACGATGCCGGCAATTTGGTCGTCGATCATTGGCCGAACGAGCGGATGTAACGCCAGCTTCCGTGCAGACCCACCCGCCCGAAGCAAGCAGTCGGCCTCACATCGCGGCGAAGCCCGGGTCGGCCGTGGTCTCCTCCAGGGTAGCGCCGCTGAAGATTGTCTGATCCGTTTGCGAGATATCCCGCCCCTTCAAGCGCGGCACTTCGGGAGATTGTCGATCCGCTTGTGGTCACTCCCAGCAGCTCGATTCTTGGCGGCACTTCCTGACGGTTTCGGTCGATGCGGCCCGGCATCGTTGTCGTTGCCACGCGAGCTTTGCTTCGTCGCCTGCGTCTTGCGCACAGGCGCCGTTCCACCGCGAGCCATTGCGCGAGAGGGAAATGCATGAAGCCGATTGCGCGCACCCCGTGCCGGTCGGCGCGCCGAGCGACGACGGGGCAGGGACGTGAGGCGGCTCAACAGCGCCTCACCCGCACAGAACAGCCCTCTGGTGCCGCTTCCCTGCCGAGGAAGATCGATGGCTGCGGTATTCTCCCGGTTTCTGCGCCAGGATTCTGCTGCCATGGGCATGGCTCCGTATGCCGAGACGAGAAGGCGATGATCGGCATCGACGCGATCAGATTGAGCTTGCGAGATGGAAGTCTCCCGGGCGTCAGCTCACAAGGTCGATGGCACCCGCTTACCTCAGCGCCGCGATCGAGGTGCCGCCCGCACCGTTGAACCACGCACGGACGAGCGCGCGTTCCGCATCGCTCATCTCCGTTATGTTGGCTGGAGGCATGGCGTGGCTGACACCCGCCTGAAGATAGATCTGGCGAGCCCGTGCGGCGATATCCTGATCGGTTTCCAGATGCACGCCCTTCGGAGCCCAGTACATTCCCTCCCAGACCGGCTCGCGCGCATGGCACATGGAGCAGCGGCCCTTGATGGCATTCGCGGCATCATCGAACCCGTCCGACTCGGCGTAGCGTATCGCGGCGGCGCTCATCTGCACGTCCTCCACCACATCGTCGTCGCCGTCGAACGTGGAATAGGTCGAGAGCCAGGCCATCGACACGAAGAGGACCGCGGTCACGCCCCAGGTCCAGATCGGTCCCTTGCCCGTCGAATGGAGCGTGTTGAAGTAATGCCGGATCGTCACGCCCGTGAGGAAGACGAGGCAGGCGATGATCCAGGCGAACTGGGTGCCGAAGGCCAGCGGATAGTGGTTCGACAGCATCAGGAACAGCACGGGCAGCGTCAGGTAGTTGTTGTGGGTGGAGCGCAGCTTGGCGATGGCCCCGTATTTGGCATCCGGTGTGCGGCCCTCCTTGAGGTCCGTCACGACGATGCGCTGGTTCGGCATGATGATGAAGAAGACGTTGGCCGTCATGATCGTCGCCGTCATCGCACCCAGATGAAGCAGGGCCGCGCGGCCGGTGAAGAACTGGTTCAGCGACCAGGAGGCGACGACGATCCCCCCGAAAAGCACGACCATGACGAGCGTTGGCCGGGACTTGAGCGGCGATTTGCAGAGCCGGTCGTAGCCGATCCAGCCCGCGGCGATGAAGGCGGCCGAGATGGCGATGGCCTGCCAGACGGCAAGGTCGGCCCTGGCCCGGTCGATGAGGAACAGCTCGGCCCCGGCCCAGTAGACGATGGCCAGCAACGCGGCCCCCGAAAGCCACGTCGAATAGCTTTGCCACTTGTGCCAGGTCAGGTGCTCGGGCAGCCGCTCGGGGGCCACGAGATACTTCGTCGTATGGTAGAAGCCGCCGCCGTGCACCTCCCACTCTTCGCCGGAGGCCCCGGTGGGCATGCCGTCGGCTTTTCGCAGGCCTAGATCGAGCGCGATGAAGTAGAAGCTCGCCCCGATCCAGGCGATTGCGGTGATGACGTGGAGCCAGCGGACCGCGAAGTCCAGCCAGTCCCACATGATTGCCAGATCGTACATCGCATCTCTCCCACCCATGTCGCGGTCGATCCTACCGCTTGGCTCATTTTCCGAGTATCGGATGGACCGGGCAAGCAGCTTCAAATAATCTCGAAGAATGTCCTACTTCGACAATCTGCGCACCTTCGTCCGCATCTACGAGCTGGGCAGCATGTCGGCCGCGGCGCGCGACCTGCGGATCTCGCCGGCCGTCGCCTCCGCCCGCCTGGCGCAGATGGAGGGCCATCTGGATGTCCGCCTGTTCCAGCGCACGACACGCAGCCTGTCGGCGACGGAGCACGGACGCCTCTTCTATGAGGGCGCCTGCAAGGTGCTCGACGCGGTCGAGGAGGCCGAGGGGAGGTTGGGCGACGTCACGTCGAACCCGCGCGGCGATCTTCTGGTCGCCGCGCCGCTGTGGCTCGGCCGGAGCCTCATCGCGCCTCACATGCCTGATTTTCGCGCGGCTTATCCTCTGATTCACGTCCGACTGAGATTGAGCGACCGGCACCTCGATCTGACGGCGGAGGGGCTCGACCTCGCCTTCCATGTCGGTCGCCCCGCCGACAGCGACCTGCGGATCCGCAAGATCGCCGATTGCCGTCGCATCCTCTGCGCGGCCCCGTCCTACATCGCGGCGCGGGGGCATCCGGAACACGGCGACCAGATCGCCCGCGGCGCGCACGCCTGCCTCAACCTGCGGTTCCCCGGCGCGACGGAGTTCCGCTGGACGCTGAACGGCGCAAACGGTCCCGAGACCTGGGAGGTCAGCGGCCCGTTCGAATGCGATGACGGCGACGTCCTGACCGACTGGGCGCTGGCGGGCCAGGGCATAGCCCTCAAGCCCGTGTTCGAGGTGGCGGGGCATCTCGACAGCGGTGCTCTCGTCGAAGTCTGCGTGGCGACGCCACCCCTGCCGGTGCAGGCGTCGGTGCTCTACACGCATCGCCGGCATCAGGACCCGAAATCCAGGCTCTTCATGGAATTCATGGTCGATCGCCTGCAGGCCAGGCTCGCCGGTCAGGAGCCGCGATAGGTGGTGTATCCGAAGGGGCTCAGAAGAAGGGGCACATGGTAGTGGGAAGCCTCCGACATGCCGAACCGCAAGGGGACGACATCCAGAAAGCGCGGCTCCTCGGGCGCTGCGCCGGAACGGGTCAGATAGTCGCCGCAGTGGAACACCAGCTCGTAGGTTCCGGTGGCGAAATCCTCCTCGGGCAGGATCGGCGCATCGGTGCGCCCGTCCGCGTTGGTGCGGGCCTCGGCGATGTTCCGGCGCGTTTCGCCCTCGATGCGAATGAGGTCGATCCGCACTCCCTCGGCGGGACAGCCCCGCGCGGTGTCGAGGACATGCGTCGTCAGGTATCCGGCCATCGTCGCTCTCCGATCAGGGCTGAGGGGCACCATATCGATCGCATCGCCCATCTGAACAGGGGTTCGCGTGACAGACCTTCAAACGGTTCTTGAAAGCCGACCAAGCCCCTTTCGCTATCATCCGGCAAACCTCCAGGAGGACTCATGCCCCGCTATCCCCGCGACCTGCACGGCCACGGCCCCACCCCGCCCGACGCCGCCTGGCCCGGCGGCGCGCGGATCGCCATCAACCTCGTCCTGAACTACGAGGAGGGCGGCGAGAACAACGTGCTGCACGGCGATGCCGCCTCCGAGGCATTTCTGTCGGAGATTACCGGTGCCCAGGCTTGGCCGGGCATGCGCCATGCGAACATGGAATCGATCTACGAATACGGCGCGCGGGCCGGCTTCTGGCGGCTGCACCGCATGCTCTCGGACCTGCCGGTGACGATCTATGGCGTGGCCTCGGCGCTGGCGCGGGGGCCTGGTCAGGTGGAGGCGATGACGCAGGCGGGGTGGGAGATCGCGTCGCATGGGCTGAAATGGGTCGAGCACAGGGACATGCCCGAGGCGGAGGAGCGGACGGCGATCGCGGAGGCGATCCGGCTGCACGCCGAGGTGACGGGTGCGCCGCCGCGCGGGTTCTACTGCGGGCGCTCCAGCGGCAACACCCTGCGGCTGGCGGCCGAGACCGGGGCCTTCGCCTATGTCGCCGACAGCTACGCCGACGACCTGCCGTATTGGGCGGAGTTCGGGGACCGCGACCAGCTCGTCGTACCCTACACCCTCGACGCCAATGACATGCGCTTCGCCATTCAGGCGGGGCACCCGGACGGAGCTTCCTGGGAAAGGTATCTGCGGGACAGCTTCGACTGCCTCCACCGCGAAGGCGGCCGGATGATGTCGGTGGGGCTGCACTGCCGCCTCGCCGGACGGCCCGGCCGGGCGGAGGCGCTGCGGCGCTTCCTCGATCATGCGCGCGGGCATGAGGGCGTCTGGTTCGCCACGCGGCTGCAGATTGCCGAGCACTGGGGGGCGACGCATCCGCACGTACGGCGGGAGCGCCCTTCGCAGATGGAACTTGCGGACTTCGTGGCGGCCTACGGCTCCGTCTTCGAGCATTCCCCCTGGATCGCGGAGCGGGCCTTCGCGCTGGAACTCGGGGCGGCGCATGACGTTGCGGCGGGGCTGCACAATGCACTGGCGCGAATGTTCCGGTCGGCCAGCGCAGCGGAGCGCCTGGGCGTGCTGACGGCGCACCCGGACCTGGCGGGCAGGCTGGCCCGCGCCGGGCGGCTGACGGCAGAGAGCACGGCGGAGCAGGCCGGCGCGGGGCTTGACCAGCTGACCGACGCGGAGCGGGCGGCGTTCGAGGCGAAGAACGCGGCGTATGTCGCTCGGCACGGGTTTCCGTTCATCATCGCCGTACGCGACCACGACAAGGCGGGAATCCTCGCGGCAATGGAGCGGCGGACCCGGCAGAGCCGCGAGACCGAGTTCGCGGAGGCCTGCCGGCAGGTCGAACGCATCGCCCGCCTGCGCCTCGGGGACATGCTGCCATGAACCGCGCGATCCTGACGCGGCCGCTGACCGCTGCCGCATTCGCCCCCTTCGGCGATGTGCTGGAGGTCTCCGGCCCGCCCGACAGGCGCATCAACGCCGGGCTCTGCGGTCGCTACCATGACCGCGCCCGGCTCGACTTCTCGGACGGGCGCGCGGGCGTCAGCCTGTTCGACGCCACACCACGCACCCTGCCCTACGATCTCGACCTGATGGAAAGGCACCCGGACGGCAGCCAGTGCTTCGTTCCGATGCACCGCGCCGAATGGCTGGTCACCGTCGCCCCCGACATGGACGGCAGAATGGGCGGCAGACCGGGCGGCGGACCGGGCGCACCCCTAGCCTTCCTCGCGCAGGCGGGTCAGGCCGTCAACATCCACCGCAACATCTGGCACGGCGTCCTGACCCCGCTACACGCGCCGGGCCTCTTCGCCGTCATCGACCGGATCGGCGGGGGCGAAAATCTCGTGGAATACCTGTTCGAGACCCCCTGGAGGGTCGAGGCTGGATGAGGTCAGCGAGAGGCATGGCCGGCATGACTCGGATGAACGGGCGACGCAGGCGCTTTTCTCCGCAGCGTTGGCGATCTTGATGGCTGTCTTCTTCGTCGCCGCCCTTGCCGCCCTTGCCGCCCGGCCGCAAGATGGCTGCGGCGGGCGGCGTTATTTCGTACCGAAACAGGCGACCCGGGTTCAACCTCCGGACACCGCGACGCGTCGCGGTGTCCGCCATCCGACGCCATCGCCTGACCCGCTTGCGCCTCCGCAACGTGCCCGGTGCCGTTGACGAGGCCATTCCGCGCGACGGCCAAGATCGGGGCCGACAGGACTCCGGTGTCGATCAGCGGAGGGATCGCCGGCGGGCGAAGCATGACGAAGCCGGGCGCGATCGGGGGAATCCTCCCATGCCCGGCGAAATCGCCGCGACCCGCCCGAACATCACCAGACTTGCGCCGTTTGTCACGCAGACAGAGCGCGCGCGAAGGCTCGTGACGCCGACGCGCTCGATGGTCTGGCCGAACGCGGTATGAGGAAAGGTGTCGAGCGGGCCACCGATCAGCGAGCCCGGCAGAGAGCCGGGCTTTCCATCATCCGCTCGCAGGTCTCCGACAGGGCAGGGAACATCGCGCAGACCCGATCATCACCACGATCATCCCGGGCATCATGGTCAGGATCGTGGTGTCGAAGATCGATGTGCGAGAATGGAACGGCCCGATGGGGGCGAACCCGGACGAGGTTCTCCGATTGTCGAGTTGTACTGGTTGGGGCATTTCGGCGGCATAGCCTTCGCCAATGATGCCGCAGGGCACAGCGACGTTCGACTAGCTGTTCGGTCCCGGAGTGTGGTGGGTTGGGTCGATTCTGAACCGTTGTGGCTCTTCGGTCCAGCATTTGACGATGAATTCGCAAGGCGTGAGCCCGCGTAGGGTCTTGAGCCTCCGAGCGCAGTTGCAGGCCCCGACGAAATCGACGAGGTGGGACCGGAGCTGCTTGTGCGATCCGTAGTGGTATCGCCTCACTGTCGCTTCCTTGCCTCACTGTCGCTTCCTTGATCGTGCGATTCATCCGCTCGACCTGACCGTTGGTCCAGGGATGGTTTACCTTGGTCAGGCGGTGCTCGATGCCATGTTCGTCGCAGACCCGGTCGAAGACATGGCGGAAGGCAGAGTGGTCGCAGCTTCGGTTGGTGAACTGCACTCCGTTGTCCGTGAGAACCTTGTGA
>JBBQDX010000235.1:0-7103 GCA_038320125.1 Rhodobacterales bacterium | reverse complement strand
GTCTAAGATTCCCCACTGCTGCCTCCCGTAGGAGTCTGGGCCGTGTCTCAGTCCCAGTGTTGCTGATCATCCTCTCAAACCAGCTACTGATCGTAGACTTGGTAGGCCATTACCCCACCAACTATCTAATCAGACGCGGGCCGATCCTTCTCCGATAAATCTTTCCCCCGAAGGGCGTATAAGGTATTACTCTCAGTTTCCCGAGGCTATTCCTTAGAGAAGGGCACGTTCCCACGCGTTACTAACCCGTCCGCCGCTCACCCGAAGGTGCGCTCGACTTGCATGTGTTAAGCCTGCCGCCAGCGTTCGTTCTGAGCCAGGATCAAACTCTCAAGTTGAAAGCCACCGAAGCGGCTAACCTTGACGTTCGAACCTCTGCACATCGTCCCGACCGGCAAAGGCCAGGACAGTCTCTGTCTGTTGTGCTTCAGTTACCAAAGTAACCAGAAGCCGTCCAAACAGTGAAGCTGACACTCCATCATCGACCGAAGCCTAGGAGCGCGATATACAGACGTCTGATCCATCGAACAGGACCAAACCGCCCACATATCTCTTCAGATAATTGCGATTTTAAAGAGCAGGAGACAAAATCTACCGGATGCACCAACTTTTCTGGCGCGATCCGCTTGAGATATCTCGGTAGTCGCGTCAGGCCCTCGAGAGCATAGCCCCCTCGTTCCGTCTGCTGCCTCAAGCCCTCTGGAGCGTCCGCTCCGTCGTTCCGTCTGGCGTCCCGTTGTGCGCCTCAGCGCCGCCGGTGAGAGGGGGTTTACGGTTGGGAACCGGGGCCCGCAAGCGGTTTCTGAACGAAAGATGCGCTTTTTTTGGAGGTTTTGTGAACCCAACGCAATTACAGCGTGTTACGGGCTCCATTTTCTTCGATGCTGGTTCAACCAAGTTCTGCAGGCCGGCCTGCGCTTCCCCTGCGGGAGGACAATGCAGGCATCATTGTTGCGCTGTGAGGGCACCTGTCACCAAGTAAGTTGCGGCATCCCGTGAATCAGGCGAGCCGCTGCGCTCTACCAGTGCCGGATCCAGATGAGTCGCAGTCCGACAAGAGAAATTGCTGCGGCCAGATAGGCCACCGATTCCGGCGTCCAGACCTTCTCCTGCATCACGAAGTGTACCGCCCCGAGCAGGATCGCCAGGTAGACAAGGCGATGCAGCTTTCCCCAGGCTTTCGCACCCATCCGCCGGATGGCCCCCTGCCAGGACGTCGCGGCCAGCGGGATCAGAAGCAGGAAGGCGGCGAACCCGACAGTGATATAAGGACGTTTGACGATGTCGGCCCCGATCAGGTTCCACCGCAATTGGAGATCGAGCGTGAGCCACGTCAGGAAATGCAGCACGAGGTAGCCGAAGGCGAGGAGGCCGAGCGCCTTGCGGAACTTTATGAGGTTGATCCGGGCGAAGCGCATCAGTGGCGTGATCGTCAGGGAGGCGAGAAGGAACTGGAGCGCGAGAAGCCCCAGCTCGTGCTCCAGCGCCTTGACCGGATCGATGTAGCCGCCGGCGAACACGGCCTTCCAGATCAGCCAGGCTCCCGGCACCGACCCCAGGACGTATACCGGCCACGTCGGCACTTTCCGGGCAAGGCCCGAAAGGCGGGGGCCGATGGCGGTGGCGACAGTCATCGGCTCAGAAATTGACCGTCAGGTCCATGCCTTCATAGAGCCCGGCGACCTGTTCCGCATAACCGTTGAACGGGAGCGTGTCCTTGCGGCCGCCGAACAATCCGCTGCCAATGACCCGCTCGCTCGCCTGCGACCAGCGCGGATGGTCCACCCCCGGGTTCACGTTCGAGTAGAAGCCGTATTCGCGCGGGTTCGTCTGGTTCCACGTCGCCAGGGGTTCTTCCTCCACCAGCGAAATGCGGACGATCGACTTGATCGACTTGAAGCCGTATTTCCACGGCACCACCAGACGCATCGGCGCGCCGTTCTGGTTCGGGATGGGCTTGTCGTAGAGCCCCGTCGCCATGATCGTCAGAGGGTTCATCGCCTCGTCGAGACGAAGGCCCTCGCGGTAGGGCCAGTCGAGGATCGGAAGGTTCACGCCGGTCATCACGTCCGGCAGGAGCGCCGTCTCGAAGGCGACATACTTCGCCCCGGCCTGCACGCCGATCTTTGCCAGGAGCTTGTTCAGCTCGAACCCGTTCCAGGGAATGATCATCGACCAGGCCTCGACACAGCGGAAACGGTAGATCCGTTCCTCCGTGGGCAGATCCCCGATCAGATCGGCGAGGGAGTAGTCGCCGGGGTTATCCACCATGCCGTCGACCTTGACGGACCAGGGCTGGGTCTTCATCGCGCCCGCATTCTCCGCCGGATCGCCCTTGCCGGTCCCGAACTCGTAGAAATTATTGTATCCGCTGATCTCCTCGAACGAGTTCGGCTCGAGATCCTTGCCGGCCGCGAACGCCTTGCCGCCCAAGCCCCCAACGAGCGATCCCGCCCCGAGTGCGGCGATAATCTGGCGACGGTTCATCCAGATGCCTTCGGGCGTGACATCGGCGCGGGTCAGGTCGGGCTTGAACATCTCGATTCCTCGATAGGGCTACTCAGGATCGTCGCTTGCAGACCTATCAAACCCGCGGCCGCGTGTCGAAAGAGTTGCAGCACCTCACGAAAATGTAAGCGCAGGACCGCCCGCATGGGTTCCTTGCGCCACCGCTGACGAACCTGTGGCGTGGTGGCGCATGCCATCGATCCAAGCGCCGATCCGGCCGTCACCTGCCCGGCGTGCACCCTGCGCGCCCCCCGGAGGGGCCAGACCCTGTCGCGCCGTGCGTCGCGCGCAGGACCGGGCCGATGCGGATCGGCCCGGCCTTCGGGAAATGCGCGACCGGGCTCGTCCGACCGCTGCGACGTCGCGGTCAGTGCACGACCGCATCCTCGGGCCGCGATCGCCCGGTGGCCGCGACCCGGTCTCCGATGCGCAGCCCGCCCTCGACAGCCCGCACCGGCATCGTCACATCGTCCGCGATGTCGCCGGCCAGCAGCATCTCCGCCAGCGGATCCTGCAGGGCCCGCTGGATCACCCGCTTGAGCGGCCGCGCCCCGAACACGGGGTCGTAGCCCTCCTCGGCCAGCCATGTCCGCGCGCCATCGTCCAGCTCGAGCGTGATCTTCCGCCCGGCCAGACGCGTGGCAAGCCGTGCGATCTGGATGTCCACGATGCCGGCCATGTCGCTCCGGGCCAGCCGGTCGAAGATGATGGTCTCGTCGAGACGGTTGAGGAACTCCGGACGGAAATGCGCCCGCACCGCATCCATCACGTCGCGCTTGGCCGTGGCCGCATCGGCCCCGTCCGGCAGTTGGCTCAGCGCCTGCGCGCCGAGGTTCGACGTGAGGATGATGAGCGTCTGCTTGAAGTCGACGCGCCGCCCCTGCCCGTCGGTCAGGATGCCATCGTCGAGCACCTGCAACAGCACGTTGAACACGTCCGGATGCGCCTTCTCGACCTCGTCGAAGAGCACGACCTGATAGGGCCTGCGCCGCACGGCTTCGGTCAGCACGCCGCCCTCGTCATAGCCGACGTAGCCCGGCGGCGCGCCGATCAGGCGGCTGACAGCGTGCTTCTCCATGAACTCGCTCATGTCGATGCGCACCATCGCCCCGTCGTCGTCGAACAGGAACTCGGCCAGCGCCTTGGTCAGCTCCGTCTTGCCCACGCCGGTCGGCCCGAGGAACAGGAACGAGCCGAGCGGCCGCGCCTCGTCGTTCAGCCCCGCCCGCGCCCGCCGGACGGCGTTTGCCACGGCCCGCACGGCGGTGCGTTGCCCGATCACCCGGCGGCCCAGCTCTTGCTCCATCCGCAGCAGCTTGTCGCGCTCGCCTTCCAGCATCCGCGCGACCGGAATCCCGGTCCAGCGCTCCACTACGCTGGCGATCTGCTCGGGCCGCACGGCCTCCTCGACCAACATGTCGCCCTCGCGGCTCTCGGCGTGCGCCAACTGCTTCTCCAGCTCCGGAATGCGGCCGTACTGCAGCTCGCCCGCGCGCGCGAAGTTGCCCTCGCGCTTGGCCTGATCGAGCTCCAGCCGTGCATGGTCCAGCCGCTCCTTGAGGTCGCGGGCCGACTCGAGCTTGTCGCGCTCCGCCTGCCACGCGGCCGTCATCTCCGACGAACGCTCCTGCTGCTCGGCCAACTCCCGCTCCAGCGTCACCAGCCGGTCCTTCGACGCGGTGTCGTCCTCCAGGCGCAGGGCCTCCACCTCGATCTGCTTTTGCAGGATGTCGCGGTCGAGCGCGTCCAGCTCCTCGGGCTTGCTGTCCACCTCCATCCGCAGACGGCTCGCCGCCTCGTCCATCAGGTCGATGGCCTTGTCGGGCAGAAACCGGTCGGTGATGTAGCGGTTCGAGAGCGTCGCCGCGGCCACCAGCGCGGAGTCGGAGATGCGCACACCGTGGTGCAGCTCGTATTTCTCCTTGATGCCGCGCAGGATGCTGATGGTGTCCTGCACGGTCGGCTCCTCCACCACGAGCGGTTGGAACCGCCGCGCCAGCGCCGCGTCCTTCTCGACGTATTTGCGATACTCGTCGAGCGTGGTCGCGCCGATGCAGTGCAACTCGCCCCGCGCCAGCGCCGGCTTGATGAGGTTCGCGGCATCCATCGCGCCGTCGGCCTTTCCGGCCCCGACCAGCGTGTGCATCTCGTCGATGAACAGGATCACTTCTCCGGCCGCCGCCGTCACTTCGGACAGCACGCCCTTGAGCCGCTCCTCGAACTCGCCGCGATACTTCGCGCCCGCGATGAGCGCGCCCATGTCGAGCGCCATCAGCCGCTTGTTGCGCAGCGACTCCGGCACGTCGCCGTCGACGATCCGCAGCGCCAGGCCCTCGGCGATGGCGGTCTTGCCGACGCCGGGCTCGCCGATCAGCACGGGATTGTTCTTGGTTCGACGCGATAGGATCTGCATCGCCCGGCGGATCTCCTCGTCGCGGCCGATGATCGGGTCGATCTTGCCGTCCCGCGCGGCCTCGGTCAGGTCGCGGGCGTATTTCGCGAGCGCCTCGAAGGTGGCCTCGGCCCCGGCACTGTCCGCCGTCCGCCCCTTGCGGACCTTCTCGATGGCGGCATTGAGCGCCTGCGCGTTCACCGCGCCAGCCTCCAGCGCGTCCTTCGCCTTCGACTTCACCATCGAGAGCGCCATCAGCACCCGCTCCACCGGCACGAAGCTGTCGCCGGCCTTCTTGGCGATGGTCTCGGCCTCGTCGAGAACGCGGGTGACGTCGCGCGACAGATACACTTGCCCGACATCTCCCGTGACCTTCGGCAACTTTGCCACGGCGATGTCCACCGCCTGCCGCACCCGGTCGGGCGCACCGCTCGCCGCGGCGATCAGGTTGGCGGCCATCCCCTGCTCGTCGTCGAGTATCGCCTTGAGCAGATGCTCCGGCAGCAATTGCTGATGCCCCTCGCGGGTCGCGATCGTCTGTGCGGCCTGCAAGAAGCCGCGCGCGCGATCGGTGAATTTCTCCATGTTCATGTCCCGTCTCCTCAGACTGAAGCGCCCGTCGGCCGGACCGCCCGCAAAGGCACGGTCCCCTTGCGGGCCCACCCGGTTGAGATGGGCGTGGTGTTGCCGATATGCAACCCTGGCCCGGAGATGAAAACAAGCACCCAAAGGTGCCCCGCATCCGCCGTCTGGCTCCCCTCAGCCGTAGACTCTTTCCTTCCCGAAATGCTTCGTCAGCATGTAGTAGACGACCGCGCGGTACTTGTTGCGCTCCGACTTGCCGTATTTCTCGACGACGGCATGGATCGCTTGGTCCAGCTTGGGCCCGTCCGACAGGCCGAGCTTGCGGATCAGAAAGTTGTTCCTGACCCTCTCCAGCTCCTTGGGGTCCCCCGCTGCGATCGTGGCGCTGTCCGCGTCGTAGATCGACGGGCCGCAGCCGGCCGTCACCTTGGTCAGAAGCGCCATGTCCGGCGTCTCGCCCAGCTTCGTGCGCAGGTCTTCGGCGTATTTCGCAATGAGATCATCGCGCTTGCCCATGTCCATCGTCCTTTCGCTGATCCGACAGGTGTCCGGTCTGGCAGATGGCCGTTCGGTCCGGGGACGGATCGACCGGCTGCGGACGGGATGATCGCCGCGCGTGGGCCGACGATAAAGGGAAACCTCAGCCGATCAACGGCAAAGACCCCGCCCCGTCGACTGCAGATGAAAGGCATCGGCGCGCAAGTCGTTGTAGTCCGGTCCGAGCACCGTGACAAACCGGGTGCAGGCCCCGTCGCGTGCCGCGTACCAGAATGCGCCCTCCGGCCCCGCTTCCCTCCAACCGGCCCGAAGGTCGAACTACCGCCCGTCGGAAAGCTCGACTCCGCGCAGATCGATGGCCTCCGCCGTCGCATGGGTGCTGAGCCGGTCACCGCCGTCCCTGATGGGCCGGCAAATATAGCTGCCCTGGTGGAACAGGCGAGCGACCGGGCTGCCGAGCGTTTCGGCGGCGGGCCGCAGGGCATGACGCTCCCACATCGCCGCCCGCAGCGCGACCGTGCAGGTCGTCTCCACCGGATCGACCGTCACCAACCCGAGCCGCGAGAGCGATACGCGCGGGTCGATGCCGCAACGCCGGTCTCCTCGCGGCGGCATCGCGACGAACTCCGCCCCGGTCCCGAGGGCCGCGATGCAGGTGGCTGGCGTCGCGAGCGCCCGGTTCAGCTTGAGCGCTGTCCGCCAGCTGCGCGGTGCGGCCACATCCAGCGGCTTGCCGCGGTGCCATTCGCCGGGAATGCGCCCGCCGTCGTCGCGCAATACCCATCCACAGGAACGCGGCCAGCACGGATACCCGAACTGCTATTTGGACAAGGATGCGAGGAAGGCGGCGCATCCCGCATCACTGCAAGGCGGGGCCGAATATGAAAAGGCCCCGCGGCATGCGCGGGGCCCTCACGTCTGCAACGGTGGAGGAGGTCAGCCGCCGGTCGGGGCGGTTGCCGCGCCGGTGGCCGGATCGGTCATGATTTCTTCCGTCGCGATGGGTTCACCCGCCACCGTCGTATCAAGCGGCAGCGACTCCGCTTCCCCGTCATATTCGGGAAGGGCCTCGAGATCTTCCTTCGACATCGCCCCCATCTGCAAGGCGTCTTCGCCCATC
>JBBQDX010000234.1:0-7129 GCA_038320125.1 Rhodobacterales bacterium | reverse complement strand
GGCCCATGCCTCCGCCCTGACGATTTGGCTGGCAGGCCCCCCGGCCGCGCGTCAGAAGCACGCCATGTCGCTCTGGGTCTTCGCCGCACTCTTCGCTGCCTCGGTGCAGGCCTTCCGCTTCCTGTTGCAGAAGCGGCTGTCGGTAGGCGGCCTGTCTCCTGCCGCCGCGACCTTCGCGCGCTTCGTCTATGCCCCGCCCGTCATTGCCGCCGGGCTCGCCCTCTGGCTCTTCGTCGCAAACGGCACGCTGCCGCAAATCGGAGCCGGCTTCTGGGCGTTCGCCGTCGCCGGCGCGGTGGCGCAGATCCTGGCGACGATCTGCGTCGTGGCCCTTTTCGCCTATCGCAACTTCGCCGTCGGCATCGCCTTCTCCAAGGTCACCGTGCTGATGACCGTCGCGGTCGGCTTCCTCGTGCTGGGCGAGACGGTGACGCCCGCCGATCTCGGCGCGATGCTCGTGGGCCTCGCCGGCGTGCTCATCCTGTCGGTGCCGGTGGCGGGCGGCTGGCAGGTGCTCAACCGCGGGTCGCTGCTGGGTCTCGGCTCCGGCGTGTTCTTCTCGATCTCGGCGGTCGGCTACCGCGGCGCGTCGCTTGCGGTCGAGGCCGACGCGGCGCTCCTGCGGGCCGCCGTCACGCTCTGCCTCGTGACGCTGATGCAGACGGCGCTGCTCGCGGCCTGGCTCGGCTGGCGCGACCGGCCGGGGCTGGTGGCGGTCTTCACCCGGTGGCGGGCGACGTCGCTCGTCGGATTGACCTCGATGGCGGGCTCGCTGGCCTGGTTCACGGCCTATACGCTGGAGACGGCGGCCTACGTGAACGCGGTCGGGCAGGTCGAGTTGATCCTGTCGATGCTGATCTCCTGGTTCATCCTGGGCGAGCGGTCCACGGCGCGGGAACTCGCGGCGATCGCCCTTGTCACGATCAGCGTGGTGACCCTCATCCTGCTGCGCGCCTGATCGCCGACGCCGCCTCAGAGGCGATGGAACACCGACGTGCCGCCCGAATTGTCGAAGAACGGCGTGCCGGGCGCATCGGTGCCGCCAGCGATCGCCATCGTCTCGGCCAGCACGACTTCGGTGATGAACGGCATGTCCAGCGCCCGGGCCTCGACCAGCGAGACCCAGTGCAGGTGGCTCAACTCGTCCTCGGCCGCCGAGAAATCGTCCGGGTCGGTGACGAGCGCGTCGGCCGGGACGAGGAAGAACCGCGCGTCGAAACGGCGCGGGCGGCCCGGCGGGGTGATCGCGCGGAAGATGAAGCGCAGCGGCGACGCGTCGGGCAGCAACCCGTCGAAGCCCGGCCAGTCGCAACCGCCCCCGCCCTTCGGGCCGGCGAGTCCGATCACCTGCCCAGTCTCCTCCGCCAGTTCGCGCAGAGCGGCCGCCGCCAGCGCTTCGGGCCGGGTCTCCGACCGCACCGCGAGCGCGGCGCGGGTGGCGGGGTGCAGGCTTCCGGCGAGGGCCTGAACCGCGTCGCCGGCATCCACCGCGCCGCCGGGAAAGACGTATTTCGACGGCATGAAGATGGCCCCGGCCCCCCTCTGCCCCATCAGCACGCTCGGTCCCTGCCCGGCCACGTCGCGCAGCAGGACGAGCGAGGCCGCATCGCGGACGGGCGCCGGGCCGGACACGGGCGCGCCGCTCAACTGCCCAGGTCCGTCGCCGCGCTGCCACGGCCGAATCCGCCCATCCGCGACGCCCATTGCACGCCGACCATGACTCCCTTGAGACGGGGCAGGAAGAAGAGCGACAGCGCCACCGAAGCGACCATGAAGATCGCCATGAAGGTGAAGGGGTCCGGCTCCCACGTCATGTAGGCCCAAAGCATTCCGGGGCCGATGATGTGCCCGACGATGAGCAGCGTCAGGTAGGGCGGCCCATCGTCGGCGCGGTGATGGTGCAGCGCCTCGCCGCAGACCGGGCAGGTGTCGCGCACCTTGAGGTAGCCGCGCAACATCGGCCCCGATCCGCAGTTCGGGCAGCGCCTGCGCCAACCGCGCAGAACCGCCGTCGTCATCTCGCGCGGAGCCTCCTGCACGGCGGGCGCGCCGGAAAGCGCGGTGACGTTCGGGATGACGGGTTCGGCGGACGTGCCGGAAAGCGCGGTAACAGTCGGGATGACCGGTTTGGCGGGCGTGCCGGATTGGGTCGTGCCGGATTGGGTCTTGCCGGACTGGGCGGATGTGGCGGGCATGGCGGGTGGTCCTCTCGACCTCTAGCTATGGGTTGGTAGGCCCCTCGGAAAGCCCGCCCGTGCCCTCTGGGTCGGGATGTCGCAGAGAATCGCGCGGGCGGCGCGACGGAACCGGGGCCGTCTTGCGTGAAAGAGGGGAACGCGCCGCAGGGGCGGGGCGTCGGAACGCAAAACGGAGACCGACATGAAGAAGATGACTTTCCTCACCCTCGCCATCGTCGCCGGGGCGTCGCTCGCCTCGATTCAGGCGCAGGCCCAGACTCAGGCTCAGACTCGGGCCCAGACTGGGGACAGAAGGCCCGATGTGCCGCCCTTTGCCGAAATCGACGCCGACGGCGACGGCGAGGTCACGGCGGAGGAGCTGCGTGCCGCCCGCGAGGCGCGGGGACCGGCCTGGCTCGCGGAGTTCGACGCGGACGGAGACGGCATGATGGACCGCGACGAACTGCTCGCGATGTCCGCCGCACGCGCAGCCCCGCGCGTTGACCGGATGCTCGCGGACCTTGACCTCGACGGCGACGAAAGGCTGACCGCCCGGGAACTGGCGGTCCGGCCCGACGGCCCTCGCGCCGGACGACGCGAGGGTCGCCACGATCGCGGCGGGCACCGCGGCGGGGATCGCCCCCGGTTCCACGGCCCGCGAGTCGACGACCGCGGCTCCATCATGTTCGAGCGCGCGGATACCGACGGAGACGGCAGCCTGAGCGCGGCGGAATGGGACGCGGCTGCCCCGCGCGACGGCAATTGAGAGTGGCCGGGCGGTCCCTCCCGCCCGGCCGGACCTGGCGGGGGGAGCCATGGATGACACCCCGGACGACGCTGCGGCAACCGAGGCGCGCCTGCTGTCGCGCGCGGGGGCCGGCGACGGTGCGGCGGCCGCGGCACTGCTCGAACGGCTGGGGCCGCGTCTGATGGCGTTCTGCCTGCGGATGACGGGAGGCGACCGGGCCCAGGCCGAGGATGTGATGCAGGAGGCGTTCCTGCGTCTCTGGCGACGCGCGGGCGACTGGGATGCAGGCGGCACGGCGCGGCTCTCCACCTGGCTCGGCCGGGTGGCCGCCAACCTCGCGGTCGATGCGAGGCGGCGCGACCGGCGGATGCGTCCGCTCGACGACGGCGCCCGGGTGGCCGACGATGCGCCCTCGGCGGTCGCCGGGCTGATCCGGGCGGAACGCGCGTCGTCGCTGGATGCCGCCCTCGCCACCCTGCCGGACCGGCAGCGCCAGGCCGTCGTGCTGCGCCATATCGAGGGGTATTCGAACCCCGAGATCGCCGCGATGCTGGGCTGCGGCGTCGAGGCGGTGGAGAGCCTGACGGCGCGGGCGAAGCGGCGACTGGCCGGGATCCTGCGGCCTGAAGGAGGCATGGAATGACCCGCGAGGTGACACCCGGCATGACCGACGGCGACATCGACGCCCTGCTGGCGGCCGCGCGAGAGGATATCGCGCCGATCGGCGCGGACCTGCGGGCTCGTATCCTGGCGGACGCCCCCGACCGCTCTCGCGCGACGCGACCGGACGAGCGATCTGCGGGCCGGCTCGACGGACCGCTCGGCCGCTGGCTCGGCGGGCTGGTCGCGATACCGGGCGCGGCGCTGCTGGGTCTCTGGATCGGCCTGGCCCAGCCCGCGGCGGTGCTTGATCTCCTGCCGCAGGCCACCGCCCTCGACGTCCTGAGCGCAGGCGATGTGGAGAGCGAAGATACCGGCGCGGAGGCCGCCCTTCTGGGCGAGGTCTTCGGCACGGCCTGGGCGGACGGAACACTGGAGGGGACGCAATGACGCGGCGATGGATGGCATGGGGGCTGGTCGCTTCGGTGGCGGCGAACATGGCGGTCGTGGTCGCGGTGGTCGCCGCGATGCTCGCGGGTGGTCCGGACGGGCATCGCGGCGGCGGCTCCAGCGGCGGACCCGGCGGCGGCCGCGGCATCGGCGGACCACCCGGCATGGCGGCGCTGGCGCATGGCCTCGACCGGTCGCAGCGGGAGGCGCTGTTCCGCGCGCTGCGCGGCGACGAGACCCTGCGCGCCGGCCGCGAGCGGATGGGCGCTGCCGAGGCCGACGTGATCTCGGCGCTGACGGCGGACCCCTTCGTGCCCGAAGCCTTCGAGGCGGCTTTGGTCGTGCAGCGCGACCTGCAGGGGGCCCTGGCCGGGCGCGGCATCGCGGCCCTGTCGGCCATCGTGGCGAGCCTGTCGCCGCCGGAGCGCGCCGCCATCGCCCTGCGGATCGCGGACCGGCGTCACCGCTGAGGTGGTGCCGGCCTCAGCGGGCCGCGGCGGCCAGCCGCACCCGGTTGCGCCCGTCGTCCTTGGCGCAGTAGAGCGCGCGGTCGACGCGATGCAGCGCATCGACGGCGGCGTCGTCGCGGTCCTCCAGCATCGCGACACCCAGCGACAGGGTGACCGTCAGCGGCGTGTCGGACCCGGGCAGCGGCACCCGAAGCGCCTCGACCGCGGCGCGCAGACGTTCCGCCACGACGCGGATCTGCGCCAGGTCGGCATCGGGCAGGATGGCGAGGAATTCCTCCCCTCCGATCCGCGCCAGCAGGTCCTCAACGCGCAGACTGTCCTGCAGGGCCTGCGCGACGCGCGCCAGGACATGGTCGCCGATCGGGTGGCCATGGGTG
The DNA here is from genome assembly GCA_038320125.1 of Rhodobacterales bacterium. Lineage (GTDB taxonomy): Bacteria > Pseudomonadota > Alphaproteobacteria > Rhodobacterales > Rhodobacteraceae > Jannaschia. The sequence continues at coordinate 2,307 of JBBQDX010000234.1, read as the reverse complement.
TCGTTGACCGCCTTGAAATGGTCGATGTCCATCAGCACGACGCCGGCGCGCACCCCGGTCGCCCGGCAGCGCGTCGCCACCCGGTCGAGGTGGTGCAGCCCGTAGCGGCGGTTGTGCAGTCCGGTCAGCGGGTCGATCACCGCGAGGCGCAGCCCGGTGTCGAGCGTGGAGCGCATCCGGTCGGCGCGCTGCTTGCGGGCGAGCTGCGTGCGGATCCGCATCGCGATCTCTTCGGCGGGAAACGGATGGTAGCTGACGTCGGCGGCTCCGAGGTCGAGCGCGGTCGCCGCCCGCTCGCTGTCGCCCGGCGGCAGCAGCATGACGAAGGCCGCGTGCCGCGTCGCCGCGCGCGAGCGCAGCTCCGACATGAGGCGCAGGCCGTCGTTTCGCCCGCCGAGGTCGGCGTCGATCAGAAAGAGGTCGGGCGCTCCCTCGGGGTCCAGCGCCAGCGCCATGTCGCGGCCCATGGCCGTGACCGCCTCGCGGAACAGCGGCGTCAGGCGGTCGCGCTGCACCGGCACCCATTTGGCGTCCGGCCCGCCGATCAGCGCGATCCGACCTTCCGCAAGCGTCGGGCGGCCGGCGAACCCCGCCTGCCCCGACGAATCGGCAAACCCTCGGGCGGCGGCGACCGGCACCGGGTTCTCGAACTCGAGAAGCGCCCCGCCGCGGGCCTCGTAGTCGCGTTCTTCTTCCCGGGTCCGCAGGAGGGACCGGACGCGGGCAAGAAGCGCGATCTCGTCAACCGGCTTGGAGAGGAAATCGTCGGCCCCCGCCGACAGGCCCTGCATCCGGGCCTCGGCATCCTCGGAGGCGGTGACGAGGATCACGGGGATGGTCGCGGTCTCCGGCATGCCGCGCAGTCGGGCGCAGGCCTCGGCCCCGGTCATTCCGGGCATCATCATGTCCATGATGACGATGTCGATGCCGCCCGCCCGCGCGATCTCGATGGCTTCGGCACCGCTGGCGGCGGGCACCACGTCGTAGCGCGCCGCGGCGAGCTTGACCTTCATCACGATGCGGTTCGTGGCGACGTCGTCAACGATGAGGATTCGGCCCGGCATGGAGTCTGTTTCTCACGATTTCATAATTCCGATGAAGGCGTTAATGGGACGGGAAGGTTAACAAATGGTTTCCGTCCGGAACCGGGAGAGGAAAATGCAGCAGGATCACGCCGAAGTCATCGCGCTGCTGGCGCTCGGCTGGCTGGCCGCCGAGGAGCTGCTCGACGCCTTCCAGGGGGCCACCGGCATCGATCGCGAAACCCTGCGGGGCGCGGCAGAAGACCCTGATTTCCTTGGCGCCCTGCTCGACTTCGTGCTGACCCGCGACGATTGGGTGCAGGCCGCCAGCGCGGCCGCCGGAACGACTCCGGAAGGGCTGGTCGCGGCCCGCGCGGCCCTGCCCGGCGGCGGCGATCCGCACTGGACCTGAGGGGCTGCACCCCCGGCGCATCCGGTTAACGGTGCCGCCGGGGACGAAGCCCATGGTTAACGCGTCGCCGCCTCGAACCACCAGACATCCGGCTGGAACCCGATCCAGTCGCCATAGATCGGCAAGCGGTCGGCGGCATAGGCGAGGCGGCTGTCGTGCGCGATCCAGGAAACCGGGTTGTACCAGATCGGCACGACATAGCGCCCCGCCGTCAGCACCCGGTCGAGGGCCCGGACGGCGGCGGTGTAATCCTCCTGCATGGGCGCCCTCAGCATGGCGTCGATCATCGCCATGATGGCCGGGTCGGACGCCCCCATCCAGTTGCGGCTGCCGGGCCGGTCGACGCCGTCGGGGCCCCAGTAGAGGCGCTGCTCGGTGCCGGGGCTGAGCGACAGGCCGACGGTATACCACGTCATGTCGAAGTCGTAGGCGTTGGTGCGTTCGGTGAACTGCGCGCTGTCGGTGGCGACGGCGCGGGCGACGATGCCCAGACGTTTGAGCGCCTCGATATAGATGTCGACGATGGACTGCACCTCCGACGAGCCGGTCGGCACCAGCATCTCGATGCTCACGGGCCCGTCCGCCCCGGTCAGCACTCCACCCTCGTAGGTATAGCCGGCCTCCTCCAGAAGCGCGGTCGCGGCGCGCAGTCCGCGTCGGTTGGCGACCTTGCCGTCGGTCTGCGGCAGGACGTAGCCCTCCATCGTTCCGGGCAGCAGACTGTCCGCGAAGGGCGCCAGGAGTTCGGCCACGCGCCCCGTCGCGGGGCCCGGCGCCATCGCCAGCGGCGAGTTCGAGAAATACGACGTGATCCGCGGCTGTGGGTCGCCGTTGATGACGCCGTCGATATACTCGAAGTTGAACGCCTGGATC
>JBBQDX010000233.1:0-7166 GCA_038320125.1 Rhodobacterales bacterium | reverse complement strand
CGTGGTGGCATGACATCGCCAACACAAATCGAGGATGCGCCATGGAATACCGCCAGATCAACGACGACTTCGCCGTCACCGGCCAGATCACTGCCGACGACGTTTCGACCATCAAGGCGGCAGGATTCAAAAGCGTCATCTCCAACCGGCCGGACAGCGAAAACGGCACCGTGCCGCATGAGGGCATCGAGGCGGCAGCGCAGGCGGCCGGACTGGCATTCCGCTACATTCCCGTCGTCAGCGGTGCGATCACGCAGCAGAACGTCGAAGACATGGCCGACGCGCTCGACGAACTCGAAGGCCCCATCTTCGCCTATTGCCGATCCGGTGCGCGCTCGACCAATCTCTACATGATGGCGAAGGAGCTGCGCGGCTAATACAGCCAGCGCAGCATGAACAGCGAGATCGACGGGAACAGCAGCAGGATTGCCGTCCGCACGAAGTCGCTGATCACGAACGGCGTCACGCCGCGATAGGTGGCCAGGATCGGCACGTCCCTGGCCATCGAGTTGATGACGAACAGGTTCATCCCGACCGGTGGCGTGATCAGCCCGACCTCGACGACGATCAGCACAAGGATGCCGAACCAGATCGCGAACTCCTCCGGACCGAGCCCGTAATCGAGCGCGCTGACGATCGGGAACAGGATCGGGATGGTCAGCAGGATCATCGACAGCGAATCCATCACGCAGCCGAGCAGCAGGTAGAACACGAGGACCACGATCAGCACGGTGAGCGGCGCGAACCCCTGCCCTACGACCCAGGCCGACATCTCCTGCGGCACCTGGGAGAGTGCGAGGAAGCCGTTGTAGATCGCGGCACCCAGGATGATGAAGAAGATCATCGCGGTCGATTTTGCCGTCACCATGAAGCTCTCGATCAGGCTGCGCCCCGTAAGCCCGCCGTTGAGCGCGGCGATGACCCCGGTGCCGAGCGCGCCCACCGCGGCCCCTTCCGTCGGGGTGAAGATGCCGCCGTAGATGCCGCCGACGACCGCGACGAAGACCAGGAGCACCGGCCAGACGGCGACGAGGTGACGGAACCGGGCCGCCATGGGGATCGGCTCCCGCGTGCCCGCCGACGCGGGGTTCACGCGAACGTAGATCGAGATCGCGATGATGTAGCCCAGTGCCGCGAGCAGGCCGGGGATGAAGGCCGCGAGAAAGAGCTTGGCGATGTTCTGCTCGGTGAGGATGGCGTATATCACCAGCACCACCGACGGCGGGATCAGGATGCCGAGCGTGCCCCCCGCCGCCAGCGTCGCCGTCGAGAAGCCGCCGTCGTAGCCGTAGCGCTTGAGCTCGGGCAGGGCGACCCGGCCCATGGTGGCCGCCGTCGCCAGCGAGGAGCCGCAGATCGACCCGAACCCCGCGCAGGCCCCGATGGCGGCCATGGCGACGCCGCCCTTGCGGTGCCCGAGGAAGCCCTCGGCGGCGCGGAACAGGGCCTGGCTCATGCCGCCCAGCGTCGCGAAATGGCCCATCAGCAGGAACATCGGGATGATCGACAGCGAGTAGCCCGAGAAGGTGGAATAGGTCTCGTTCTTGAGGCGCGACAGGGCGACGACATTGCTGCCGGTGACGAGATAGAGGCCCGCGATGCCGGCCACGAACATCGCGACGCCGATCGGGACGCGCAGGAAGATCATCACGAGGAGCGCGGGAAAGCTCCAGAAACCGATGTCGAGGTTGCTCAATGCCCGGCCCCTTCGGCCGGCAGGATGACCGCGCCCGTCGCCATCTCCGCCACCCGCGCGGCCAGGACGTAGAGCGCGGCGACGGCGGAGACGACCGCCCCCACCAGTCCGCCGGCATAGGACCACCAGATCGGGAACTGGATCAGATAGGTCGTCTCTCCGTAGCTCCTCTTGGCCAGCATCCCCTGCCAGAGCTGCCAGGCGATGAGCACGAGAACGGCGGCGAAGAGCGCGGCCCAGAGGACCGACAGCAGCCGGTTCACCGGCGCGCCGAACTGCGCCGTGACGATGTCGACGCTGGCGTGGCCGCCGGTAAGCTGGGTGATCGGCAGGAAGGCGAAGACGGTGAAGGCCATGCCGGCTTCGACCAGCTCGAAATCGCCGTTCACCGGCCCGATCCCGAGCGACAGCAGCCATCCGGCCAGCGCCGTGCCAGCCAGCGGCGCCTCGTGCAGGACGCCGCTCAGGAACCGCCCGGCGATCGACAGGCAGACCATCAGCACCAGCGCCGTCAGGACCAGACCGCCCAGCACCGCCATCAGCCGCGCCAGCGCCTCGACGATCCGTCCCAGCATTGCCCACCCCCCACATGACCGGGGCCGCACCGACCCGCGGCGCGACCCCGCCTCGAACCGGACCCTAGCGTCAGCCCTCGTAGTCGTCCATCAGGGTGCGCGCCTCGTCGATCAGGGCCTGCCCGTCAATGCCGCGCTCCTGCATTTCCGTGAGCCAGGTGTCGTAGACGGGCTGCGCCGCCTCGCGCCAGACCTCCGCCTCGGCCTCGGTCAACGTGACGATGGTGTTGCCCGCATCCACCGCGGCCTGGCGCGAAGGGCCGTCCGCATCCGCCTGCGTGCCGCCGGCGAAGACCGAGAAATCGAGACCGGAATTGTCGTCGATCACCTTCTTCAGGTCGTCCGGCAGCCCGTCGTAGACACCCTTGTTCATCGCCAGCACGAAGGCGACGTTATAGAGATGCTGCCCCTCGAACTCGGTGTGGTTGCTCACCAGCTCCGTCAGCCGCAGCGAGGGCGTCACCTCCCAGGGGATCGTCGTGCCGTCGATCACGCCCTTGGAGAGCGCCTCGGGAATGGCCGGGACCGGCATCCCCACCGGCGTCGCGCCGAGCACCTGCAGCAGCGCGTTCACCTGCCGCGTCGCGCCGCGGATCTTGAGCCCCTGCATGTCGGCGGGCGTCCGGATCTCGGTGTTGGAGTGGATCATGCCGGGCCCGTGGATCCAGGTGCCCAGGATGCGGACGTCCGCGAACTCCTCCTGCATGTGTTCCTGATACATCTGCCAGTAGGCGGCGGAGCCCGCGCGGGCGTCGGTCACCATGAACGGCAGCTCGAAGACCTCGGTGGAGGGGAACCGGCCCGGCGTATAGCCCACGACCGTCCAGACCACGTCGGCCACCCCGTCGATCACCTGATCCATCAGCTCCGGGGGCGTGCCGCCGAGCTGCATGGACGGGAAGCGGTCGACCTTGATGCGGCCCTCCGAGTCCTGCTCCACGTTGTCGGCCCAGACGTCGAGAATGAGCGTCGGCACGTTGGCCTGCGCGGGCAGGAACTGGTGCAGCTTCAGCGTCACCTCCTGCGCCAGCGCCGGCAGCGCGGCGAGCGCCAGCGCGGCGCCGCCGAGAAGTCCGGCCAGCCGCCGTCCGAGCGTTCTGCGGGTCATCATATCGGTCATCCTCCCAAGGGTGATCATGTCGCCGGAGGCTCTCCCGGCCCCCCGATGCCGGTCAGATGACCACGAAAACGCAGGGATGCAAAACGGTCATTCGCCCGTCCGGTCGGATTTGCGCGACAGTCAGTTTCGCCCTTCGCGCAGCCAGGCCAGCGTCGCGAGGCCCGCGGCCAGCAGCAGAAACAGCCAGGCCGGCACCAGCGACAGGATGCGGACGTCCGCCGTCAGGTAGGCCCCGCGGGGGGTCCAGCCGATCCAGCCGCGCCCCGCGGCTTGCCGTCCGGCGCGGACCTGCCGCAGGTCGGGGCTGCCGTCCTCCAGCGCGATGGCCCCGCCGTCCCGCGCGTCGATGGCGGGGCGCAGGACCGCATCCGTAGCGATCGTCTCGACGAACTCGCGCGGGGCGGCGGGGCCGAGGCCGATCACCGCCGTCCTGTCGCCTTCGGCAAGACGATAGAGACCCTGCTCGGGCACCTCCAGCCGGCCGACGAAACGGCCCGGCGCCTCCTGCTCCAGCGTCAGCTCCGTCTCGGTGCCGTCGGGCGCGGTCACCGTCACGGCGCCCGGGGCGTCGCCCAAGGTGCGCCGCGTCACCGTAATCTCGGTGCCCAGCGCGGTCGCGGTAAGCGCCTCCTCCTCCAGCTCCGGCTCCTGCATCAGCCAGTGCGCTAGGCGGCGCAGCAACTCCGCCTGCGGCCCGCCGCCCTCGAACCCCCGATCCCAGAGCCAGACGTGATCGGAGCCGAGCAGCGCCACCCGTCCCGCCTTGACCCGGTCGAGGACCAGGAGCGGCTCGCTGCGCGCGCCTTCCATCACCACTTCCGCGCCGGGCAGCGCCTCCACCTGCACCTGCCGGAACCAGCGGCCCCAGGGGGCGCCATCCTCGCCGTAGCCATCGGGCAGGCCCTCGGTGACGGGATGCTTCTCGCCGATCTCCGAAATCGCGGGCAGAAAGCCCTCCTCCAGCACGATAGCCGTGGGGATCGCCGGCATGATCGGGGCCAGCGGCGAGCGGAAGATGCTGTCCGCCCCGGCGAAGTCGGGCCCGGCGGCCACCAGCAGCGCGCCGCCCTGGTCGACGTAGTTGCGCACGTTTTCGAAATAGACCTGCGGCAGGATGCCCCGCCGCTGGTATCTGTCGAAGATGATCAGGTCGAACTCCTCGATCTTCTCGGAGAACAGCTCCCGCGTCGGGAAGGCGATCAGCGACAGCTCCGTCACCGGCACGCCATCCTGCTTGCCGGGCGGCCGCAGGATGGTGAAATGCACGAGGTCGACTGCCGAGTCCGCCTTGAGCAGGTTGCGCCACGTCCGCTGCCCCGGATGCGGCTCGCCCGAGACCAGCAGCACACGCAGCCGGTCGCGCACGCCGTTGATCTGGACGACGGCGGCGTTGTTGCGGGTCGTGAGCTCGCCCTCGGCTTCCGGCACGCGGAACTCGATGACGTTCATGCCGCCATGCGGCAGCGCCACCGGCAGCTCGAGATCCTGCCCCACCGGCATCCGGTAGGTGCGGGGCTGGCCGCCGTCGATCGACAGCAGGATGTCCGCCTCGGACCCCGCGTCCGCGGGCACGTCGCCCTGATCCTCGATCCGCAGGGTGATGACGAACTCCTCGTCGAGAATGGCGAAGGCGGGCGCGTTGGACACGATCAGCCGCCGGTCCCAGTCCTCGGAGCGCCCGGTCCGCAGCAGGTGCAGCGGCGCCGGCAGGTCGGGCATCAGGCCAGCGTCGTGCACCTGCCCGTCCGAGAGCACGACGGCACCGGCGACGCGGTCGCGCGGCACCTCCGCCAGAAGCTCCGCCAACGCGCCCATCACCAGCGTGCCCTCGTCGCCCTCGCCGTCGGCCACCCGGGTCACGCGGGTGTCGAGACCGTCGGCCTCCGCCTCCGCCAGCAGATCGGCCAGCGCCGCATCGGTCTGGGATCGGCGGTCCGAAAGCGCCTGACTGGCGCTCTCGTCCACCGCGATGAGCAGGATGTCCGACAGCGGCTCCCGGTCCTCCGTCTGCAGGCTGGGGTCGAGCAGCGCCACGGCCAGAACGCCCGCGGCCAGCGCCCGCAGCCACCAGCCCGGCAGCCCCCGCCACGCCGCCAGCAGGCAGGCCGACAGCGCGATGCCCGCCAATCCGGCGATCAACGGCCAGGGCAGCATCGGATCGAGGAGGATTTCGCGCGTCATCGCTCAGTTCCCCAGCCGGTCGAGCAGGGCGGGCACATGCACCTGGTCGGATTTGTAGTTCCCTGACAGGACGTGCATCACCAGATTGACGCCGAAGCGATAGGCGATCTCGCGCTGCTGCTCGCCTGCATAGCCGCGCCCGACCGGCAGGAGAGCGCGGCCCTGTTCGTCCACCGCCCAGGCGGCGGCCCAGTCGTTCGCGCCGATCACCACCGGCGTCACGCCGTCGTTGAGGTTGCGGAACGGCATCCCCTCCACCTGCTCCACGTCCAGGCTCGCCTCGACCCAGATGTCGCGGGAATTGTAGCGCCCCGGATAGTCCTGCAGCAGGTAGAAGCTGCGCGTCATAACGTGGTCGTCGGGCATCGGCTCCAGCGCCGGGATGTCGAGCGGAGCCGCAAGATCGCGCAGACGTTGCGAGGCGGGCGAGGCGGAGCCGAAGCCGCCAAGGTCGGCGTCGCGGGTGTCGAAGACGATCATGCCCCCCCCCCGCAGGTAGCGGTTGAGACGCGCATAGGCCTCGTCCGAGGGAGTCGGCTGGCCGGGATCGACGGGCCAGTAGAGCAGCGGAAAGAACGCCAGTTCGCCGGTCTCGAGATCGACGCCGCGAGGCGCCTCCGGTTCGATCGAGCTTCGCTGCGCCAGGACGTTCGACAACCCGCGCAGCCCGGCCTCCGACACCTCGTCGATGCGGGTGTCGCCGGTGCGCACGAAGGCGAGCGCGACGTCCGCGGGAACGTCCACGTCCTGTGCGCCGACCTGCGGAGCGGCACCCGCCACGAGGAGCAGGGCCAGCGAGGCCGTCGCCACGCCCCGCCGCAACCGCCCGCCCAGCCAGAGCGACGCCACCGCGTCCACTGTCAGCAGCGCGAGCGCCAGCGCCAGCAGCCACGGCATGAGGTCGGTCTCCGCGGCCTGCTCCAGCCCCTCGACCACCGTGCCCGCGGGCCATTCGGCCGCCGCCAGCATCGCGTCGTCACCCAGCACGTTGAGCGCGTAGCTCTGCCCCGGCCCCTCATAGAGACCGGGCGGCAGGGCGGCGGAGGGCACCGGGTCGACCAGTTCCTCACCCGGAACGCCCGCCATGGTCCCGGATTCCCGCGCCGTGCCGAAGCCGTCGAGCACCACGCGGGGCACCCATGTCGTGCCCTCGAGCGCCTCGGGCTCCAGCGCGGCGGGGCGGGTCGAGACGGCGAGCCGCTCCAGCATCTGCACGAAGAGGCCGGACAGCGGCAGCGTCGACCATTCGGCGTTGGCGGTGACGTGGAACAGCACCACCTGCCCCTCGCCCAAGGTCTTGCGCGTCACCAGCGGCGTGCCGTCGGCCAGCGCCGCGATGGTGCGGTCGGCCAGCGTGGGGTCGGGCTGCGCGACGATCTGGCTCGTCACGTTGACCTCGTCCGGCACGTCGAGACCGAAGAACGGCGAGGTCTCGTCGAAGGCCCGCAGGGTCTTGGGCTCGCCCCAGCTGAGCGCCCCGCCCACGCTGCGACCGCCCGAGCGCAGCCGCACCGGCAGCAGCGGGTCCTCCGCGTCGCGGCTGAGGTCGGAGGCGGCGAGGTTGGGGCCCGCGAAGCGCAGGAGCAGCCCGCCG
>JBBQDX010000232.1:0-7226 GCA_038320125.1 Rhodobacterales bacterium | reverse complement strand
GCGTCCTCGGCCTCGAGGCGGGCCCGGTCGCCGGCCCCCTTGGCGTCGACGTCCCGCTCGACGAGCTCGATGATCGCCATCGGAGCCATGTCGCCATAGCGGAATCCCGCTCGCATGATCCGGACGTAGCCGCCCTGGCGTTCCTTGTACCGCGGCCCGAGGATCTCCATCAGCTTCTCGAGGTGACGGTCCTCCTTGAGGCGCGCGCGCAGCAGGCGACGGGCATGCAGGTCGCCGCGTCCGGCGAGCGTGATCATCTTCTCGACGATCGGACGCAGTTCCTTGGCCTTGGGCAGGGTCGTCTTGATCTGCTCGTGCTCGATCAGCGATCCGGCCATGTTGGCGAACATCGCCTTGCGGTGTTCATGGGTTCGGTTGAGGCGGCGGTATCCGCGGGCGTGGCGCATGGGGTTTCTCCGATTGCTTGTGCTTTGTCCGGGGAGCCGTGCGTGCGGCCCCCTCACCTATTGGGGCGGGATTGCCCAAGTGCCGCCGAAGGCGGCGCGTCATCCGGCAGTCGGGTTCCCCGGCGCAGCCGGGGGTTCCGACGAGAGGACATACCTAGAATTCGTTCTCGAACTTCTTCGCCAAATCCTCGATGTTGTCGGGCGGCCAGTCGATGATATCCATGCCGAGGTGCAGCCCCATGCCCGAGAGCACTTCCTTGATCTCGTTGAGAGACTTGCGGCCGAAGTTCGGGGTGCGGAGCATCTCGGCTTCGGTCTTCTGGATCAGGTCGCCGATATAGACGATATTGTCGTTCTTGAGGCAGTTCGCAGACCGCACCGACAGCTCGAGCTCGTCGACCTTCTTGAGAAGCAGCGGATTGAACTCGAGGTCGTCGGCGGCCTCGGCGCCGCGCGCGGCCTCCGGCTCGTCGAAGTTCACGAAGATCTGCAACTGGTCCTGCAGGATGCGGGCGGCGTAGGCCACCGCGTCGTCGGGGGCGAGCGAGCCGTCGGTCTCGAGCTTCAGCGTCAGCTTGTCGTAGTCGAGCACCTGCCCCTCGCGGGTCGGCTGCACCTCGTAGGACACCCTCTTGACCGGCGAATAGATCGCGTCGATCGGGATCAGACCGATCGGCGCGTCCTCGGGCTTGTTCTTGTCGGCGGAAGCATAGCCCTTCCCCGTCGCGACCGTCAGCTCCATGAAGAGGTCGGCCCCGTCGTCGAGGTGGCAAATGACGTGATCGCGGTTCAGGATCTCGATGCCGTTCGACTCCGAAATGTCGCCGGCGGTGACGACCATCGGGCCCTTGCCGGTGATCGACAGGCGCTTGGGCCCCTCGACCTCCATCTTCAGGCTGACGCCCTTGAGGTTCAGCACGATGTCGGTCACATCTTCGCGGACGCCCGAGACGCTCGAGAATTCGTGCAGCACGTTGTCGATCTGCACGCTGGTGATCGCCGCGCCCTGGAGCGACGACATCAGCACGCGGCGCAGCGCGTTGCCGAGCGTCAGGCCGAAGCCCCGCTCCAGCGGTTCGGCCACGACGGTGGCCTGACGGGCGGGGTTGTTCCCCGGACGGACCTCAAGCTGCGACGGCTTGATGAGTTCTTGCCAATTCTTGTGGATCATGGTGCCCTGTCCCTCCATTCCTGTCTCGCGCCGGGGCGGGTGGCGGAGACCCCCGAGGTGATAATGCGGCAGGACAGGGGCCGCACGGTGCGGCCCCTGTCCCTTCGTCGGATCTGCGTCAGACGCGGCGGCGCTTCGGCGGACGGCAGCCGTTGTGCGCCAGCGGCGTCACGTCGCGGATCGCGGTGATCTGCAGGCCGACGGAGGCCAGCGCGCGCAGCGCGGACTCGCGCCCGCCGCCGGGGCCCTGGATCTCGACCTCGAGGGTCTTGAGACCATGCTCCTGCGCTTTCTTGCCGGCGTCCTCGGCGGCCATCTGTGCGGCATAGGGCGTCGACTTGCGCGACCCCTTGAAGCCGCAGGTGCCGGCCGAGGACCAGCTGATCGCGTTGCCCTGGACGTCGGAGATCAGGATCTTGGTGTTGTTGAACGACGAGTTCACATGCGCCACGCCGGCGGCGATGTTCTTGCGTTCCTTGCGCTTGGGAGCGCGGCGGGTTGCTTCACGTGCCATGCTTGCTGCCCTCCCCTATTTCTTCTTGCCGGCGATGGCCTTTGCGGGGCCCTTGCGCGTGCGTGCGTTGGTATGGGTGCGCTGACCGCGAACCGGCAGGTTGCGGCGGTGGCGCAGGCCGCGGTAGCAGCCGAGATCCATCAGCCGCTTGATGTTCATCTGCGTCTCGCGGCGCAGGTCGCCCTCGACCTGGACGTTGGCGTCGATGAACTCGCGGATCGACAACACTTCGGCGTCCGAAAGCTGGTTCACGCGGCGCTTGCCGTCGATGCCGGCGGCCTCGATGATCTCGCGGGCCTTGGCCGGGCCGATGCCCGTGATATAAGTGAGGGCAACGGGAACCCTCTTCCCCGTGGGGATGTTGACGCCAGCGATTCGAGCCAAGATATCTTCCTTCTTCGTCGCGGTTCCGTAGTGCCAGAACCTTTTTTCACAACGGCCGGCGCCTGCGGCGCGGCCAGAACGGACCGCCACGAACCCCTCGGGTTCCGGCGGAGCCTGCGACCTATTTGGTCTTGACCGGCGCGTCAAGCGACGCGCGGCGATCTGTCAAGATGTTTCTGTCAGGTTTCCGAGAGGGCATCCGAGATGGCTGTTGCCACCGCGTCGATCTCCGCCAGGCCGTCCACCGACGTCAGCTTTCGATGCGCCCAGTAGTAGCCGATCAGCCGCGAGGTCTCGCGGTAATAGACGTAGAGGCGATGGCGCAGGCTCGCCTCGTTGTCGTCCGCCCGGCGGCTGAAGTCCGTCCCGCCGCAGGTGACGCATTTGCCGGAGGCGGGAACCGGTCTGGTCAGGTCGTTGTAGACCTCGCCGCAGGTGGAGCAGATCGACCGCGCGGTGATGCGCTCCACCAGGATCTCGTCGTCCACCTTGAGCTCGATCACCCGGGTGAGGCTCTTGCCGCGCCGGGCCAGCAGCGCGTCCAGCGCATCGGCCTGCACCAGCGTCCGCGGAAACCCGTCGAAGATGAATCCCGCCTCCGGGTCGCCGTCGAGCCGTTCCTCGATCAGACCTATCACGATCTCGTCGGTTACGAGGTCGCCGCGCGCCATGATCTCGGCCACCCGGTTGCCCAGACCGGTGCCCGAGGATTTGGCCGCGCGCAGCATGTCGCCGGTCGAGAGCTGCACCATCCCGCGCTCGGCCTCGAGGCGCCGGGCCTGCGTTCCCTTGCCCGCGCCGGGTGGCCCCAGAAGGATGATGTTCATCGGCGCGCGCCCCCCTTCGCCGGGCCGGTCGCGCCGGTCTTGCCGCGCCCGCGCCGCTTGCCGCGAAGCTGGCTTTTCTCGATCAGGCCCTCGTATTGGTGGGCGAGCAGATGCGACTGGATCTGCTGGATGGTATCCATGCCGACCGACACGATGATGAGGATCGAGGTGCCGCCGAAATAGGCCGTGATCGCCAACTCCTGGCGCACCATCTCGGGAATGAGGGCCACCAGGGCGAGGTATCCCGCCCCCAGGACCAGCACCCGGTTGACCACGTATTCGAGGTAGTCCGCGGTCCGCGCGCCGGGGCGGATGCCGGGAATGAAACCGTTCTGGTTCTTGAGGTTGTCGGCCACCTCCTCGGTCTTGAAGGCGACGTTATGGGTGTAGAAATAGGTGAAGAAGATGATCATGCCCGCGAAGAACAGCAGGTAGAGCGGCTGGCCGGGACCGAAATAAGCCAGGACCGTCGACATGACCGGGCCGGCGTTGCCCCCCGAAAAGGTGCTGATCGTCGTCGGCAGGAGCAGCAGCGACGAGGCAAAGATCGCCGGGATGACGCCCGCCGGGTTGACCTTGATCGGCAGGTGCGACGAGCCGCCGTCATAGACCTTCATGCCGACCTGCCGGCGCGGATACTGGATGTGGATCTTGCGCAGGCTACGCTCCATGAAAACCACGAAGACGAGCGTGCCCAGCAGCATCGCGATCACGCCGAGGATCACTGGCGTCGACACCGCCCCGCTGCGCCCCTGCACGAAGAACTGCGCGAAGGCGGCGGGAAGCTCGGCCACGATGCCCACGAAGATGATGAGCGAGATGCCGTTGCCGATGCCGCGCGCGGTGATCTGCTCGCCCAGCCACATCAGGAACATCGTGCCGCCCACCAGCGTGATGACGCAGGAGGTGACGAAGAACCAGCCCGGCATGTGCACCAGCCCGCCCGACTGCAACGACACCGCGAGGCCGTAGCCCTGCAGCGTCGCCAGCCCGACCGTGCCGTAGCGGGTGTACTGGTTGATCTTCTTGCGCCCCGCCTCGCCTTCCTTCTTGAGGCCCTCGAGCTGCGGCACCATCGACGTCATCAGCTGGACGATGATCGACGCCGAGATGTAGGGCATGATCCCGAGCGCGAAGACGCCCATCCGACCGATCGCCCCGCCGGTGAACATGTTGAGGACGCCGCCGATCCCGGCACTCGCCTGATCGACGAAATCGCGCAGCGCGAGGGCGTCGATGCCCGGCACCGGAATATACGTCCCGATCCGGTAGATGATCAGCAGACCGATCGTGAACAGGATGCGCTGGCGTAGCTCCTTGGCCTTGCCGAACGCGCCCCAGCTCATGTTTGCAGCCATCTGCTCTGCGGCTGAAGCCATGCGAGCGCCCCTCTTGGTCAATGAAACACCGCCCGACGGGCTTTCCGCAGGCGGCGCTCAGGAAAACTTGGTTCCGTGTAGGCGGACCGCGGCCCGCCTGCAACGGATCAGCCGCCCGTCACGCGCCGGTCATTCGGCGGCGATCGCCGGAAGCGTCACCGATCCCCCGGCCTTCTCGACCGCCTCGACCGCGCCCGTCGACGCGCCGGTGACGGTGATCGTGGCCTTGGAGGTCAGCTCGCCCTTGCCCAGGACGCGCACGCCGTCGAGCCTGCGGCGTACGAGCCCGCAGGCGACCATCGCCTCTTCGGTCACGGCGGCGGCATCGAGCTTGCCCGCGTCGATGAACTCCTGGATCTTGCCCAGGTTGACGACGGCGAAATGCTTCCGGTTCGGCTTGTTGAAGCCGCGCTTTGGCAGGCGCTGGTAGAGCGGCATCTGGCCGCCCTCGTAGCCCTTGATCGCGACGCCGGAGCGGGACTTCTGGCCCTTGATGCCGCGGCCGCCCATCTTGCCGCTGCCCGAACCGGGGCCGCGGGCGACGCGCTTGCGGGGTTTGGACGCGCCGGGATTGTCGCGCAGGTCGTTGAGTTTCATGTCGCTTCCTTTCCTGCCGGACGCGCCCCCGAAGCGATATGGGCGGACACGGCGTGATATATCGGATCGATGCGCCACGGCGCACCACGGGGGCCTATACCCCCGGGGGGCGGGGCGGATCAAGGGTCGCCGGCGCAGACTTTGGCGCCGCCGCGATTGACCCTAGGTAAACTTTTGCAGTTCTGGTAGGCTTTCCGAAGCCAACAAGGGAGTCTCGCGATGAATGCTTCCACCTTACTGCTCGCCCCGGCCCTTGCCGCCGCCGCCTTCGCCGGCCCCGCCCCGGCGGCGACCTTCGGGATCGCGCTCGCGGGGGTCATGACCACCTTCGACGCGCCGGCCGAGGGCGGTCCGGTGACCGGCCTCTCCCTCTCCATCGGCGGGGTCCTCTTCGACATGCCTGTCGCCGGGGCCCTGGCGCCGTTCTACGATCCGCTCGAGAACGACATCAACGCCGAGGCCGGGCTGTTCGGCTATCTCACCAACTCGGCCGGGGCGGCGCCCTGCGACGTCGGTGAGTGCCTGCTGGAGTTCGAGGATGCCGAATCGCTCGCCGCGCCGAAGCTCTGGGCCGCCTTCTCCCTGCCCGGCGGCGCGTTCGGCGAGATGCTCGGCAACGGCGCCTACGTCATCTCTCCGCCGGCCCCTGTCGTGGTCCCGCTGCCCGCATCCGCGGCGCTCCTCGCCGGCGCGCTCGGGCTCCTCGGCCTCTTCCGCCGCCCTCGCCGCTGACCCGGTCAGGAACCGCCAGACCACACGCGCCGCCAGGTTGCCGCCCCTCCGGCCGCCGTGCCGCCCGCGCCCCGGGACCGGCGCGCGGCGCGTTCTCCGCCCGCTACGCGCCGCCAACCTCACCCCCTGTCATCCGCCACCGCCGACGCCTGAGACGCCCTGAAGGACGTCCGCATCCCCGCTCCCCAGCCGGGACGGGGCCGTTTTCGACGCCGCTCTACCCTGCCCTTTCCGGGGATTTCCATGCCCCGTCGCCCCGGCCTATGTCTGCTGCACGCCAGCACGACATCCATTGCAAAGGCCCGTCCCCCATGCCGAAATGCTTCGCCGCCGCCATCACGGCCGTTCTCCTGCCCGCCGCCGCCGCCGCGGCCGTCTGCGACTACAAGCCGAGTCGCCTTCTGGGGAGCATGGTCAGCGCCGCGAACGCCCGGACCGGCGGTCCCGCCGCCGCCGCCGGGGCGGTCGGGCATTACACCCTCGTGAATGCCAGTTCGGGCCTGACCCTGCTGGGGGCCGCCGGTGGCACCGCCTCCGGCCTCGCGACGGGGGCCTCGAGCTTCCTCGCCTCGGCCATCGCCTTCGTCACCGCCCCCGCGACGATCGTCGCCGGCTCCGTCACGGCGGTGGCCCTCGGCGGCTATGAGGGAGCCTGCTACTTCTCGGTGGAACGCGTCACCGACCCGGGCATGGTCACCGCGATCCTGCGCGACATGGAGACGGAGGCCGACCCGGACCGCTTCAACCTGGTCACGCCCCAGAATACCGGCGACCTCACCCTCGTCCTGCGCGACCCCGCCACCCCGCGACAGGTGCGGACATACGCGGTCCGCAACCTCTATATCGCCGACGGCATGCTGCTGCATCGCGACCGGCTCCTGAACACGCGGATCGGAAAAGTGATCTTCGTGCAGGAGGAAGATGGGGCGGTCATGGATGACATAAAATAGGACAGCGTGAGTTTTGGCCAGCCACGATCTATCGCGCTGTCCTTGCGCCAGCACCATATCATGTCTGCCCACGTACGTGGGGGAGAACATGGAGCCTGCCTTGCAAGCATTTTTCTGGACTTCCCCTGACGTGACCCCCGTCGCTCATCCATTGGCGACCGGAATCGTGGGTTGAGGTTTGCGTGTTTGCGCGGCGTGAGCAATGGCCGTCGACACGGAGCTATCCATCGAGTGAAGCGCCGATGGCCGTTGCGGTTTCAAGGTC
>JBBQDX010000231.1:0-7287 GCA_038320125.1 Rhodobacterales bacterium | reverse complement strand
CGTCGGGGCCTGCAACTACGCTCGGAGGCTCAAGAGCCTACGCGGGCTCACGCCTTGCGAATTCATCGGCAAATGCTGGACCGAAGAGCCACAACGGTTCAGAATCGACCCAACCCACCACACTCCGGGACCGAACAACTAGTTGGAGGCCTGATCCGACGCGGGGGCCAGCTCGCCGTAGCCCGATTTCAACCAGCGCGCGAGGCGCGGCGGACCGACCTTGCCGTTCAGGCGGGCGCGGTAGGGGGCAAGGCTTTCGGACACGCGCATGATGTAGTTGCGGGTCTCCGAGAACGGGATGTCCTCGATCCAGTCGACCACATCGACGCCCTCGGCCCCGGGGTCCCCGAACTCCGCCGACCAGCGGCGGGCGCGGCTCGGGCCCGCGTTGTAGGCGGCGGGGACGAGGACGGGGGAGAAGCCGAAGTCGGTCTCCAATTGCCGAAGGTAGGCGGTGCCGAGCGTCGCGTTGTAGAGCGGCTCGCGCGTCAGGGCCGCCTCGCGGTAGGGCACGCCCACGAGGCGCGACATCTCGCGTGCGGTGCCCGGCATGATCTGCATCAGCCCGGCGGCCCCGGCGCCCGAGACGACGACGGGATCGAACTCGCTTTCGCGCCGCGCGATCGACAGCGTCAGCTCCGGGGCTACGGCGGAGTCGAGCGCGGCGAGGTCGGTGACGGGGAAGTAGCCGCGATTGAGCTCGTGCCCCTCCAGCGCCGCGCGCTTGGCGATGAGCAGGGCGACGTGCGGGTCGTTCAACTCGTCCAGGGTCATGTCGATCAGGGCACCGATGTCGGCGCGCGGCTTGCCCTCGGCCAGATGGGTCAGAAAGCGCTCGGCCATGGTGCGCTCGCCGATCGAGGCCAGCAGTCGCCCGGCGGCGAGGACGCTGCTGCCGGCAAGGCTGGTCTCCGCCAGCGCCGGAAAGGTCTCGGTGCCCGCGAGCAGGGGGTCGGCCGGCAGGCCGCCGCGTTCCGCGGCGAGCTGTCCGTAGAAGCTGGTCTGGTAGCGCGCGCCGAGGGCATAGGCCGCCGTGGCACCCTCGGTGTCGCCCGTGGCCTCAAGAGCGCGGCCGAGCCAGTAGCCGCCGCGCCCCTTCGAGATGGGCGAGCCGACGTCCGCATCGAAGGCGCGAAAATGCGCGACGGCATCCTCGGGGCGGTCGAGGAAACGCAGGGCGATGTAGCCCGCGAGCCATTCGAGGTCGGCCCTGCCGGTGTCTCCCTCGGGCAGGTGGTGCCGGGCCGCCACACGGTAGGCGTCCTCGGTCCGGCCATCCTGCATCAGGCCCCGCGCGAGGCGCTCGCGGTGCTGCCCCCAGACGGCGGGATTGCCCAGGGTGTCGGCGTTGTCGTCATAGGCGAAGAGCAGGGCGAGCGCTCCTTCCGGGCCGTCGATGCGCGACTTGCCCAGCCGCCAGCGGAATCGCTCGAAGGCGAGACCCTGGTGGTCCCGCCACCGGGGCGGAACCGCGGCGATCAGCCCGTCGACGCCGCCCCGCCCGTCCCGCAAGGCGAGCCGCGCGCGCGTCAGGGCAGCCTCGGGCCCGGAAACGCGGGCGAGCGTCTGCTCGGCCGAGCCGATCTCGCCCGCCCAGGTCAGTGCGTCGAGCCGCATCGAATCGAACGGGCGCAGCAGTTTGCCGAAGACTTCCAGATAGGCCCCCTCCGTCGAGGGCGGCATCGGCAGCGTCAGCCAGGCGTCGATCGCCGTGACCTCGGCATCCGTATCGCGGCCCGTCGCGCGGTAGGCCAGGGCCAGGATCAGGGCGCCCGCCGCACTGTTCGGCGGCTGACCCGCGAAGAAGGCGATGACACGATCGGCCGGCGTGGTCACCGGAAGGTCGAGCTCCACGCGGGCGCGCAGCAGGTCGAGGCCTGGCCAGTCGGGGTTGCGGGCAAGAAAGGCCTCGGCCTCCGTGAAGCTGCCCCTTCGCTCGCGCAGCAGGTGCCACATCAGGATGTCGCGGGTCAGCGTGTCGGGGGCGGCGCCGATGGCGGCGCGGGTCGCGACCGCGTCGCCTCGGCGCAACGCCGAGAGGCCGCCCTCCAGCGCGGTCTCGGCCCGCGACGGGGCCGCCGATGCGAGGGTGAGCGCGGCGCTGGTCAGCACGGTGGCGAGGAACGCGGCGAGGGGGGCGAGGAGCGGTTTGAGCATCGTGACCGGACCCTAGCGCGAAAGAAACCGGAACGCGACTGGCACCTGCGTGATCGCCGCAAAAGCATCGCCTTGCCGCGCTCCGCCCCCCCGGCTAGTTCTCGCGCGACCACGGCCCGACCTGAGGAGGATGCACTCGTGTTCAAAGGCTCCATGCCCGCGCTGGTGACTCCCCTCCGCAAGGGCGAGGTGGATTTCGACGCGCTGGACGCGCTCGTCGACTGGCAGATCGAGGAGGGCTCGCGCGGCCTCGTTCCGGTCGGCACGACGGGCGAGAGCCCGACGCTCTCCCATGCTGAGCACGACGCGGTGGTGGCCGCCGTCGTGAGGCGCGCGGCGGGCCGCGTGAAGGTCATCGCCGGCGCCGGGTCCAACAGCACTTCGGAGGCGCTGCGGCTGGTGCGTTCGGCCAGGGACGCCGGTGCCGATGGCGCGCTGGTCGTGACGCCCTATTACAACAGGCCGACGCAGGCTGGCCTCGTCGCGCATTTCACGGCGGTGGCGGAGGTCGGCCTGCCGATCGTGATCTACAACATTCCCGGCCGCTCGGCCGTGGACATGTCGCCGGCCACGATGGGCGAGCTCGCGAAGCTGCCCGCGATCGTCGGCGTCAAGGACGCGACCGGCGATCTGGCCCGCGTCTCGGCGCAGCGGATCACCTGCGGGAAGGATTTCATCCAGCTTTCGGGCGAGGACGCCACGGCGCACGGGTTCAACGCCCAGGGCGGGACGGGCTGCATCTCGGTCACCTGCAACGTGGCCCCGAAGCTGCTGTCGCAGATGCAGGACGCCTGTCTCGCCGGCGATCATGCGACCGCGCTCGAGATCCAGGACCGGCTGATGCCGCTGCACCACGCCATCTTCGCGGAGCCGGGTCTCGTCGGCGTGAAATACGCGCTCTCGCTGCTCGGGCGCTGCTCAGAAGAAGTGCGCCTGCCGCTGGTCGGCGCCACCGAGGGGTCCAGGGCCCGCATTGCGAAGGCCATGCGGCAGGCGGGGCTTCTGAACTGACCGCCCCCCCGGGCGGGCGCTGCGGACGCGACTGCCCGAGACCCGGGGCGCGCAACCTGGCGTCGGTCGTGGACAGGGCAACGGCGGAGGATTAAGTGCCCCCCATGGCCAAGGATGACAAAGACAAGAACTACAAGGTAATCGCCGAAAACCGGCGGGCGCGCTATGATTATGCCATCGAGGACGACCTCGAATGCGGGATCATGCTCGAAGGGTCCGAAGTGAAGTCGTTGCGCGCCGGCGGGGCGATGATTGCCGAGTGCTACGCCGAGGTGAAGGACGGCGATCTGTGGCTGGTGAACGGCTACATTGCGCCCTACGTTCAGGCGAAGACCTTCGGACACGAGGAACGGCGGCGGCGCAAGCTCCTGGTGTCCAAGCGGGAACTGGCGCGGCTCTGGAACGCCTCGGCGCGCGAGGGCTACACGATCGTGCCGCTGGTGATGTATTTTAACCACCGAGGCATGGTGAAGCTCAAGGTCGGCATCGGCAAGGGCAAGAAGAACCATGACAAGCGCGAGACCCAGGCCAAGCGCGACTGGCAGCGCCAGAAGTCCCGCCTGATGAAGGATCATGGGTGAGGACCGCCCGGACGGGCTTCCTGTGGAAGGACGTCAGGTCCGAACGCGGCGAACGCGAGTTCGTCGCCGGCCCGCAGGGAGGACCGCCCGGACGGCCTTCCTTTGTCATCGAACGAAGCTTCGCGTATGTCTAAGGGGCTGCGGTCTGGAGCGACGGGGAGGGAGTTCACGCCAAATCCGCCATCCTCGACGAGGCCCTTGACGCGCACACCTCGCGCGAAACGCTGTCTCACTTCGGCATGCGGTTCAGGAAGGATGACCCGCCATACCAGGCGCATCGTCCCACATTCCTGATTTTGGCGGTCTGGTCGCAAGTGGACGGTCCGCTGCTTTGCCTGCACCCTGCCGCTAACAGGGGGTCGTCATCGGTGGCTTGCACGGGATCGAGGCGGGACGCTGGAGCCGACCCGCCGCCGCATGCCGGAGCAGCCCGATGCCTTGGAGGGCCTGCTGGCGAAGCTGGATGGGGCGGGGCCGGGTCTCGACCCCGCCGATGCGCCGAAGCCGGGGCCGCGCGGGCTCACGGCGGCGGCGGAGCGCGGCAATGCGGACGTGGTGGAGCCGAACATTCGGGGAGCCGGCGCGCCCTGCCGAGTGTCGCCCGGACTTCGGGCGAGGCGACCGACCCTGTGGCGACGATGGCGCGCCCGACCAGGTCGCTGCTCCCTTTGCTGCGCTGAACCCGCCGTCGTAATGCCACCGGCTTGCCACCTGGCAAGCGTGATGGCACTGGCCCCCGAAGCCTCCGGTACGAAAGCCGCGCCCATGACCATCCTCTCCGCCCTGCGCGACAGCCGTCCGACCGTCGCCGCCTTCACGGCAGTCGGCCTGACCTGGGGCTGCATGGCGGCCATGGTCCCCGTGCTCAAGGCCCGCATTGGAGCAGATGACGCGACCTTCGGCCTGCTGCTGCTCGGCACGGCGCTGGGGCTGGCGACGACGCTTTGGGCGGCACCCCGGTGGGACAGGCGGATGGGGACTCTGGCGATGCCGGTGGGCACGCTCATGCTTGCGACGGCGCTGCTGCTGCCGACGGTCGGCTTCACGGTGCCGTTCCTCTTCGCCGTGCTGATCGTCATGGGGTCCATGTCGGGGCTGACCGACGTGGTGATGAACGCGCGCGTCTCCGAGATCGAGACGCGGGTGGGTCGCAGCCTGATGAACGTGAACCACGCGATGTTCTCGGCCGCCTATGCCGTCTCCGCCCTGCTGACGGGGGCGATGCGCGAGGCAGGCTGGGGGCCGTTCCTCATCTTCCCGGCGATCGCCCTTCTGGTCGCGGCGACCGCGCCGTTCCAGAGGATGACGGTCGCGCCGCCCGACACCTCCGCGGAATCGCGCGCGCGGCTGCCGCTCGGCCTCGTCGCGCTCTGCGGGCTGATCGTGCTGATCGCCTTCATGTCCGAGGCCACTGTCGAATCCTGGTCGGCGTTGCATGTGGAGCGCACGCTGGGCGGCGGCGCGGCGGAGGGCGCGTTCGGCCCCGCGATGCTGGGGCTGACGATGGCCGTCGGGCGCTTCTCGGGGCAGGCGGTTGCGGCGCGCCTGTCGGAGATCGGGGTGATCCGGATCGCCACCGGACTCGCCGTCGCAGGGGTGCTCGTCGCGGCGATCGCGCCCACGCCGATGGTGGCCTACGCGGGCTTCGGGCTCATGGGCCTCGGCATCTCGGTCATCGGGCCGATGGGGCTGGCGCTGGCCGGGCGCCTGACCCGGCCCGGCCAGCGGACCGCGGTGATCGCGCGGGTCGCGGTGATCGGTTTCGCGGGGTTCTTCATCGCGCCGGCGCTGATGGGGCTGGGCTCGCAGGCGTTCGGCCTGCGGTGGGCCTTCGCCTGCGTGGCGGTGCTGCTGATGCTGATCTGGCCGCTCAGCTATTCCGCTCGCGAGGCTCCCACTCGCCCCTGAATCCCTTCGGGACCAGCAGGTTGTGCTGCCCAACATTGTGGATGTCCTTCTCGCCGCACAGCGCCATCGTCGTGTCGAGTTCCTTGCGGATCACCTCGAGCGCATGCGTCACGCCGCGCTGCCCCATGGCGCCGAGGCCGTAGATGAAGGCGCGTCCGATGTAGGTGCCGCGCGCCCCGAGCGCCACGGCCTTGAGCACGTCCTGGCCTGACCGGATGCCGCCGTCCATATGGACCTCGACCTTGTCGCCGACCGCATCGACGATCTCCGGCAACATCCGGATCGAGGAGAGCGCACCGTCGAGCTGTCGGCCGCCGTGGTTCGACACGATGATGGCGTCGGCACCCACCTGCAGGGCCATCGTGGCGTCCTCGGCGTCGAGGATGCCCTTGAGGATCAGTTTGCCGCCCCATTTCTCCTTGATCCGCCGGATCTTGTCCCAGTCGAGGCGGGGGTCGAACTGCTCGGCCGTCCACGACGAGAGCGAGGAGGCGTCCCCTACGCCCTTGGCATGGCCGACGATGTTGCCGAAGAAGCGCCGCTTGGTCCGCGCCATCTCCAGCCCCCAGCCGACCTTGGTCATCAGGTTGGCGATGGTCGCGGGCGTCAGCTTCGGTGGGGCGGAAAGCCCGTTCTTGAGATCCTTGTGGCGCTGACCGAGGATCTGCAGGTCCAGCGTCAGCACCAGCGCGTCGCAGCCCGCGGCCCGTGCCCGCTCGATCAGGCGGTCGACGAACTCCTCGTCGCGCAGCACGTAGAGCTGGAACCAGAAGGGCTTGGTCGTGTGCTCCGCCACGTCCTCGATGGAGCAGATCGACATGGTGGAGAGCGTGAACGGCACCCCCGCCGCCTCCGCCGCCTTCGCCGCCAGGATCTCGCCGTCGGCGTGCTGCATGCCCGTCATGCCGACGGGAGCCAGCGCCACCGGCATGGACACCTCGCGGCCGATCATGGTGGAGGCGAGCGAGCGCCCCTCCATGTCGACGGCGACGCGCTGGCGCAGGCGGATCAGGTCGAAGTCGGTCTCGTTCTCGCGGAAGGTCTGCTCGGTCCAGCTTCCCGACTGGCAGTAGTCGTAGAACATCCGGGGCACCCGGCGGCGGTAGATGTCGTGCAGGTCGTCGACGGTGGTGATGACGGGGGGCATGGGCCGGCTCCACGGAAATAGGTCAGCGTTACTAGCCGCACCCGGCGCGTCCGGGCAATCGCCCTTCTTCGCGTCAAATATCCCGGAGGTGAGCAGGCACTCGGCAAAGCGTCCGGTGGACGCTTTTGCCTGCGAACGGCAGAGCCTCGGTCCGCGCTCTCAGGCGAACGGATCGTCCGGATAGCCCACGCCGGTCAGCACCAGACCGTCCGGCGGCGCGACCGGCCCGCAGGCCGCGCGGTCGCGGGCCACGAGGGCATCGCCGACCCGGTCCGGCGGCCAGGCCCCTGCGCCGACCCGTTCCAGCGTGCCCGCAATGGACCGCACCTGGTTATGGAGGAATGACCGCGCCCGCAGATGCAGGCGGATATCCTGGCCGGTGGCGCAGGGCACTTCCTCTACCGCTATCGCGTCGATGGATTTCACCGGGGACTTCGCCTGGCAGATCGACGCGCGGAAGGTGGTGAAATCGTGCCGCCCGAC
>JBBQDX010000230.1:0-7296 GCA_038320125.1 Rhodobacterales bacterium | reverse complement strand
GTGCGTCAGACCCGGAGCCCGCCCATGTCCCTGCCCGACATCACCGCCCGCCTCAAGGCCGCCTGCGACCGCGCGGGGCGGTCGCCCGCCGAGGTGGCGCTCATCGCCGTCTCCAAGGTCCAGCCGCCCGCGCGGGTCGAGGCCGTGCTGGCCGCCGGGCACCGCATCTTCGGCGAGAACCGGGTGCAGGAGGCGCAGGACAAGTGGCCCGCGTGGAAGGACCGCTTCTTTGGCTGCGAGCTGCACCTTCTGGGGCCGCTGCAATCCAACAAGGTGCGCCCGGCGATGGAGCTCTTCGACACCATCCATTCGCTCGACCGCCTGAAGCTCGCACGCCGCATCGCCGATATTGCGCAGCAGACGGGCCACTGCCCCGCGCTCTTCGTGCAGGTGAACACCGGCGACGAGACCCAGAAGGCGGGTATCGCCCCCGCCGAGGTCGATGCCTTCGTCCACGAGGTTCGCGCGATGGACCTGGCCGTTCGCGGCCTGATGTGCATCCCCCCGATGGACGAGACGCCGGCGCCGCATTTCGCGCTCCTGGCGAAGATCGCGGCGCGCAACGGGCTCGCGGGGCTCAGCATGGGGATGTCCGCCGATTTCGAGCAGGCGGTGGAGCTTGGCGCCACCCACGTTCGCATCGGCTCCGCCATCTTCGGCGAACGGGTCGCGCCTAGCCCCTGACGATGAGCCGCGTCCCCGACCCTATGCGCGCCGCGATCCAGCGCAGATGCACGGGGTCGAAGGCGATGCAGCCCTCGGTCGGATACCCCGGCCGACGCCAGCGGTGCAGAAAGATGGCCGAGCCGCGCCCGGCCTGCGCGTCGGGCCAGTTCCAGTCCGTGAGGATCACCATATCGTAGAGCGGGTCGGCCCGCGCCAGCCGCTCCGCCGACGCGGGATGCGGCGCGCGGACCTTGTGATTGTAGCCTTCGTGCCGCGGGTCGTCGCACCAGAGGTCGCCTGGACGGATTGCCACCGCCCCGGGCGCGGGCCGCGCCATCCGATCCGGCCGGTAGAGCATCCCCACGAGGCGATGCACCCCCGCCGGCGTCGCCCCGTCCCCCTCCCGCTTGTCGGCGCGGAGGCCGCCCCGCCCGATGCTGCAGGGAAATCGCCGCCCCACGAAGCGCACGCCCGTAGGCGTGAGCACCAGATCCTCCGTCTTTGCTCCCGAAGTATCCCCGCCGGAGGCTCCCGCCCCGTGCCTCATTCCAGATGCCCCGACTTCAAGCGCTTCACGTCCAGGTAGGCCGCGTTCTCGGGTGTCAGCCCGACATGCAGCGGCACCCGGTCCGCCACCTCGATGCCCTGCGCGATCATCATCGCGATCTTGCGGGGGTTGTTCGTCATCAGCCGCACCGACCCCACGCCAAGCCGCCGCAACAGCCCCGCCCCGAGCCGGAAGTCGCGCTCGTCGTCCTCGAAGCCGAGGCGGTGGTTCGCCTCGACGGTGTCGAACCCCTGGTCCTGCAGGTCGTAGGCCCGCATCTTGTTGGCCAGCCCGATGCCCCGCCCCTCCTGGTTGAGATAGAGGAGCAGCCCGCCGGTCCGCGCCATCGCCGCCATCGCCGCATGCAGTTGCGGCCCGCAGTCGCATTTGAGTGATCCCAGCACGTCGCCGGTGAAACAAGCAGAGTGCAGGCGCACGAGGACCGGCGCGGCGCGGTCGATCAGGCCGATCTCGACGGCGTAATGCTCCTCGCCGCCGTGGCCCTCGCGGAAGACGTGGACGCGACCGGCGTGGTGGACGGCGAGGGGGACGCGGGCGGCGGCGATCACGGTCGGGGGGGCCGGGGCGGGGTCGATCTCCTCCACCTGCGTCACCCCCGGCGGGGCCGGGGCGCGCACACCGACGACGGCGGGCAGCAGCTGCGCCGCCTTGGCGAGCGCCACGCCCCGCCGCCAGGGGTCGCCGCCGCCGTCGCGCAGACTGCGCAGCGGCCCCTTCATCGGCTGGCGCAGGTCGTCCGCCGGGTCGGCCACGGCCT
Organism: Rhodobacterales bacterium; assembly: GCA_038320125.1. GTDB lineage: Bacteria > Pseudomonadota > Alphaproteobacteria > Rhodobacterales > Rhodobacteraceae > Jannaschia. Next base: position 5,305 of record JBBQDX010000230.1, on the reverse strand, counting down.
GCAACCAGCGAAGGTCGGCCTCGTCGGGCACCGCGATGCGGGCAATGTCGCCGTCGTAGGCCCGCGCCTTGAGCGTCTGGGCCCGGCGCCCCGAGATGGCGAGCGTCAGCGGACCCAACCCGCGCATCGCCGCCAGCCGCGCGGGCGACACCGTCTCGACGGAAGCCATGAGCACGCCGCCCACCGCCACCGGCAGCCCGGTGCGCAGGTCGGCACGGGCGCGGGCGAGCAACTCCTGGGGGCCGGGCGACAGCATCGTTCGTGAAGTCCTGTAACAATCGCGCCCGCGGTGCGGGTGCCGGCTCTCACATATGAAACAAATCGCCCGTTGGCGACACGTCGCCGTGAGGGCGGCGTCGATCGCTTCCCGGACGGGGCTTCAGGCGGCATCAATGGCGCAGATAACGGACGGAGACACCCGATGGCCAACCTCAAGAAGATCCTGCTGGTGGACGACGACGAGGACCTGCGCGACGCGCTGGCCGAGCAGCTCGTCATGACCGAGGATTTCGACGTCTTCGAAGCCGAATCGGGAGCCGCCGGCATGGTCCGCGCCAAGGAGCAGCTCTACGACCTGATCGTGCTCGACGTGGGCCTGCCCGACACCGACGGGCGCGAGCTCTGCCGCCGGATGCGCAAGTCCGGGGTCAAGTGCCCCATCGTCATGCTGACCGGCCACGATACCGACTCGGACACTATCCTGGGCCTCGACGCGGGGGCGAACGACTACATCGCGAAGCCGTTCAAGTTTCCGGTCCTGCTGGCGCGCATCAGGGCGCAGTTGCGGACCCACGAGCAGTCCGAGGACGCGGTGTTCCAGCTCGGGCCCTATACCTTCAAGCCGGCGATGAAGATGCTGATCACCGAGGACGACAAGAAGATCCGCCTGACGGAGAAGGAAACCAATATCCTCAAGTATCTCTACCGCGCCGGCGACGGGACGGTGGCGCGCGACGTGCTGCTGCACGAGGTCTGGGGCTACAACGCGGGCGTCACCACGCACACGCTGGAGACGCATATCTACCGGCTGCGCCAGAAGATCGAGCCCGAACCCTCGAACGCCCGCCTGCTGGTGACCGAAAGCGGCGGCTACCGCCTTATGGCCTGAGGACGGCGTGATCTGCCGCCGTCGATCGGGTCGGTAACTTGCGTTAACACTTCGTTAACCTTCGTCAGGCAATGTGAAGATACGATACCGGCGCGTCGGCGGGACCTTCCGACGCAAACCTCCCTGTTGGACTTGGCCGGACCCTTGTGGCCCGGCCTATTTTTTCGCCGCGGCCGTCTCGCGCGACGCACGCCGCGCCAGCCGCGAAAATGCCGGCGAAGTCCGCAGGAGGCCCACGAATCGCACCCGCTCGTGGCGCGGCACCGGGGCGCGCAGCATCATCTGCGCCACCGTCAGCAGGGCCATCGCCGCATGGACCGCGCTGGTGTAGCCGAAGAGCGCCTGCGGGCCGAGGGCCTGCACGAGACCCGCGGCGATGAGCGGCCCGAAGATCGCGCCCACCGAGAATACGAAGAGCAGGCCCGCCGAGATCAGGACGTAGTCGTCGCCACCCTCCGCCCGGTCGTTGGCCTGCGCCGCCGCCAGCGAATAGAGCGGCAACGCGAAGGCCCCGAAGGCGAAAGCGCCGACATAGACCGGGCCGGGCGCGGCCACCGTGTTGAGGTAGAGGCCCGCCGCCACCGCCCCGGTCGTCGCCATCAGGAGCGCCCAGCGGCGGTCCATCCGGTCCGACAGGATGCCCAGCGGAAATTGCAGCACCGCGCCGCCGACGATGCCGGCGTTCATGAAGAGCGCGACCTGCCCGGTATCGAAGCCCAGATCGCGTGCGTAGAGCGGCCCGATCAGCCGGAAGGCGCTGGTCGTCATGCCGATGGAGAGCGCCGCAAGTGCCGCGACCGGCGACAGGCGGATCAGGTGCACCGGGTCGAAGCGGAAGGCCTGCGGCGGGCTCGGCCGCGACGTGTCGGTGAGGGCGACCGGCAGGAGCGACAGCGAGAAGAGGATCGCGGTGACCGCGAAGATCTCGAAGCCGCCGACGCCGAAGGCCGGCAGCAGGAACTGCCCGCCCGTCACCGCCATCAGGTCGACGATGCGGTAGATCGACAGGACCCGGCCCCGCTCGCCCTTGCCCGCCGACTGGTTCAGCCAGCTCTCGATCACCATGAAGAGGCCCGAGAAGCAGACCCCCATCGCCAGCCGCACCAGCGCCCAGAACCACACGTCCGTCACGAGCACGAGCGCCAGCGTGCCGACGGCGGCCACCGAGGCCAGCGCCGCGAAGACCCGGACGTGACCCACCGAGCGGATCATCGCGGGGGCCGCGAAGCAGGCGGCGAGGAAGCCCGTGAAATAGGCCGCGCCGATCGCTCCGACGGCGAGGGTGGAGAAGCCTTCCTCCGCCGCGCGCAGGGCGATGAGCGTGCCCTGCAGGCCGTTGCCGCCCAGAAGGAGCGCCGCCGCGAAGAGCAGGGGGAACAAGGCGCGGAGGTCGGTCGTCATGGCGTAGGGTCCGCGGTCTGGAGCTTGGGCGTGGGCCGACCATCGGACCGGGGCGTCGGCGGTTCAAGGGGCTTCTGCCTACGTGGGGCGTCGATCCCTCGGGGGGCGGCGGGGCGGCGCGGGACATGCTATCGGTCGGCCGACTCGGACGACAGGACCATGCCCATGCCCTTCACCCTCGCCACCTGGAACATCAACTCCGTCCGCCTGCGCGAGGAGCTGGTGCTGCGCTTCCTGCGCGAGGAGGCCCCGGACATCCTGTGCCTGCAGGAATGCAAGAGCCCGGTCGACAAGATCCCGCGCGAGCGGTTCGCGGCGCTCGGCTATCGCCACATGATCGCGCGTGGGCAGAAGGGCTACAACGGCGTCGCCATCCTGTCGAAGCTGCCGCTGACGGAGACGGCGGCGCACGACCATGCATCGCTCGGCCATGCGCGGCACGTCGCGGGCCGGCTGGAGAACGGCGTGACGATCCACAACTTCTACGTGCCCGCCGGCGGCGACGTGGCCGACCGGGAGGTGAACCTGAAGTTCGCGCAAAAGCTCGACTACCTCGTCGCGATGCGCGACGATTTCCACACCGATGCGCCCGCGAAGGCGATCCTCGTGGGCGACCTCAATATCGCGCCGCGCGTCGATGACGTCTGGGACCATGGGAAGCTCCTGAAGGTGGTAAGCCACACGCCGGTGGAGGTGGAGGCGCTGGCGCAGGTGCAGGGCACGGCGGACTGGGTCGACGTAACCCGCGCCGACATCCCCGAGGGCAACCTCTATTCATGGTGGTCCTACCGCGCGCCCGACTGGAACGCCGCCGACAAGGGGCGCAGGCTCGATCACCTCTGGGCGACGCCCGACATCGCGGGCGCCGCGCACGGCTCGCGCATCCTGCGGCCTGTGCGCGGCTGGGAGACGCCGTCCGACCACGCGCCGGTGCTCGCGACGTTCGACCTCTAGGCGCGCCGCGGCCTTGGAAAACCGGACGGGGGCGCGCATATAGCCGCCCAACAGGAGGACCCATCCCATGCTCGAACTCGGCCAACCCAAGCCTGAACCCGCCGCCGACCTGATCCGCGACGTGACCGAGGCCACCTTCATGGCCGAGGTCGTCGAGGCGTCGATGAAGGTGCCGGTGATCGTCGATTTCTGGGCGCCCTGGTGCGGCCCCTGCAAGACGCTCGGGCCGCAGCTGGAAGCGGCGGTGACCGCGGCCAAAGGCGCGGTGCGGATGGCGAAGGTCGACGTGGATGGCGCACAGCAGATCGCGCAGCAGTTGCGCGTCCAGTCGATCCCGATGGTCTACGCCTTCTGGCAGGGGCAGCCGGTAGACGGATTCCAGGGGGCGGTGAGCCAGGCGGAGGTCGAGGCCTTCGTGAAGCGTGCCGCGGACCTGGGTCCCGGGGCTGAGGGCGACGGGCTCGCGGCGGCGCTGGCCGTGGCCGAGGAGATGCTGGCGGAGGGGGCGGCGGTCGACGCCGCGCAGACCTTCGCCGCGATCCTTGAGGAAGATGTCGGGAATGCAGCGGCCTACGCGGGGCTTGTGCGCGCACATCTGGCTCTGGGGGAGCTGGACGAGGCCGAGGCGCTGATTGCGAACGCGCCCCCCGAGATCGCGGCATCCGGCGAGATCGATGCGGCAAAGGCCCAGCTTGCGCTGGCACGGCAGGCAGCGAGCGCCGGCCCGGTGTCGGAGTTGCGCGCGGCCGTCGAGGCGGACGCGGGCGACCACCAGGCGCGCTTCGATCTGGCCGCGGCCCTGCAGGCGACGGGCGAGACCGAGGTCGCCATCGAGGAGCTCCTGGAGCTCTTCCGGCGCGACCGCGACTGGAACGACGGGGCAGCGCGGACGCAGCTCTTCACCATCTTCGACGCGCTCAAGCCGACCGATCCCGTTGTTCTCAGGGGCCGTCGAAAACTCTCGTCGATGATCTTTGCCTAATGGGGTCGGCCGCCCTACCTGACACCGATGTATCGAACCACCGATCTTCCCGGAACCATCCCCGTCTTCGCGCTCCCCGGCGCGCTGCTGCTGCCCCGGGCGCGATTGCCACTGCATATCTTCGAGCCGCGCTACCTGCAGATGATCGATGACACGCTCAAGACCGATCACCGGCTGATCGGCATGATCCAGCCGCGCGCGCAGAAGACCGGCGACGGACGAATGCTGCAGTCCATCGGCTGCGTCGGCCGCCTGACGCAGATGAGCGAGACCGAGGACCGGCGCTACATGATCACGCTTTCGGGCATGTCGCGCTACCGCATCACGCGGGAGGTGACCGGCTTTCAGCCCTACCTGCAGGCGGACGTGACCTGGGACGGGTTCGAGCGGGATCTCGGCAAGGTGGAGACGGACAAGGCCTTCGACCGGCCGAGGTTCCTCGACCTGCTCAATCGCTATTTCGAGGCGCAGGGGCTTTCGACCGACTGGGACAGCCTTAAAGACGCGGAGGAGGAGCTGCTGATCAACTCTCTGTCGATGCTCTGCCCGTTCGAGCCGGAGGAGAAGCAGGCGCTGCTGGAAGCGCCGACGCTGGATACCCGGCGCGAGACGATGGTGACGCTGATGGAGTTCGCGATGCGCGGCGGGACCGGCGAGGAGATCCTGCAATGACCGACGAGGTGCCGGGCGCTACCCACGACCGCCGGATGCTGGAGGCGCTGGTTTGCCCGCAGACGCGGGGGCCGCTCAGCTACGACGCCGCGGCGCAGGAGCTGGTGTCGAAAGCGGCAGGGCTGGCCTATCCGATCCGCGGCGGCATCCCGATCATGCTGGTGGACGAGGCGCGGACGCTGGACTGA
>JBBQDX010000229.1:0-7300 GCA_038320125.1 Rhodobacterales bacterium | reverse complement strand
TGCCGCGACAAGACCCACAAATCTGGAAACCGACCCCGTCTCCGCTGCGGGCGCCGCGGCGCCCGCAGCGGAGACGGGGTCAGACAACACACACCCCGTACGCTCCGCCGAGACACGAGATAATCCTTCCGTGCAGGCGGATGCGTGTCTCGCCGATGCGGATCGTGTCGCCGTCCGTGATCGTGGCGCGTCCGACGGCATCGGTGAACGCGGATCGCGTTCCAGGCGCCCCGGACGATAAAGGCTCCGGACGATCAAGCCGAAAACTGGCTGAAGCAGTGACCTGCTCCGCCGACACCGTTGCCGGGCATGCAGGTACCAGATGATTGCCATGCATCCACCCGCGGATGCCATTTCGCAGCCGGACATCAAGCCAGTTTCCCTGCCGCCCGAGAACGTCGACACGCTCGCCTCTCACGGCGGCGCCTCGGATCGCCGCATCGCCGGACGGGCCGGACCGGAGACGAAGGCTCAAAGCCGTGACCTCGTGCGGCACACCGGTATTGTCCGAAACCATCGCGGGAGTGATTGGGCCGCCGGCGGTAGCAGCTGCCTCAACCCTCGAACTTGTCTCCGTTGGAGAAATCAGCTCGGCGGAGCCGTCGGGCTGCCCGACGAGGATTATCACTCCTCCCAAGAGAAGACCGAGGACCCAGAGCGCAGGGTTTGAAACACTTGAGGGTGGGGAGCGTCGACGGGCCATTGCCGATGTCTGCCAGACCTATACCTGCCAAACCATTGACGCGCTCCTGTGATCTGGAAGAACGATGCGTCGTATTGTTATCATCCTTCGGAGGCGGTCAGAATTCCGATCGTTTCCAGCATCGGCGTCCAAGCCCCCGGTTGGCAGGCAGCCGATGGCGCGACGCTGTCGTGGCAAAGAGAATGCGATCGGGCACCCCTTAGCCTGGAGTTCCTCCTTTGGCGGCAGATCGACTTCTGCAACGCCATGACCAAAATAGGGACGAATCGGGACACCCCCATTTGCCCCTGCCCAAAAGGGTGCCTAACCTGCTTCTGACCATGACCTGACAGATCGAGGGAATTTCGGACACCTTGCCACGCACCTTCGCCTACCTCCGCGTTTCCACCGCCGGACAGACGACCGGGAACCAGAAGCGGCAGTTCGCGGCAGCAGGGATCAAGGTCGAGGCCTTCCGCATCGTGGTCGAAATCGTCTCCGGGAGCATCGCCGCGATGGCGCGGCCTGGGTCGCGCGCTTCGTCGATAGGCGGGAGCCCCGCGACATGCTGGTAGTGACGAAGATGGATCGCCTGGGGCGCAACGCGATGGACGTGATGGCGCCGATCGCGCGGCTCGGCGAGATGCCAGTCCGGGTGAAGAGCTTCGACCTGGGGGACGCGGACCTGACCAGCGCCGCGGGGCGGATGACCACGGGCATCCTAAACGTCGTGGCGCAGTTCGAGCGCGATCTGCTCGTGGAGCGGACCAAGGCGGGGATCGACCGGGCCCGGGCCGCGGGCAAGCGGATGGGTCGGCCGCCCTCCGTCGACACGGAGCGTCGGGCGGAGATCGAAGCCGGGCTGAAGAAGGGCGAGACAATTCCCGCCTTAGCGCGACGCTTCGGGACCAGTCGGCAGACCGTGCAGCGCATCCGCGACACGCGCGCACCGACCACCACGACCCCCAAGGAGACCTGAGCCGTGTGCAATTTATACTCGTTGACCAAGGGCCAGGCTGCGATCCGCGAGATCGCCAAGGCCATGACGGACAGTACGGGTAATCTTGCACCGCTACCGTCGATTTTTCCCGATCAGTCCGCCCCGGTCGTGCGCGAGGGCAAGGATGGCCGCGAGCTGGCGATGATGAGGTGGGGGATGCCATCGCCGGCCTTCGCGCTGAAGAACCGCAAAACCGATACCGGCGTCACCAACGTCCGCAACCTCGGCTCAGCGCATTAGCGACGCTGGCTGGGTGTGGAGCATCGCTGCCTCGTGCCCTTCACCAGCTTCTCGGAATACCGCGTCGAGAAGGACAAGACCCGCACCCCGGTCTGGTTTGCTCAGAACGAAGACCGCCCCCTCATGTTCTTCGCCGGCATCTGGACGGAGTGGACGAGTGTGCGGAAGGTGAAGGAGGGCGAGGTGACGGCCGACCTCTACGGCTTTCTGACCACCGAGGCGAACGCGACAGTGGGGGCGATTCACCCCAAGGCGATGCCAGTGATCCTCATCGAACCGAACGACTGGGAGACTTGGCTGACCGCCCCGTTCGAGGAAGTGAAAGCATTGCAGCGGCCGCTGCCAGACGACGTGTTACGGATCGTGGCTGAGGGAGCGCGGCGGGACGGGACCGAAACGGGGTAAGGGGGCGAAGAAGCGGGATGCACCTGCAGCGATCGACATGAAGGGCTGAATGTGTTGAAAAACTTGTTTGGCCGGAGACCTCAGGCTCGAGGTTGAAACATCCTCCCGTCTGCGATTGAATTAGACGCTATCGGGGCCCATTTTTAGGAACGTTTGAGAACGGGCGTCCTACGATTTCTTGCCGAAGAACTGTCACCAGAGTTTTTCAACAGAATGGGCGGAAAGCGGGCTTTCGCCGCGTGTGCGGGCCAGCTTTAGCGCGATCCGGAAAGCTGACGTTGTTAAACATCGGAGCAAGAGGTGGCAATCGCTGGGGACGTTCGGAGTGCATCTTCAGGTGTGCGCAGCGAAGACCAGCCGCGTAACCATCAGCAGGCCATGCCGTTCACGGCATCAGGCTTTCGCTTGCGGCGAAACGGCGGGATCGAAAAACCACGCATCCAGATCCAGTGACGAGCGGGTGCCGAGTGCCTCAAAGTTCACGTCCAGCCAAGCCTCGGCCCAACCACGCCCCCGTTCGAACAATAGGCTGAGATAGTCCCATTCGGCATTTAACTTGCTTGAGGCCGACAGATCCTGAACCTCGGCATCGGCATGGATAAGGTGAAGGTAGGTTTGACCGGCCGGCCCTATATTCAGCCCCTTACCGTCAGTTATCTGCTGCATCAAATGGATTGCGCGCAATTCCTTGATCAGCGAGGTATTGAAGCTGATCTCTTTGACACGGTTGATAATCTCGCGAGCGCTGCGCGGGGTCTCGTGGCGCACCACCGGATTGATCTGGACGATCACGATGTCGGGGCTGGCCTCGCTTGTGACCAGCGGCATCAGTGCCGGATTGCCGCTGTAGCCGCCATCCCAGTAGTCCTCGCCTTCGATTTCCACCGCCCGGCTGATCTGAGGCAGGCAGGCCGATGCCATGACTGCATCCGCCGTGACCGCCCCGCGGGAAAATATCTTCGCTCGACCTGTGCGCACATGGGTCGCGGTGACATGCACGGCGATATCCCGGCACTGGTTCACATTGGCGAAATCGACCTGCCGCTCAAGGATCATCCGCAGCGGGTCCACCCCCAGCGGATTAAGTTCATAGGGCGAGAACAGCCGGCTGATCCCTTCCATGAACAGGTAGCCGGGCGAAAGGTCCAAGCTGAAGTTTCCGGCCGCGCGATCCCACGGGCTACGCTGGATCAGCGAGAACCGCGCAGCATTGCTGGCAGCCTTCCAGAAATCATGCAAGGCTGTGCGCGCCCCGTCGCGTCCGCCCCGCTCGAAGCCGTCGGCCAGGACCACGGCATTCATTGCCCCGGCGCTGGTGCCGCTGATGTCGGCAATCTCCAAGCGATCATCTTCCAGCAAGCGGTCGAGCACGCCCCAAGTGAGCGCGCCATGCGACCCGCCGCCCTGAAGGGCAAGGTTGATGGGCTTGCCGCGCGACTTCTCCAACATTCGGAATAACCTTTTGCTGCGCCGCAGCATACGCGTCTCAGTGCACAGGGTCAATTGCCGGGGCCAAACGCCGTTTTCCTTCATGTAACGCATTTGCTATTCGGGCCGCATCGGAAAGCCGCCGTTCCCGCCAAGTTCCCATTGCGCCGCAAGGCACGGAGGCCCGCAAGCTGATGGAACGGAATGAAGGAGTGCGGTGATGACACCGACATACCGGGCGATACAGGTCAGCAGACCCGGGCATCTCCAACTGGTCGAGCGGCCCCTGCCGCAACCGGAGCCGGGCGAGGTCCTCGTCGCCGTCGAGGCCTGCGGCATCTGCGGCGCGGACCGCGGCGACATCGAGAGTGCCGACCCGGTGGCGCAGCGGGTGCCGGGCCACGAGGTCGTAGGCCGCATCGTCGAGATCGGCGCGAATGTGCCGGAGATCTGGCAAAAGGGGCAGCGGGTCGGCGTCGGCCGGTTCGGCGGTCCCTGCCTGATATGCCCTGCCTGCCGCAGCGGTCGCCTGCACCTGTGTCGCAACCAGCCGGTCATGGGCTCGAGCCGGGACGGCGGATACGCTGAGATGATGACCGCACCGGCCACGGGCCTCGTTTCCATCCCGGATGAGCTATCGTCCGAAGAAGCCGCGCCGATCCTCTGCGCCGGCATCGCCACCTTCAACGGGCTGAGGACGTCGGGAGCGGAGCCGGGAGACACGGTTGCCGTTTTCGGGATCGGCGGCCTCGGTCACATGGCGGTGCGATACGCGCGCCGGATGGGGTTCCGCGTCGTGGCCATCGGGCGCGGGCAGGAGATCGCCTCCGACGCGGCGGAACTGGGCGCACACCGCTACATCGACACGGACCGGGAGAGCGCGACAGAAGCATTGACTGCCATGGGCGGCGCTGCGGCAATCCTCACCACCATCGGCGATGCCGAGACCGTCTCGTCGCTCATGCCGGGTCTCGCGCCCGAAGGCCGACTTGTCCTTCTTGGCATTGGAAAGGACCCGCTGGCGGTCTCGATGGGCCAGATCGTCGGCGGCGAACGCGGCGTGCTCGGCTCGATCACGGGATCGCCTTACGAGAACGAGCGGACGCTGGAGTTCAGCGTACTGACGGATGCGCGCCCGTGGATCGAGACGATGCCGCTCGAGCGGGCCGCGGACGCTTATCAACGGATGCGGTCCGGCGACGTGAAGTTCCGGATGGTCCTGACCATGGGAGACACACCACATGCAGATCAATGACGACCTGAGCGAAGCGGTCATCGTCCATGCCGCGCGGCAGGACTGGGTCCCAAGTCCCTCGGCAGGCGTCGACCGGCGGATGCTCTACCGCGAGGGCGACGAGGTGGCCCGTGCCACCTCCATCGTGCGTTACGCACCCGGCAGCGCTTTCCCCAGCCACTCGCATAACGGCGGCGAGGAGATCCTGGTGCTCGACGGCACGTTTCAGGATGAGCACGGCGACTATCCCGCAGGGTGTTACTTTCGCAATCCGCCGGGCACTGCACACAAGCCGGCGGCTGAAAATGGCTGCACCATCTTCGTCCGTCTGTGGCAGTATCGCGCGGAGGATGACGTGCAGATCGTTCGCCAGCCCGGCGAAGGTGAGCACCTTGAGCCACGAGACGGGGCAAAAAGCGCCCGCCTGCTGTTCGCGGATGAAGCCGAGCGGGTGGTCCTCGAGGACTGGATGCCCGCCGCGAACGTGACGGTTGAGAACACGCAGGGGCTCGAGTTTCTCGTCGTGGCAGGCGGGTTTACAGCACAGGGCGAGACTCTCGAGCCGCAAAGCTGGGGACGGCTTCCCGCCGGGCATGCGCTGGAGGCCCAAGTCGGCTTGGACGGTGCGACAGTCTGGATCAAGGAGGCGCCGCTCCAGCACCGCGATATTCTCGCCATGCCGGGCTGAGAACACAACCTCGCTCACATCTCCGTCGGGAGGCACACCAGGATATGACCAGCGCCAAAGTCGCCATTCTCGGCGCCGGACTTGCCGGCCTGCATGCAGCACGGCGGCTGCAACAGGCCGGCGTCGACTTCGTGCTGCTCGAGGCCAGGAACCGGCCCGGCGGCCGCTCCTCTCTGTGGACGAGAAGGGTGAGCCAGCAGCGGACGGGTTCGATCTCGGGCCCTCCTGGTTCTGGCCGGACCGTCAGCCTTCCATCGCGGCGCTCGTCCGTGCGCTGGGACTGGAGAGCTTCGCTCAGAATGCGACGGGCGACGTCGCATTCGAGCGGATGTCGCGGGAACCTCCGCACCGCCTTGCAGGCCTGCGCGACGACCCGCAATCCCAGCGGATCGTTGGGGGTTCGGCTGCCCTCGTCGATGCGCTGGTCCGCGAGATTCCTCGAGACCGGCTGAACCTCGACGCGCAGGTCGTCGCGATGAAGCTGACGGAGACCGGCGTGAAGTTGACGGTGAAAAGGGATCCGGATGAAGGAATCCTGGTCGCGCAGCAGGTGATCGCGGCAACACCGCCTCGCCTGCTTGCCGCGACGGTCCAACTCGATCCTGCTCCTGACCCGGAAATCCTGCAATTGTGGAAGAGCACGCCGACATGGATGGCACCGCACGCGAAGTTCTTCGCCCTCTACAATCGCCCGTTCTGGCGCGAAGCGGGCTTTTCCGGCACGGCACAGAGCCTTGTCGGACCGCTCGCCGAGATACACGACGCCACCACCCGCTCGGGACAGGCAGCGCTGTTCGGGTTCATCGGCGCCGGCGCCGGCCAGCGCGCCGCCTTGGGAGAGGAGGCGCTGAAGGCGGCCTGCCTCCAGCAGCTCGAGCGCATTTTCGGGCCCGAGGCCCGGACGCCCGTTGCCACGCTGCTCAAGGACTGGGCCGCGGACCCTTTCACCGCCACTCCCGAGGACGCTGCGCCGACTGGCCATGGCTCCAGCTTCGGACGGGGCTGGATCAGCGGGCCGTGGGCGCGTCGATTGCTGCTCGCAGGTAGCGAAACCAGCCACGTCGAAGCCGGTTTCCTTGCAGGTGCTGTCGAGGCCGCGGAACGGGCAGTCAGTGTCGTCCTGGAAGGGTCCGAAGAGGTCGCCCTGAAGCACCTCCAATGACAGCCTTTGTCCCGCTCTGCCGACCTTCAGTCACGGAAGCATGCGGCACGTCGGCACAAACGGCCGCTTCGGGAGAGATGCACCGCGGCAAGCGGTTCGCGTCGAGCGACAGCTAATACCAACGGCATCATCGGCTGACCTGCGCCCATTTGCGGGAGGTGATGGAGGCGACGCGCTCCGGGATTGCGATGAGCGCGTTCCAGGCGTCACAGCAGACATCGACGATAGCGTCGTGGCCGTCGAAGACGCGGTTCTGGCGGAGGTATTGCCGGATGTTCTCACCCCGGTTCAGCTCCGGGCCGTCGGGCGGGAGCGTCAGCTGCGTATTCCACGGCATCCGGCCATCTATTCCACGAGCATCCGGCCGGTCGTTCCATGAACATCCGGCCACCTCGTGAGTGGGCCTTCAGGGCTTTTTTCATTGTTGATTACGACGCCCGCAGTCAAGGGCGTTGGTGGCA
>JBBQDX010000228.1:0-7371 GCA_038320125.1 Rhodobacterales bacterium | reverse complement strand
AAGCGCCTGGCCCTGTGCCGGGTCGAACACCGCCCGCCGAAGCTGAGCTTCGACGCCTATCCCTACCTGCCGGCGGCGACCGTCGAGACCACGTCGGCGGCCAGCTACTTGAGCCTGCTGGCGGGCGACGACGCCGGGGCGCCGGCATGACCGCCGCCGCCGAGACGCCCGAGATCCTGCTGCGCCACCACCTCAAGAAGCTGAAGCTGCCGACGGCGCTGCGCGAGTACGAGAGGCTGGCCCGGCAGTGCGCGGCCGAGAACGTCGACCATGTGCGCTACCTGACGCGGCTGATCGAGCCGGATCTGCCCCGCGGCCCGGGGCCGCCAGTCTCGTCTGCGGGCGGGGACGCGCGACCGCGAGGTGCGCACCGTCGAGCGGCGCATCCGCGACGCCCGCTTCCCGGCGGTCAAGAGCCTGGGGAGCTTCGACTTCGACGCCATCCCCAGCCTCGACGAGAAGCTGGTCCTCGACCTGGCGCGGTGCGAGTTCGTCGTCCGGCGCGAGAACGTCATCGCCCTCGGCCCCAGCGCCACCGGGAAGACCCACACGGTCTGTGGGATCGGCCTGGCCGCATGTCAGCGCGGCGTAAAGACCCGCTTCGCAACCGCCGCCGCCATCGTTCACGAAATGATCGAGGCGCAGGATGAAAAACGGCTGCTGCGCCTGCAGAAGACCCTCGCGAGCTTCGAACCGCTGATTATCGACGAGTCGGGCCTTGTGCCGCTGTCGCGCACCGGGGCGGAACTGCTGTTCGAACTGATTAGCCAGCGATATGAGCGCGGCGCCACGATCATCACCTCGAACCTGCCTTCGAATGGACCGCGACCTTCGGCGACGAGCGCCTCACCGGCGCGCTCCTTGACCGGCTGACCCACCACGTCCACATCCTCGAGATGAACGGTTCGTCCGACCGTCCCGCCCAGAGCCGGTCGCGTAAACGCCCCGACTGACCCTCCGAAAAGATCGAAAGCGATGAGGGAACCGGAGCCGCCGGCCCCGCCCGATGATGGCGGATGGGACTGAATGCGCTCCGCCTTGGGGTGAGCCTCAACCTCCGTCGAGCTGTACGAGTAGCTGGGTCCAGATCTCGAGCCTTTCTGATGAAAGAACGGCGAAGCCTTCGTTGAGCAGACGGGCTCGGGCCCGCAGCGCGAGCTGCAGCCGGAATTCGGGATCGAGCATTATGCCTTCGGCTGCGGCCCAGTCGTGGACCTGCTCCAGGAGCGGCCGCCCGATCCTGAGACGATCAGCGAAAAGCCGTTCGGGCCGGCGTTCGACCCGATCGACCAACGACCCGATCAGATCAGGGCCTACCAGGTCCTCGACCCGTGCGCCATCGACGCCAATGAGAGCATCAAGCCAGATTACGCGCCCGGCGTGGCCGTCGGCCACCAGGGCCGCACCCTGCTCCTGTCCAGAGGGCGTTCGATCGAGGATCACGGGCGGCAAGCCCGTCTCCTCGCCTGCGAGCATAGCCGCAATGACCTGCATGACGCGGGGACCGGCGGCGGGTGCGAAGATGATCTCGCGGCGAGGTCGCAGCCGGCCGGCGGAAACAAGCAGCGTCTTGATCGTCGAGAGATAAATCTGTTCGATCTGCCCGCCGACGAGGACCGGCCGCGCGCCTCCCAGCATTGCGTCGGCCACAGACATGTTCAGCGCAGCATGGACGGCGAAACTCGCCCCGCGCTGGCTGTCCGAGCCCTCGGCGGCGCGCAGGTCTCCGCTAACTCGGGTCGAGCCGTCGCGCCCGACGAAGACTTTGCGCGCGCGCTCAAGCCGGTCGGCATCGACGAGGAAGGGCGAGTGGGTGGTGTAGAGAATCTGGTTGGTGACCGCGAGGCCTTGAAAGAAGCTCGAGAGGTCGCGCTGGGCCAGCGGATGCAACGAATGGCCGGGCTCGTCCAGCAGCAGAACCGCGTTGCGATGCAATCCGCCGCTTTCGTGCAAGAAGACGAGGAAAAAACTCAGGAACCATTGCAGCCCCGTCGAGCGGTTCTCGAGCTCGACCTCTTGGGGTCGGCGCGCGTCGGCCACCCAGATGCGGAAATGGTTACCGTCGGCCTCGAACCGAAAGCGGTAATCGCCCTGCTTCCACCAGTCGGCGAAGCGTTCGGTCAGCTTGGTGCCGGCTGATTGCAGCAAGATCGAGCGTGTGCGCTTGGCCTCGGCGATCTCGGTGAGGATCTTGGCGTCGGGTTGCAGTTCCGGGCCGCGGGCGCGGCTGAGCAAGCTGCGCATCAGGCCGTGCCGGCCCTCCTCGGCGATCAGGCGGGCCTCTGCCTCTTCGCGGATATCGCGGAAATCGCGGCCAAGCTGCAGGGTTTCGTCTGCCTTAAGGCCAACAAACCCGAACAGTATGCGCAGCGTCCGCGCCTTGGCCGCTTCCTTCGTGCCCAGATCAGCGCGCGCCATGTTCTCGACTACATGGGGCAGGTAGATCTCGGACTCGAGATTGCCGTAGTTGGAATAGTAGACGACGGTGGGCATGCGGGCGATGACGTCGGCACGTACTGTGTCGATCTGGCCGGGATCAGGGGCGAGGATCTCGGCCATCCGCTGTTCCAGTTCGCGGTGCAGCGTGCGGAGCCCGGCGACGACTACCGATGTTGCGGGAGGATCGGCGGGGATCAGTGCGGCCACCCGGTCACGCATGCGGATCATGTCGTTGCCCGAAAGCTGCACTTGGCTGTCGAATTCGGCGAACATGGCGTCGAGTGTCTCAAGCGCGCTCGTGCGGAGATCGGCCTGCGACAGCGGTACCTCGCCTTCGGCGATCGACCGGCGGGCGTCTTTGATCGCGCTGGCGACGGCCGCGCGCTCGTCACTCGTGCGACGCAGGTGGAGCGGGAAACTGACCGTGTAGCGACCGTCGTAGCAGCGTCCGACGCTAACGACGGAGGCGGCCTCGAGCTCGATGCCGGCCAGTTCGGCCAGGGCGGCCGCCTCGGTGCCGGTGTCGAATTCGGCGGTGACGAACTGGAAGCTGCCGGGCGCCTCGCGGATGGCTCCGAAGAGCGCCTTGGGGAAGTCCGACGTCGGTTCGATCTTCCCATCGCCGGCGGGATTGAGCTTCCAAAGCGGCAAAAGTAGGTTGGTCTTTCCGGATTCGTTGACGCCGATCAGCGCGGTGACCCGATCGAGTTCGAGCCAGCCGCTGTCGGTGACCGAACGGAAGTTCGTGACGCGGTAACGTCGCAGGATGAAGCCGCTGCGGGCGGGAAGCATATCGCGGGCCGTGGGCGCGCCGCCAGCCTGGCTGTTCACCGGGGAGTCCGGGGTGATCTTTCTGTCCTGATGCATATCGCTCTCTTGTGGTCAGTGGCCGGACAGGCGATGCCTTGGCCGGAAAATGAAAGGGGATGTGCTTGGGGTCTGCGATCATGTCGATGGCTAGCGCCACCAGTATATCGGCCGGATTCCAGATGTATATGTTGGCTAAACAAAGCGTCACACCGCAACGTTGATGGGCTGATCTCTCCCAGTCGGGCTGCGCTGGCCGAGAGAGCCGCATCAGGTCAGGGGGCCGTGCTGACCACTGATCTTTGCGCGGCAATGCGCAGCGGGGCGGCGGCGGCGAAGGGCGCGCGGCCATCGAGCAGGGCGGCGATCTCGGCGGCGTGGGCGCGACTTTCGTCGGCGCGCGCCATCAGGTCGGTCAGGTCTATTGACAGCGTCGCGCGGCTCATCCCGAGCTGGTTGAGCTGGCGTTCGGACAGCTTGGCGAACGCGGCGCCGATCGCATCGTAATCCCGATACTCGCGCCATTCGCCGTAGGCTTCCAGCCAGCCGCGCAGCAGCGCGCCGAGGCGGGTGGGCGCGTTCGGCGCTGCGTTGCCGCGGGGGCTGTAGAAGATATCCTGGAAGGCCATCGGTCTCTCCTCGTCTGATGCATGTTATCGCCCGGCTTGGACGATCCGCAGGGTCACACCCTGAGGACGCTTACGATCTCCTCGATCTGCAGGATCGACCGCTTCATGTAGAAACCCTGCAAAATCAAATGATTGGCAAAGATGCTTTCGTCGCCGGCACCGTTGATCACCACAGGAGGGCGCAGGGAAGCGGCGTGGCGCATGCTTGCCATCATCTGGCTCCAGACCGCAGCGACGCTACCGTCCCCGATCATCGGCTCGAAATCGCGTCCGAGCGCGTCGAGCAGCATGTAGTAGGCGTAGATCGCCCCCTTGTTCTGGTAGAAAACATCATCAGCGGTCGCGCTCAGCAGGCCCGCGTCGGCGGACACCTTTCGGTCGACTTGGGCGGTTAGAGAGCCGATGTCTGCGGCGATGCGCGAAAGCGTGGCCGCGAGCACGTCGGCGCGGCGCTCGAACACGGCCTTGCCCTGGACAAGCCGGGCGTTGTAGGCCGCGAGCGCCCGATGCCCCGCGCGATACTGGTCCTCGCTCGGGGTCGTAGGCAGCCACGACCTGTCGAAGTCGAAGAACCAGATGTCGCCCGGATACTGAAGGAAGCCCATCGCGCGCTCAAGGTCCGGATCCGTACTGGAGGATCCGCGCGTCCGCGCGATCTGATCGAGCATCTCGAACGAAAATCGGCCCACGGCGCGCATGATGCCGAGCTGGAAGTTCGGGGTGTTATCCAAGAGGGCGTTCGGTGCCATCCAGGTGTCGTTGGCTGTCCAGCCATTGGTGGTTACCTCGCGCTCGATCAGGGCGGCCGCCATATCGACCGCGGCGCTGCCGCCCTGCGTCGGCGTAGCCGGACGGAAATCAGGATCGTCGTCAACCCGGTGGGCGAGCGCGCCGAGCAGACCGTAGTAAAGGACGCCGAAGGCCGCGCCGCCGAGCAGTGTCCGGCGTAGCATGCCCCCCCAGCGCACTCCCGAGAGGCGACCGGGGCGTGTCAAGCCCGGGAAATGGCCCCCGCGCGTCCGGGCCGAGAGTTCCGACGCCGTGGAGACAGCCGCAGTCTGCGCCCGAACCCACGTCCGGTGTAGTAGGCTACGGAACCCCGGCTTGACGACGGCATCGCCAGCTTGGCCCGTCACAGAATGCTCCACGCGCGTCTCCAGATCGCTTCGGTTTGTCTGAGCGGTCTCTCCAGACGCGCCTTTGCGCCCAGCCGTACCCGACCGTTCGGATCACATACGCACGAGGCGGCCACTTCATCCCTGCCGCACGTCGATCGCCGATATGCCACGAGCTACGGAATTTTTTACAGCCGGGCGGATGAATCCCTGCTGCGCGACGTAGAATTTTTTACAGCCGGACGGATGAATCCCTGCTGCGCGACGTATTTGACTCGAAATGGAAAGAGACTCGATGACCACCGGGATCATGTTCGCTGAAAGTCTACATGAGCACGTCGCAAGCCTTCGGCGCTATGCGATTGTCCTGACACGCAATCAGCATGACGCGGAGGACCTCGTACAGGAGGCGCTCACCAAGGCGCTCGCATCGGCCGGCACCTGGATACCCGGCTCGGACTTGCGGGTCTGGCTTTTTCGGATCCTGCACAACACCTACGTCAGCGACTTGCGCAAAAAGAAGGTTCGGAACGTTGCGAAACTCGACCTGCCGGATCCCGTCGTCGGCGACGAACAGGTGCGCCGGGTCGAACTCCAGCAGGTACTCGACGCCCTCGACCAGCTTCCCCAGGCACAGCGCCAGCCGATCGTCATGGTCGCTCTTAACGAGATGAGCTACGCCGACGCGGCCAAAGCGCTCGGTGTGCCGCTCGGCACGTTCTATTCGCGCCTTGGCCGGGGCCGGGAAGCGCTCCGCCGCATCGTCGACGGCGTGCGCCAGACAAAGATCAAGCTGGTCGTCTGATCAAAAGGAGCCTGCGATGACGAACCGACCGGTCGACGACGATCTGGCAATGGACGAACTCAACGCCTACCTCGACGACCAACTCGGGCCCGAAGCGGCCGCGCGGATCGACGCACGTATCGCCGCGGATCCCGAGCTCACCCGGCGCTTCGCGACCTACGCGCGCCAGAAGGTACTGATCGCGGAGGCCGCTGAGGATATGGCTCCTAAAACCTTTGATCTGCGCACGGCGGCGCTGGAGCGGGCGCTCGCGCACAAGCTCGCTGACCGCGTGGCCGCTAACCGCAGGTGGCGCCCCCCGTCTTGGGCGCTCCGCACGGCGTCCGCGGCCGCGCTCGTCCTCGCAGGGTGGTTCGGCCATCAGCAGTATGCGGCCTGGCAGCCCGCCATCCCGGAATACGTCTCCGAAGCGGTCGGCGCCCACCGGGTCTTCGCCGAGGACCGAGTCCGGCCGGAGGAGTTCGTCGCCGTTGGCGGCGGCGAGACGTTGAGGTGGATATCCACCAAGCTTGGGCAGGTCGTCGAGGTCCCCTCGCTCGAGGCACTTGGAATGCGGCTGGTCGGGAGTCGGGTTCTCGGGACCAAGGAAGGGGCGCTCGCGCAGTTCATATACCAGAACGATGTGGGCGAGCGCCTTTCGCTCACGCTCGCCCGCCACCTCGACGAGGCGCCAATCCTCGACTTCGCAACTACGACGTTCGAAAGTGAGCAGGTAGCCTACTGGAGCGACCCGACGTTCGACTACGCTTTGGTAGCCAAGACGACCGACACCCAGATCCGCGCGATCGCGTCGGAACTTGGCGGCTCTATCTCTTTCTGAGCTGCCCCGCGGAGCGAATGGGATCGAACGGCGTCTTGCTGCCGCTCGACGCGCGGCGCGACTGTCCCGGCACGCTGCCCGTCACCACAGTGTAGTATCGCGATAGGGCCTTGACGTATTCTGCCCCTTAGGACACGAATAAAAAACGTACGGCGGTGTGAGCACATTATTATTGTTAATAATTTTGTTGGCGCGCGAGGTTGATTTAAATCTTGGTGCGTAAAAATTCCTACGCTACCACCCGAGACGCTTAATCATGTCTCCGTGCTAGGATTGATCGGCGGGAACGTGTGATATTTCAAGTTCTCGACCGCGAGGTTGTCAGATGAAAGATTTTGGGCGGTCGTGTCCCACCAAGTGGTGTAGCTTGGCCGATGGCCGCCGCTTTCTCCGGCTTGGGCCGGGGCGTCAGCCCGCCATGGGGGGCCAAGATGACGGCGGCAGCATCGCTTATGGTGGCGACACTTTCCAGCGTCATGTATCGCGCTCGCTGGACGGCCCATTCATCGTTCTGTTCAAGAAGGATCGCCCCGACGAGGCGGGTGACTGCGGCCTCGTTCGGAAAGATCCCCAGGACGTTGGTCCTTCGTTTCACCTCGCCGTTCAGGCGCTCGAGCCGGTCGATGACCGCAGCCTGAAGGTCCGACCGGCGCACGAGCTTGCCCGAGAACCCGGCGTCGCCACGCGGCCAGCGTCTGCGCCGACATCGGCCAGTAGCCGTCGACCTGCGGGACCTCGGCGTCCCGCCACCATCAG
>JBBQDX010000227.1:0-7378 GCA_038320125.1 Rhodobacterales bacterium | reverse complement strand
GGCTCCGACTTCAGCCACTTCATGTAGATCCCGGCCAGCGTGCCGTCCTCCTTGATCTCGGTGAGGGCGTCGTTGACCTCCTCGAGCAGGGGCGACCCCTTGGGCATCATGATGGCGAACTGCTCGCCCGTCTGGATGCGGGCGGCGACGCGGATCTGCGGCATCTGCTCGGCGGCGAACTCGAAGCCGAGGATGTCGCCGATCCCGGCCGCGACACGGCCGTTGGCCACATCGAGAAGCAGGTTCTGCTGCGTGGTGTAGGAACGGTATTCGCCGAAGCCGTAGGTTTCGGTATTCGCGGCGATCCAGGTCTCGCCGGTGGAGCTGGCGATGGCACCGACCTCGCGGCCCGCAAGATCCTCGGGCGCGGTCACGTCCTCCTGCGAGGTCACGAGGCCGAGGTCGCTGTCGAAATAGGGCTGGGTGAAGGACTGGTTCGCCAGCCGCTCGTCGGTGATCGTGATGGTCGAGACGGCCATGTCGATCCGCCCCGAGGAGGTCGCGGCGAAGAGCGCCTGGAAACCGAGGTCCTGGATGTCGACCTCCCGGCCCATGCGGGCGCCGATCTCCCTTACGAGGTCGATCTCGAAGCCCTCGAACTCGCTCTGCTCGTTCTTGAATTCCCAGGGCGGGTTCGACGGGTAGGCCCCGACTTCGAGCGTCTGGGCGAAGGCGGGGGCAGCGAGGCCCGCCGCGACGAGCAGGGCGGAGATGAGACGCAAATTCATGGTGGTGTCCTTCCTGAGGGTGGCGCGCCGAATTGGCTTCGGTTCGAGATGTCAGAGTAGCGAGGCCCCGGCCGCGGGGGCCAGCGTTTTCGGCCCCGTCGGGCGATATCTGCGGGACGGTGTCAGATCTCGCCCCCGGCGATGGCGATGGCCTGCCCCGTGACCCCCTCGGAGCCGGGACCGCAGAGCCACAGCAGGGCCGCCGTCACTTCGGCGGGCCGGATCAGGCGGTTCTGCGGGTTCATCGACTCGAGGCTGGCGCGGGCGTCTTCGGCGCTCTTGCCGGTCTTCCGGGCGATGTTGGCGACGGAGCGGTCGGTCATCTCGGTGTCGAGAAAGCCCGGACAGAGCGCGTTCACCGTGATGCCGCTTCGCGCCATCTCCAGCGCGGCGGAGCGCACCATGCCGACGACGCCGTGCTTGGCCGCGGCATAGGCCGAAACGTAGCCGTAGCCCTTCAAACCGGCGGTCGAGGCCACGGCGATCAGGCGGCCCCACTCGGCCCCCTTCATCCGCAACGCCCCCTCGCGCAGGGTCAGGAACGCGCCGGTGAGATTGACGTCGATCATCTGGCGCCAAGTGGCGAGGTCGGTCCGGGTGAAGGGCGCGCTGGCGGAGGCGCCCGCATTGGCGATCACGATGTCGCAGGGCCCGGCGGTGTCGAACAGGGCGCGCACGGCGCGCTCGTCGGTGACGTCGGCCCGGGCGGCATGGATCCTATCGTGCGTCCCGGCCAGCGCGTCGAGGGGTGCGGGGCTGCGCCCGGCGATCCAGACGGTGGCACCGGCCTCCGCCAGCCCGCGCGCCATGTCCGCGCCCAGACCCGCGCCGCCGCCGGTGACGAGCGCCGTCCTGCCGGAGAGGTCGGTCATGCCTGCAGGCCCATGCCCTCGCCCCGTTCCGCAAGACGCCGCATCTGGTCGCGCCCCGGCAGGTAGGGCAGCGGCCAGGCGGTCTCTTCGTCGCCGAGCGCCGCGGCCGCGTGCAGCGTCCAGTATGGGTCGGCGAGGTGCGGGCGCGCGAGGCAGACGAGATCGGCGCGGCCGGCCATCAGGATCGAGTTCACGTGGTCGGGCTCGTAGATGTTGCCAACGGCCATGGTGGGGATGCCGCACTCGTTGCGGATGCGGTCCGAGAAGGGCGTCTGGAACATGCGCCCGTAGACCGGCTGCGCCCCCGCGCTGGTCTGCCCGGCCGAGACGTCGACGATGTCGACGCCGGCATCACGGAACTTTTGCGCGATGGCCACCGCCTCCTCGCCGCCGACGCCCCGGTCGCCGGCCCAGTCGGTGGCCGAGATCCGCACCGACATCGGCTTGTCCTCGGGCCAGACGGCGCGCATGGCGGCGAAGACCTCCAGCGGATAGCGCATGCGATTGTCCAGCGACCCACCGTAGTCGTCGGTGCGCCGGTTGGACAGCGGCGAGATGAAGGACGAGATTAGGTAGCCGTGCGCGGCATGGAGCTCGATCATGTCAAAATCCGCACGCGCGGCCATGGCCGTCGCCGCGACGAACTCCGCCGTCACGCGGTCCATGTCGCCGCGGCCCATCTCTCTGGGTGCCGCGTTGCGGTCCGACCACGGGATCGCGGAGGCCGACAGGAGCGGCCAGTTATTCTCCTTGAGCGGCGCGTCCATCTCCTCCCAACCGACCTGCGTGGAGCCCTTGCGCCCCGCGTGGCCGATCTGCATGCAGAGCTTCGCATCCGTCTCCGCGTGCACGAAATCGGCCAGCCGCTTCCAGGCCGCCCCATGCTCCGGGGCGTAGAGACCGGGGCAGCCCGGCGTGATGCGGCCGTTGGCGCTCACGCAGGACATCTCGGTATAGACCAGCCCCGCGCCGCCCTTCGCCCGCTCCGCGTAATGGGCGAAATGCCAGTCGGTGGGACAGCCGTCCACGGCCTTGTACTGCGCCATGGGTGACACGACGACGCGGTTCTTGAGTCGCATGTCGCGGAGCCGGAACGGGGCGAACATCGGCGCACGATGCACGCCGTTGGCGCCCGCCTGGCCCTGGAACCACTCCTCCGCCTCGCGCAGCCATTTCGCGTCCCGCAGGCGCAGGTTCTCGTGGCCGATCCGCTGCGAGCGGGTCAGCAGGGAGTAGTTGAACTGCACCGGATCGAGGCCGAGATAGCGCTCGATCTGCTCGAACCATTCGGTCGAGTTGCGCGCCGCCGATTGCAGCCGCAGCACGTCGAGGCGGCGCTCGTCCTGATACTTCCCGAAGGCCGCCTCCAGCGACGACTCCTTCGACACGAGCTCCGCCAGCGCGATGGCCGACTCGAGCGCCAGCTTGGTGCCCGACCCGATGGAGAAATGCGCGGTGGCGGAGGCATCGCCCAGCAGGACGACGTTGCCGTGGTGCCAGGTCTTGCAGAGCACCCGGCTGAAGTTGATCCACGCCGACCCGCGCAGGTGACGAGCGTTGGAGAGCAGCTCGTGCCCGCCCAGATGCTCCGCGAAGACCCGTTCGCAAGCCGCGATCATCTCGTCGCCGTCCATCCTGTCAAAGCCGAAAGACCTCCACGTCGCCTCCGAACATTCCACGATGAACGTCGCCGTCTCGGCATCGAACTGGTAGGCATGCGCCCAGATACAGCCATGCTCCGTCCGCTCGAAGATGAACGTGAAGGCGTCGTCGAACTTCGCCTTCGTGCCCAGCCAGACGAACTTGCAGGCGCGGGTGTCGATCTCGGGCTCGAAGGCCTCGGCGTAGCGCGTCCGGGTCCTCGAGTTCACCCCATCGGCCGCGACGACAAGATCGTAGTCCCTCCGCAAGGCGTCGATGTCGGCGACCTCCGTCTCGAACCGCAGGTCGACGCCGAGGGCCCGGGCGCGGTCCTGCAGCAGCATCAGCATCGTCTTGCGCCCCAGGCCGCAGAACCCGTGGCCCGTCGAGGTGATCGCGGTGCCGTCCTTGACGACCTTGATGTCGTCCCAATAGGCGAAGCGGTCGCGGATGAGGGCGGCGCTCTCCGGGTCATTGAGCTCCAGGTTGTCGAGCGTCTCGTCCGACAGCACCACGCCCCAGCCGAAGGTGTCGTCGGCGCGGTTGCGTTCGAGGACGGTGATCGGCCAGTCCGGCCGGCGCAGTTTCAGACTGATGGCGAAATAGAGGCCGGCGGGGCCGCCGCCGAGGCAGACAGTCTTCATCGCGCGTTCCTTGTCCGGCGGACTTGCACCAAGATGTCTCACCGTGGCAGAGGCATTTCAAGCATAAAACTTTAGGCTTGAAGTTTATCGCGCGTTGGTGAAGAATGATATGCGAAACCAGCCTCTGCGGGATCTGTCCGGGCGGCGGAAAGTCGCGGTTGCGCCGACGGATCGGCCGACGCGGAACGGGTCGGAGCAGAAACATGGCGGCGTTCCGATACCCGATCAGGGTGATGTTCCAGCACTGCGACCCCGCCGGGATCGTCTTCTATCCGCGCTATTTCGAGATGATCAACGAGGTCGTCGAGACCTTTTTCGACGAGGCGGTCGGATGGTCCTTTCGCCAGATGCACGGCGTGGAGCGCATCGGCGTGCCGATGGGACGCATCACGACCGAGTTCCGCGCCGCCTCGCGCCTCGGGGACGTGCTCGACTGGACCTTCGTCGTCACCCGCGTCGGCGGCGCCAGCCTCGATTTCGACCTGCGCGCCGCCTGCGACGGCGAGGCGCGGCTCGATACGACGGGAACGCTGGTGCTGGTCGATCTGGACGCGATGAAATCCATCCCCTGGCCCGCGAACCACCGGGCGACCCTGGAAACCTGTCAGGAGGGCTGAGCCCGTGGGCACGATGACCATCCACCCCGAGGGCTGGGCGCCCGCGAAGGGCTATGCGAACGGCATGGTGGGCGAGGGCCGCGTGCTGTTCGTCGGCGGGCAGATCGGATGGACCGCCGATCAAGTCTTCGAAACCGGCGATTTCATCGGCCAGATGCGCCAGGCGCTCACCAACATCGCCGACGTCCTCCGCGCGGCGGGGGGCGAGGTGACCGACATCGTCCGGCTGACCTGGTACGTCACCGACAAGGCGGAATACCTCGCGCGCCAGACGGAGGTGGGGTCCGCCTATCGCGACGTCATGGGCTATCACTTCCCGGCGATGACGATGGTGGTCGTGGCGGCGCTGATCGAGGATAAGGCGAAGCTGGAAATCGAGGCGACGGCGGTCCTGCCCTCCTGATCCGCCGCTCCCGGCGAACGGGCGTTGGCCGGCGGCAGGGCTTGATACGGACGGACGACACTCCGAGCGGAGCCGATGACGGCCAGCGTCAGGTCCTCCCGGTGGCCATCCGGTCGGCGAACAACGCCGGGACCGACGGACGATGCTGGCGACCTGACGGCCGATGCGGGCCGCAGTTGGCGGTATGGCGGTCGACATGGCCGCCGTCGAGCAACACGCCGGCCCGCGCGTCCGCATTCTCGAGGCCGTGCAGGCACGATCGGCTCCACGATCGGACGCGGAACGTTGCCGTCCGGATTGCGTAACCTCGCGCCCCCTTGCGGCAGCGCCCTGACCGCCTGCCTGCCCGAACGCTTGGGCCACCTGGCCCTTCGTCAAGGAGCACCGGCGCTGTCGCCCGACCGTGATGGCGCGGAGAGAATTGCTTGTGCATGTTCTCCTGTCTACCGGCGTGTCGCAGGCGGACTTGATCCGGAGGGCGGAATGGCGTCGGATGTGCTGAAGAATCCCGGGGTGAAGCTGCTGTCGGGCGAGGTCAGGGTGGTGGATCTGTCGGGGTTCTGGTGCTCGAGACGCCGATCCTGCACCTGCCGCCGGACTTCGCCAGAAACACGCCGAGGACCGAGATCCACAAGATCAGCGAATACGACGATGACGGGCCGTTCTTCGCCTGGAACTGGCTGGTGCTGGGCGAGCACTCCGGGACCCATTTCGACGCGCCGCATCACTGGATCACCGGCAAGGACCATGCCGACGGCTTCACCGACTCGCTCGACCTGCAGCGGATCGCGGCGCCGGTGAACGTGCTCGATTTCTCGCGTCGGAGCGGCCAGGACGCCGATTTCCTGCTGACGCCCGAGCATGTGAAGGAATGGGGGGCCGCGCATGGCGAGATCGTCGCGGGCGAATGGGTCGTGATGGCACCGACCGGGACAAGCGCGGGGGACGAGGCGAAGTTTCTCAACGCCGACGGGGCCGGGCTGCATTCGCCGGGACCGACGCCGGAATGTGTGGCATACTTGCTGTCCCGGAAGATCGTCGGCTGGGGCACGCAGTGCATCGGCACCTATGCGGGGCAGGCCGGCGGCATGGAGCCGCCATTCCCGGCTCACAACATGCTGCACGGCCACAATTGTTTTGGGCTGGCGTCGCTGGCCAACCTCGACCAGCTCTCCGCCAAGGGCGCGATCCTGATCGCGGCGCCGCTCAAGATCCGGCGCGGCACCGGCAGCCCGGTGCGGGCGATGGCGCTCGTGCCCGCCTGAAGGCAGGACGGACTTCCGGCGGTTCCGGCGATCGACCGGGCGGCGATCCCTGTGGCGGATTCTTGGTGCCGATCCGGTTTTTCTCGTGGCGCCGATTCGCCGGATCGGTCAATCGCGACCTCGATGTCCGCAGCCCCCGAACACCGGCGCCTCGACGTCCCCCGGACCGGGGCTCGGCGTCAGATCGGTGGGATCAGGTTGCGGACAGGATCGGGGGAGACCGGTGGCGAACGGCCGATCTCGAAGCGATCCGGCTCCCCGTGCCGATCGGACGCTGGGCGAGATCGGGCTGTGGGGGTTCGCACCCCATCCGATGAGCCGGATCATGGGCCGCAACACCGCCAACATGCAGGCGGCGCTGCGGGCGCGGAAGCTGACGACCGCCAGGATGTTGACGCGGGCGATGCTGACCGTGGTGCCCGGCGCCACCCTCCACGAGCTACCGAATGTGGTGACCGGGCAGCCCACCATGTCGGGCAGGCTGGAGGCGATGGAAAAGGTCGACCCGATCGGGCGCGGGCCGCGCGGCGTTCACCCGCTACGAGGAGATGTTCGCGCAGATCGACGGCGGCGAACCCGCGGCCTTTCGCGCCAAGCTCACGATCCTGCGCGACCTGCGCCGACACGATATCCGAGGCCGCTCCGGCTCGCCCGCGCGACGGCGCGGGCACGGAGACCCGACTGGCACCCGCACCCCGGCTTTGTCAGACTCCATACGAATGGATATTATGGCGGAATCCTCAGGGAAGGTCATGGCATGACCGAGAGATCGTTCAAGAAGGAGGTCCAGCAGTTGCGGATCGGCGCCGGGGAGACCTTTCGCGGCGAAGGCATCCTTGCCGTCACCAAGGCGCTTCTGGAGAATGGCGTCGGTTATGATGGCGGCTCGCACGGCGGTCTCAACCAATCGTCGCAACGCTTCTATCCTGGAGGCTGTGATGGCGGAGCGGGAGCGTGGTTCGGGCAGGTTTCTGAGGGCGCCGATGCGGTGGCCGGGACGGCCGGGTGTGGCGAAGCGAGAGGATCGGCGGGAGGTCTGGCGGGCGATTGCGGCGGGTCGGACGAGCGGGGATGCCGGGCGGGACGCGGGCGTGGCCTTGGCAGCAGGGTCTGGGTGGTTC
This sequence comes from Rhodobacterales bacterium, assembly GCA_038320125.1. GTDB lineage: Bacteria > Pseudomonadota > Alphaproteobacteria > Rhodobacterales > Rhodobacteraceae > Jannaschia. The sequence goes on along the minus strand of JBBQDX010000227.1, from coordinate 87 downwards.
GGGGAGGCGGGCGGCATGCCACCCTCGCATCTGGCACCGGGGGCTCGGCCGACCTTCTGGCACCGGGGGCCCGGCCGCCCTCGGGGC
>JBBQDX010000226.1:0-7378 GCA_038320125.1 Rhodobacterales bacterium | reverse complement strand
CAGCCAACTCGGTCAGGATCGTGGCGAGCACACCCATCCGGCTCCACCGCTTCCATCGGTTGGAGAGCGTCTTCGGCCGACCATGGGCCGCAGGCGCGTGTTTCCACATCGACCTATTGCGCTCTATGAAGATTATCCCGCTCAGGACCCGCCGGTCATCGACCCGCGGCTTGCCACGTGATCTCGGAAAGAACGGCCGCAGCCGCTCCACCTGCGCCTCCGACGGCCAGAATGGATTGCTCATCATGGCAACCTGCAACCGGCAGCTCCACTCTACAAGCTCGCCAAAGCTATCTCCACGGACACCTGGGAGATGCGGCGCACCGAGGCCATCGCCGCGCGTGGCACAATTGAGGCGCAGCCCATCGAGAAGAGTAATCAGATCGACTCGTTGCTTGACCAGAACATGGATGCCTCCAGCGCCTCTGTCATCGGAGCCTATGAGAAGCGGATCGAAGGACTGGAGCGCCAGAAGATCAGGCCAGCGGAACAGGCCAAAATAGCCGGTCCGCCGCAAGGACGCCTAAACGAACTCATCGAACCGGCGCTGATGATCTCCGCAAACCCTTAAAACAGTTATAGAAAAGGGTAGCTTCGTCCTCAAGCGAACAGTGCTGAAATTGGCCTTTGCAGAGTCCTTGAGATATAGCCGGAATGACGGTTAATGAACCGCTGAAATAACATTTTCATTCACGGCGTTAGCGGATTTCGCATCCCTGAAGTACGATATGGTGGAGCCTAGGGGAATCGAACCCCTGACCTCTTGCATGCCATGCAAGCGCTCTACCAACTGAGCTAAGGCCCCTGACCGGCCTGCGATCTAAGGCAGGCCCCTGGGCGGCGCAAGCGGAAATGTCGCCTGCATCGCCCGTGTCTTCACGTCTCAGTCGTCGTCGTCGTCGCCGCCGACGTCCGCGATCTCGTCGAGCGAGACCGTGTCCTCGTCGTCGTCCTCGAGGACGTCGGCATCGTCCTCGGCATCGTCCTCGTCCTCGATATCGACATCATCGTCGTCGAGCAGCAGGTCGTCCTCGACATCTTTCGGCTTCTTGGCGTCGACGTCGTCCTTGTCGGCCACGAGGATGCGGGTCTTGCCGCCGGTCTCGACGCTCACGGGATCGCCCGTATAGGGACTGACAACGGGGGACCGGTTCATGTCGTAGAAGCGCTTGCCGGTCGTCGGGCAGACCCGCTTGACGCCCCATTCTTCCTTGGGCATGTCGCATCCTTCATCTGATCGGGCCGGGAACGGCCTTCGGTGCAGGGAATTGGGGGCGGATGGCACAGCGAACAAGGGGTGGCAAGCCCCGCCGCCCGGCTGCCGCCTGCGGGAGAGGCTCCATGGTCGAAACGCTTCCCGTGCCCGGCGCGCCCGGGGTGGAGGTGCATCTGCGGCGCTCGGGGCGGGCGCGGCGGTTGTCGCTTCGGGTCGGGCGGTCGGACGGACGGGTGACGCTGTCCCTTCCGCCGCGGATGCCGCTCTCGGAGGCGCGCGCCTTCGTGGCGCAACAGGCCGGCTGGATCGCGCGCCATGTCGCCGCCGTGCCCGCCGCACGCCCCGTCGCCGTGGGTGGCACGCTGCCGCTTATGGGACGCGACGTGGCCCTCGTGGCGGGGTCCGGCCGGTCGGCCCGGCTCTCGGGGGACGGCATCGCGGTGGCCGACGACGGGCGGGCGGGCGTGCGGGTCCGGGCGCTGCTGCAGGCATTGGCGCGGACGCATATCGCCGAGGCGGTGGACCGCCATGCCGAAGCGCTCGGGCGGCATCCGACGAAGCTGACGCTGCGCGACACCCGGTCCCGCTGGGGCTCCTGTTCATCGCGGGGCGAGCTGATGTTCAGCTGGCGGCTCGTCATGGCCCCGCCCGAAGTGCTGGACTACGTTGCCGCCCACGAGGTCGCGCATCTGGCGCATATGGACCATTCGGCGCGGTTCTGGGCGCAGGTCGAGGCGCTGCTGCCGGACTACGCGCCCCGCCGCGACTGGCTCCGGCGCGAGGGGGCGGCGCTGCATTCGGTAGATTTCGACGCCCGGTGAGGCCATGATCGCGCGATGCTGCTCAATCCCCTTCCCGACGGCGCCGGCGCCGCCCACGACAGGCTCTACCGCAGCCTCCGAAGCCGCATCATGCACGGCGAGGTGGCCCCGGGCGTAGCGCTGACGCTGCGCGGCATCGGGGCCGATTACGGTGTGTCGATGACGCCGGTGCGCGAGGCGCTGCGGCGGCTGGTCGCCGAAGGCGCGCTGTCGCTCTCGACCTCCGGTCGGGTCGCGACGCCCGCGCTCTCGAACGAGCGGATCGAGGAATTGGCCGCGCTGCGTTCGCTCCTCGAGCCGGAGCTGGCGATCCGTGCCCTGCCGCGGGCGCATCTGGCGCTGATCGACCGGATGGAGACGATCAACCGCGCAATCGCCGAACGGATCGCCAAACACGATGCCTCCGGCTACATCCGCACCAACCTTGAGTTCCACCGCACCCTCTACCTCCGCGCGCAGGCCCCGGCGATGCTGGCGATGGCCGAGACCGTCTGGCTGCAGCTCGGCCCGACGATGCGCGCGCTCTACGGTCGCCTGAACCGGACGGAGGTGCCGAAGAACCACCGCCTGATCGTCGCCGCCCTGCGCGCGGGCGACGAGCCGGGGCTGCGGCTGGCGGTGCGGGCGGATGTCACGCAGGGGTTGCGGCTGCTCGCCGGCTGACCCCGCCGCCACCCTCCGTCAGGCGTGGATCGCGCCGTCGCCGCAGGCCAGCGCCGCCTCGCGCATGGCCTCGCTGTAGGTCGGATGGGCATGGCAGGTGCGCGCGATGTCCTCGGCCGCCGCGCCGAACTCCATCGCGACGCAGACCTCGTGGATCAGGTCGCCCGCCATCGGCCCGATGACGTGACATCCGAGGATGCGGTCGGTCTCGGCGTCGGCCAGCATCTTGACGAAGCCGTCCCCCGCGAAGTTGGCCTTGGCCCGTCCGTTGCCCATGAAGGAGAACTTGCCGACCTTGTAGGCGCGACCCGCCTCCTTGAGCTGCTCCTCGGTCATGCCCACGCTGGCGACCTCGGGGTGGGTGTAGATGACGCCGGGGATCACCGCGTAGTTCACATGCCCGTGCTGCCCGGCGAGGATCTCGGCGAGCGCCATCCCCTCGTCCTCGGCCTTGTGCGCGAGCATCGGTCCCTCGATCACGTCGCCGATGGCGTAGAGACCCTTCACGTTGGTGGCGTAGCGCCGGTCGACCGCGATCTGGCCGCGCTTGGTCATCTCGATGCCCAGCTTGTCGACGCCCAGCCCCTCGGTGAACGGCTTGCGGCCGGTGGCGACCAGCACCACGTCCGCCTGCATCTCCTGCGCGCTGTCGTCCTTGCGTAGAGCATAGGAGACGGTGGCCTTGCCGCCATCGACCGTCACCTTCGACACGGCCGCACCGGTCACGAACTTCAGGCCCTGCTTGGACAGGAGCCGCTGGAAGACCCTGGCGACCTCGGCGTCCTGGCCCGGCGTAATCGCGTCGAGGTATTCGATCACGGTCACCGTGGTGCCGAGCCGGGCGTAGACGCTGCCAAGCTCCAGCCCGATCACGCCGCCGCCGACGACGACCATCGTCTTTGGAATGGAAGCAAGCTCCAGCGCGCCGGTGGAGGTTACGACGATCATCTCGTCCACCGTGACCTCAGCCCCGGGCACGGCGGCGGGCTCGGAGCCGCTGGCCAGGACGATGTGCCTCGCCTCATGCGTCTCGTCGCCGACCGTGACTTTGCCCGCCTCGGGCACAGAGCCCCAGCCCTTGAGCCAGTCGATCTTGTTCTTCTTGAACAGGAACTCGATGCCCTTGGTGTTCTGGTCGACGGTGTCCTGCTTGTAGGCCAGCATCTTGTCCCAATCGACCGACGGGCGCTCGCTCATCAGCCCCATCTTCGCGAAATTGTGCTCCGCCTCGTGCAGCATCTCGGTCGCGTGCAGCATCGCCTTCGACGGGATGCAGCCGATGTTCAGGCAGGTGCCGCCCAGCGTCTCGCGCCCCTCGACGACGGCGGTCTTCAGCCCCAGTTGCGCGCAGCGAATGGCGCAGACGTAGCCGCCCGGGCCGGAGCCGATGATGATGACGTCGTATTGGGCCATGGATGCCTCCCCGGGGGATCAGATGAGGGTGGAGATAACCATCAGCAGGGTCGCCGTGAACCCCACGACCCAGATCAGCGACCGCCACGGCCGCCAGCCGAAGGCATAGGCCGGGACGTAGAGGATGCGGGCGGCGAGGTAGGTCCAGGCGCAGGCGGCGGTGAAGCCGGTGGCCCGCGCCGAAAGGGTGACGACGACGACGGCGATGGTGAAGAGGATCAGCCCTTCAAAATGGTTGGCGAAGGCGCGCTGCAGGCGGCCCGTGCGCTCCGAGAGCGCACGCGACGGGGCGCGGTCGCGGGCCGACATGAGGTAGCCGGGCGTCAGCTCGATATTGGCGGGGACGGCCGTCAGGACGAACTGCACGGCCTGCAGGAGGGCGGCGAGGGCGAGGACGGTGAGCTCGGGGGTCATCGGCAGGTCCGGATATGGGGCGGTCGCCGGCACCCTACGCGGTCGGACGCCCCCGCGCGAGGGTCAAGCGGTGCGCATGAACCGGCCCGTCACCGAGCCTTCGGTCTGGTTTTCGGCATCGAGCCACTTCTGCGCCCGCCCCCGGTCGTTGACCTCGAAGAGCGCGGTGACGCCGCCGCCGTCCACGTCGCGCCAGAGCTGCAGGAGGGTGAGCCCGGCCTGCATCCGGGTCTCGGCATGGGCGTCGAAGTCGGACTTCCAGGCGTCGTAGGAGGCGGGGGTGTGGTGGGTGAGGAGGTTCATGGGGTTCCTACAATGTTTACCGGACTATATGTTCCTGTTTGCGATAGCATCACACCGATAGCTGCATTTACGATGAATTAAGATAGTGTTCAGGGTCACTCATAAAGTTTTCCAGTCACAACCCAATCTAAATATGTAAAAGCGTACCGTGCCATCCACACGATTAGGCCAATGCCGAAAAGAAACAAGATAGAAGATGCAGCCATTGCACGAAGATGCCATCCAGAAAGGCTCGAAAGAAATAGAATGAACCCGAATAACACAATCAGGCCGCCAAACCCACACAGCGCCCTAAAAGCCGAGTGAGCAAAATTGAATAATACTAGATAAGCAGGGTTTCTTCCAGCAATATCCAGTCGGCTTACTATTTTTGATCGCCCGCCCTCGCCCTCGCGTCCAATAGCAAGGAGCTCACCAAACTGTGTAATTATACTGCCAAATGCAAACGATAAGCTGACAAAAACGGCCGAAATTACGATCCCCAAAATTGTTCCAATAGAATCTAGCTGCGTTATGACCTCACCGAGCTCTTCCATCGAAACAGAGGCTGACCCCAGCACGTAATCGACCTCAAAAATATGAGGCAATATGATCGCAGTTGAGCCGATGGCCGTAGTTGAAAGTGTATCAGACCATCCGGATATTGAAAGCGACACGCTCGATCCTCACAAATCCATCAGCAATCTTCTTGGATCCTCCAGCGCTTCCTTCACCCGCACGAGGAAGGTCACCGCCCCCTTCCCGTCCACGATCCGGTGGTCGTAGCTCAGCGCCAGATACATCATCGGGCGGATCACGATCTCGCCGTCGACGACCATGGGGCGGTCCTGAATCTTGTGCATGCCGAGGATGCCGGACTGCGGCGGGTTCAGGATCGGCGAGGACATGAGCGAGCCGTAGACGCCGCCGTTGGAGATGGTGAAGGTGCCGCCCTGCATGTCGGCCATGGAGAGCTTGCCGTCGCGGGCGGCCTTCCCCTTGGCGGCGATGGCCTTCTCGATCTCGGCGAAGGACATCGCGTCGGCGTCGCGGATGACGGGGACGACGAGGCCCTGCGGCGTGCCGGCGGCGATCCCCATGTGGACGAAGTGCTTGTAGACGACGTCGGTGCCGTCGATCTCGGCGTTGACCTCGGGCACCTCGCGCAGGGCATGGACGCAGGCCTTGGTGAAGAACGACATGAAGCCCAACTTCACGCCGTGCTTCTTCTCGAAGAGCTCCTTGTACTCGGAGCGCAGGTCCATCACCGCCTTCATGTCGACCTCGTTGTAGGTCGTCAGCATCGCGGCGGTGTTCTGGCTGTCCTTGAGGCGCCTTGCGATGGTTTGCCGCAGGCGCGTCATCTTGACCCGCTCCTCGCGGCCCGCGTCCCCGGCGGCGACCGGTGCGCGCGGCGCGTCCTTCGATGTGGCGGGCGCGGCCTTTTCGGCCTTCTTCACGTCTTCCTTCATCACCCGCCCGTCGCGGCCGGTGCCGGTGACCTGATCGGAAGTCAGTCCCTTCTCGGCCATCAGCTTCCTGGCCGACGGCGCATCCTCGACGTCGCCCCGGGTCGCCGCGACGTTGGCCTGGGCCTCCTCGACCTCCTTTGTGCCGGCACCTTCGGCGGGCTTCGGGTCGACGGCCTTCGGGGCGGTGGGCTTGGCGCCCGCCCCCGCCGACAGCACGGCCAGCTTGCCGCCCGCGGCGACGGTCTCGCCCTCGGCGGCGACGATCTCGGTCAGTGTCCCGGCGGCGGGGGCGGGGACTTCGACGGAGACCTTGTCGGTCTCCAGCTCGCAGAGCATCTCGTCGGCCTCGACACTGTCGCCGACCGCCTTGAACCAGGTGGCGACGGTGGCTTCCGACACGCTTTCGCCCAGGGCGGGGACCATGACGTCGATGGCCCCGCCGCCAGCCCCGCCGCCGGCCTCCTCCTCCGAACCGGTGTCGGGCTTGGTGTGTCCCGGCGCATTGTCGGCGGATTGGTCCGCCTTGTCGGCAGGCTTCTCAGGCTTCTCAGGCTTCTCGGCTGGCTTCTCGGGCTTCTCCGCAGCCTTGGCCTTCGGGGCATCGCCCGACCCGGTTCCCTCCTCGATGGTCGCCAGGAGGGCATCGACGCCCACGGTCTCGCCCTCGGCGGCAACGATCTCTCCCAGCGTTCCGGCGGACGGCGACGGCACCTCCACCGTAACCTTGTCGGTCTCGAGCTCGCAAAGCATCTCGTCGGCGGCCAGTTTGGTGTCCGAATGACCCTTTTCCGCATCGTCCCAGAGGACGCGGTGGAAGGACGATCCGGTCGTGAAGTCTGCGGCGTCTGACACGGCCATCTTGTGCCGCAGCAGCGACTTTGGCGTCATCAGGATCAAAGGCTTGCGATAACTACGATGCAGCTGTCGACGCAGGATGTGGAAATAGTTCGCCGGCGTCGTGCAGTTTGCGACGATCCAGTTGTCGTTGCCGCACATCGTCAGGAATCGCTCAAGCCGGGCGCTGGAATGTTCCGGCCCCTGGCCTTCGTAGCCATGCGGCAGCAGACAGACGAGGCCGGACATCCGCAGCCATTTCG
>JBBQDX010000225.1:0-7433 GCA_038320125.1 Rhodobacterales bacterium | reverse complement strand
TTCGCGTCGGATGCCGACCGCGCCGACATCGCCGCCCGCGACGCCCATGCCCGCGACCGCGGCGTCACCGGCGTGCCGACCTTCGTGCTGGCCGGCCAGCACGTAGTGCGCGGCGCGCAGCCGCCGGAGCTCTGGAGCAAGGTGATCGAGGACGTGATGGCCGAGCTCGCGGCGCATTCCGCGCCCGAGGCCGAAAGGCCGTGAGCGTCCCCCTCAGCGCCCGTCCCGAGGCTCCGACACCGGCGCCGGCGCGCCCCGTCCCCTATGCGCCCAAGGCGCTCGCGCTGACGGAGTTCGTCGCCCTGATGGCGATGCTTTCGGCCACCGTCGCCTTCTCCATCGACGCGATGCTGCCCGCCCTGCCACAGATCGGCCGCGAGCTCGCGCCCGACACCCCGAACGCGGCGCAGCTCGTGATCGTCGCCTTCGTGTTCGGCATGGGCCTCGGCACGATCTTCACCGGTCCGCTGTCGGACGCCTTCGGGCGCAAGCGCGTGATGGTCGGCGGGGCCGCGCTCTACTGCGTCGCCGCCGCGCTCTGCACCGTCGCCCCCAGCCTCGAGACGCTGATCGTCGCCCGCGTCCTGCAGGGCCTTGGGGCCAGCGGCCCGCGGGTGGTCGCCATGGCGATGATCCGCGACCTCTACGCGGGCCGCAGCATGGCGCGGGTCTCGTCCTTCGTGATGATGACCTTCACGCTGGTCCCCGCCATCGCCCCCTTGCTGGGGTCGTTCATCATCGCGGGCTTCGGCTGGCGTGGCCTCTTCTGGGCCTTTGTCCTCTTCGCGGCGCTCTCGGGCAGCTGGCTGATGATCCGCCAGCCCGAGACCCTGCCGGCCGCGCGCCGTCGCCCGATGAACCTCGTCCGGATGCGGCAGGCGGCTGCGGAGGTCTTCGGCCATCCGAACGTGCGCCGGTCCATCGCGGTGCAGACGCTCGTCTTCGGCCTGCTCTTCGGCACGATCACCTCCGTCCAGCCGATCTACGACGTCGCCTTCGACCGCGCCGCGGCGTTCCCCTACTGGTTCGGCGCGGTGGCGGTGCTCGCCGGATCGGCCTCCTTCCTCAACGCCCGCCTCGTGGGCCGGCTCGGGATGCTCTGGCTTCTCCGGCGCGCCCTTGCGGTCCATCTGGCGCTGTCGGTCCTGCTGGCGGCGGTCTGGGCCACGGACAGCGCCCCGGCATCCGTCCACTTCCCGATGTTCCTCGTCTGGCAGGTCGCCACCTTCGCGCTGGCGGGTCTCACCATCGGCAACCTCAACGCCATCGCGATGCAGCCGATGGGGCATATCGCGGGGCTCGCCTCCTCGGTGATTTCGGCCACCGCCACGATCCTCGCGGTCGCGGTGGCGGCCCCCATCGGCCTCGCCTTCGACGGCACGCCGCTGCCGCTGACGGTGGGCGCGGGCCTCTGCGGCGGGCTGGCGCTCTGGCTGACGCGGGGTCTGCGCGAGGAGAGCTAGCGCGGGCCGTCCTCGCCCGTCTCCGCGTCGCGCGCCCGGTGGGGATGCTGGTGCTCGCTGACGTCGCCGAGGTCGATCTCGGCGGAGAGGAACCAGTTGGCCGCATAGCCGTGCGCGATGATCGACACCAGGATCGTCAACGCCGCCGTGCGCCAGACGGCGTCGATATCGGAAAAGTCGGCGTGATTCTGGGCATAGGCGATGTAGAACACCGACCCCATCCCCCGGATCCCGAAGAACGCCACGCTCCACCGATGCGCCGTCGTGCAGTCGTGCCCGATCAGCGCGACCAGCCCGGCGGCGGGCCGGATCACGAAGACGAGCGCCAGCGCGAAGGCGACCTCCATCTCCGTCACGCCGGCCAGCGAGCCCGACCCGATGAACGTGCCGAGCCACAGCAGCAGGATCGCCAGGAGGATCGCCTCGAGCTGCTCGGCCCCGTGGTGCGCGAACTTTTCGTAGCCCTCGTTTTCGGTGCCGCGCGTGCTGGACCGCCCCGCACGGGAGGCGACGAAGACCGCGAGGAAGCCGTAGCCCTGCAGCGCCTCGGTGATGCCGTAGCTGAGCAACGTGGCCGACAGGATCACGACCACGGCGTTCCACGCCCCGCGGGAGCCGTCGCCGATGGGCGAGAAGATCACCCGGCTGATGCCCCAGCCGACGCCGTAGCCGACGGCGATGCCCGCCGCGATCCGGTAGATTAGGTCGAACCCGATCCAGGACCAGAGCCACGCCTCGCCGGTGGTCATCGTGCTGACGCCAAGGGTTGCCGCGTGGATCGCGAACCAGACGAAGGGGAACGCCAGCCCGTCGTTGAGCCCCGCCTCCGCCGTCAGCGCCACGCCCATGTGCGATTCGTCCTGCCCGGGTGGCGAGACCTGCACCGCGCGGGCCAGCACCGGGTCGGTGGGGGCCATGGCGGCCGCGAGCAGCAGAGCCGCCGGCACGCCGAGGCCGAGACCCCAGACGCCGAACAGGGCGACAGCCCCGATGGTCAGCGGCATCGTCACCAGGAGCAGCCGCCAGGTCGGGTTCCAGGCCCGCCACGTCGCCGGCGTGTCGATCGCGAGCCCCGCGCCCGCGAGGCTGATGATGACGATGAGCTCGGTGGTGTGCTCGATCACCGAGACGCGCCAGTCGCCCGCCAGCGGCGAGACGTAGCCGTAGCCGAGGGCCCCGAAGGCGACGCCGAAGAGGACGTAGAAGAACGGCAGGTTGAACCAGCGGAACCGGTCGAGCGCGGGTTGCAGCGTCAGCCCGAAGAGCGCCAGGCCGACGATGGTGTAGACGACGGCGCGGGCGGCGATGAATTCGAACATTGTGCGCTTCTAGTGGCGCGGCGCGGCGCGTCAATCGTCCCGTTTGCCCCTTGTGCCCGCGTCACTCGGCCTTGACCTTCGCCGCCCCGGCATGGACCGCAAGGTCGCGGGCCAGCCCGAAGGCCGCCTTGATGCGCTCCGCCTCGACGGCGAAGTCGCCCAGAACGACCAGCTTGTCGCCCTTGATCTTCGCGGTGCCGTTGGCCGCCCGGATGAAATCCACCAGCCCTTCTGGCCGCGCGAAGCGGTTGCCGTGGAACTGCACCGTCGCGCCCTTTGCGCCGACGTTCAGCTTCTCGATGCCCGCCGCCTTGCAGAGCGCCTTGATGCGCACGACGCGCAGCAGCACGTTGACCTCGCGCGGCAGCGGTCCGAAACGGTCGATGAGCTCGGCGGCGAACCCCTCCAGCTCGACCTTGCGATCGAGGCCCGACAGGCGGCGATAGAGGCCGAGGCGGGTGTCGAGGTCGGGGACGTAGGGCTCGGGGATGAGGACCGGCACGCCGAGGTTGATCTGCGGCGACCATTCGTCGGAGAGCGCGTCGGGCAGGTCGGCGGTCCCGGCCTTCAGCTTGGCGATCGTCTCCTCCAGCATCGACTGGTAAAGCTCGAACCCCACCTCGCGCATGTGGCCGGACTGCTCCTCGCCGATGATGTTGCCGCCACCCCTGAGATCAAGGTCTTGCGAGGCGATGTTGAAGCCCGCGCCGAGCGCGTCGATCGAGCCGAGCGCCTTCAGCCGCCGTTCCGCCCCCGGCGTCAGCTTGGCGCGCGGCTTGGTCGTCAGGAACGCATAGGCCCGCGTCTTCGACCGCCCGACCCGACCGCGGATCTGGTAGAGTTGCGCCAGCCCGAACATGTCGGCGCGCCAGATGACCATCGTGTTGGCGGTCGGGATGTCGATGCCGCTCTCGATGATCGTGGTCGACAGCAGCACGTCGTATCTGCCGTCGTAGAAGGCGTTCATCCGGGCGTCGAGGTCGCCGGCCGCGAGTTGGCCGTGCGCGATGACGTAGGTGAGTTCCGGCAATTGCGCGCGCAGGAACGCCTCCATCTCGGGCAGGTCGGCGATGCGGGGCACGACGACGAAGGACTGGCCGGCGCGGTAGTGCTCGCGCAGCAGCGCCTCGCGCACCTGAATGGTGTCGAACTCGCTGACGTAGGTGCGGATCGCGAGGCGGTCGACCGGCGGCGTGCCGATGATGCTCAGATCGCGCACCCCGGTCAGCGACATCTGCAACGTGCGCGGAATGGGCGTGGCCGACAGCGTGAGGACGTGGACATCGGTGCGCATCTCCTTGAGGCGCTCCTTGTGGGTGACGCCGAAGTGCTGCTCCTCGTCGATCACCAGCAGTCCGAGGTCGCGGAACTTCACCTGCTTGGCGAGCAGCGCATGGGTGCCGATGGCGATGTCCACGGTGCCGTCGGCGATGCCCGCCCGCGTCGCCGCCGCGTCCTTCGTCGTCACGAAGCGGGACAGTTGACGCACCACGATGGGCAGGCCCCGGAAGCGGTCGGCGAAGGACTTGGCGTGCTGGCGCGCGAGCAAGGTGGTGGGCGCGATGACCGCCACCTGCTTGCCCGCCGTGGCCGCGATGAAAGCCCCGCGCATCGCCACCTCGGTCTTGCCGAAGCCGACGTCGCCGATGATGAGCCGGTCCATCGGATGGCCGGACCCGAGATCTGCCGCCACGTCCTCGATGGCCTGCATCTGGTCGTCGGTTTCCTCGTAGGGGAAGCGCGCGGCGAAGGCCTCCCCCATGTCGCGCGGCGCCTCCAGCATCGGCGCGCGGCGCAGCGCGCGCTCCGCCGCGATCCGCATCAGGCGCTCGGCGATCTGGCGGATGCGGGCCTTGAGCCGCGCCTTGCGGGCCTGCCAGGCGCTGCCGCCCAGCTTGTCGATGAGCCCCTCCTCGGAGCCGAAACGGCTCAGGAGCTCGATGTTCTCCACCGGCAGGAACAGCCGGTCGCCGCCCGCGTATTCCAGCGTGAGGCACTCGTGGGGCGCACCCGCCGCCGTCACCGTCTCGAGCCCGATGAACCGGCCGACGCCGTGATCGACATGCACCACGAGATCGCCCGCCGACAGCGCCTGCGCCTCGGTCAGGAAGTTCTCGGCCCGGCGCTTCTTCTTTTTGCCGCGGATCAGCCGCTCGCCCAGCACGTCCTGCTCCGAGATGACCGTCAGCCGCCCCTTGCCGACGGGACCTTCCCAACCCCGGTCCAGCGCCCAGACCGCCAGCCCGACCTCGCCCTTGGCGACCTCCTCCAGCCGCCTCACCGACTTCAGCCCGCCGACACCCTGGTCGGTCAGCAACCCCTCGAGCCGCTCCCGCGCACCGCCGGAATAGGACGCCATGACGACGCCGCCCCCGGCGCGCTTGTCGGCGATATGCTCGGCCAGGGCGGCAAAAAGGCTCACGTCCTCGCGTTGCCGTTCGGCCGCGAAGCTGCGCCCGATCCGCCCGCCCGCGTCGATGACGCCGGGGCCGGGGGCGGCGGGCAGGGGCGACAGGTGCAGCGTGCGCAGCGGGGCCAGCGCCGCCTCCAGCGCTTCGGGCGACAGGTAGAGCGCTTCCGGCGTCGGGGGCTTGTAGACGCTGTCGACCCGGCCCTTGGCCACCATCGCCTCGCGCCGGTTGTCGTACATGTCGGTGATCTGGTGCCAGCGGTCGGCATGGTGGCCGAGGCTGCCCTCGTCCAGAATGATCGTCGCATTCGGCAGGTAGTCCGGCAGCGTCTCCAGCGTCTCGTGAAAGAACGGCAGCCAATGCTCCATGCCTTGCGCCTTGCGCCCCGCGCTCACCGATTCGTAGAGCGGGTCATCCGTGCCGGCGGCGCCGAACTCGATGCGGTAGTTCTGCCGGAACCGGGTGATGGCCGGCCCGTCGAGGATGACTTCCGACACCGGAGCCAGTTCGATCAGCTTGAGCGTGTCGGTGGTGCGCTGCGTCACCGGGTCGAAGCGGCGCAGCCCGTCGAGCGTGTCGCCGAACATGTCGAGGCGGACGGGCTGCGGCTGTCCCGGCGGCCAGATGTCGATGATGCCGCCGCGGGGCGACCAGTCGCCCGGCTCCATCACGGTGGGCGTCTGCGTGAAGCCCATGCGGACGAGGAAACCGCGCAAGGCCGCCTCGTCGATGCGCTGATCGATGCGCGCCGAGAAGCCCGCGCCGCGCAGCACCGCCCGCGACGGCATTCTCTGGGTCACGGCGGCCAGCGTCGTCAGCAGCACGAACTTGCCGGTGAACCCGTGCGCCAGCGCCGTCAGCGTCGCCATCCGGGTCGAGGAGACCTCGGCGGCCGGCGACATCCGGTCGTAGGGCAGGCAGTCCCAGGCCGGAAACCGCAGCACCGTGACGCCGGCCTGGTGCGCCCGGATCGCGGCGGCCATCGCCTCGGCCCGCCGGTCGTCGCGCGCGACATGGACGACGGGACCGCCCTTCTCGAGCTCGCGCAACAGGACCCGCGCGTCGAACCCCTCCGGCGCGCCGCCGACGCGGATATGGCCCGGTGGCAGGGCGGTCGTGGCAATGGCGGGGGCGGCGGCGGTGTCGGACATGGAGGCCTCAGGTAACCGCCTCGCCTTCCGTGTCAACCGGCCCCCTTGTCAACAGGCACCGCGCGCGCGCTCAGACACCCAGCACGTTGGCGTTCAAGTTAACCCACATCCCCCACATCGAGGTCACGAAGATCGCCGCGACGCCGATCCCCTGGATCTTGCGGCGCGTGCGGTAGAGCAGGTTGCCCAGGTCGGCGGCATCGAGCCCCGCCACCCGGCGCGCGGCGCGCAACGAGATCCAGCCGACCGCGATCATCGGCAGGAACAGCAGCAGGATCGCCTGCGCGAACTCGACACGGTAGACAAAGCCCAGCAGCAGGAGCGAGGTGATCGCGAAGAAGCTGAACGTCGTGGTGACGAGACCGGCCTCGTCGGCGATGAAGACGATGCGTCGGGCATGGATGTTGGCGAGGGCGTGCATGTCCTCCAGCGATTGTGCGTTCCCCCGCGCGGCCCGGCGCACCATGTCGAAGGGCACGCCCAAGATCCAGTGCGACGCCGTCGACCACAGCACCGCCAGCGCCAGCCAGAACCACAGGTTGGAGAACGATCGCAGATCGATCGCTTCCGTCGCCAGCTTGAGGAAGAAGAAATCCAAGGTCCGTCCGGTGCATCGCCGTCATGTCCGCCCTTCTCGCCCGCGCGGGCCAAGGATGGCAAGGCGCGGATGGCGCGGCGGGGATAGGCACGGCGCTGATGGCGCGGCCCGGATAGCCGCGGCGGGGATAGGCGCGGCGGGGATAGGCGCGGTGGGGATAGGCGCGGCACGGATGGCGCGGCGGGGATAGGCAAGGCACGGATAGGCACGGCGCGGATAGGCAAGGCGCGGATGGCACGGATAGGCACGGCGCGGATAGGCAAGGTGTGGATGGTGCGGCGGGGATGGGCACGACGCGGATAGGCGCGGCGGGGATAGGCGCGGCGGGGATGGCAAGGCCGGCATGGCGAGGCGGGGATAGGCACGGTGCGGATGGCACGGCGCGGATGGCACGGCGGGGAGGTTGTGCGTGGGCGCGGCGCATGGCACCGATGCGGGCGTGTCGCAAAGGTGCATCATGGCGAACCCTCCCCCCTCTCCTGCGGTCCCGT
>JBBQDX010000224.1:0-7507 GCA_038320125.1 Rhodobacterales bacterium | reverse complement strand
GGGGTCCACGACCATGGAATGCCCGTAGGTCTTGCGCGGCTTGCGCCCCGCACCCGCCGGATGCGTGCCGGTCTGCGCCGGGGCGAGCACGAAGCAGCCCGTCTCGATCGCGCGGGCGCGCAGCAGCACGTCCCAATGCGCGGCCCCCGTGGTGGGCGAAAAGGCGGAGGGCACCGTGAGGAACGCGGCCCCCGCCCGTGCCAGGCGGCGGTAGAGGGCGGGAAAGCGGATGTCGTAGCAGACCGTCAGGCCGAGCGGCCCCCAGGGGGTTTCGGCCAGCGCGGCGCGGGTGCCGGGGCGATAGCCGGCGGATTCGCGGTAGCTTTCGGTCTCGGAAAGCACCACGTCGAACATGTGGATCTTGTCGTAACGCGCGACGACCTGGCCCGCCGGGTCGATCAGGAAGGAGCGGTTGGCGAAGCGCCCCTCGGGGTCGTCGGTGCACAGCGCAAGGCTGCCGACGAGCACCCAGACGCCGTGGTCGGCGGCAGCGTTGCGGAGGGCGGCAAGCGTCGGATCGCGGGCCTCGGGCAGCAGCACCGCCTTCTGATGCGCCCGGTCGGAGGAGACGCAGTTCGTCACCTCGGGCGTCAGGACGATGTCCGCGCCCTCTCCAACGGCTTGCGCCAGCAGGTCGAGCGTGGCGGGCAGGTTGGCCACCGGGTCGTCCGAGGACGTCAGTTGCAGCAGACCGGCGCGCATCAGTCCTTCAGCATCGCGTCGAGGCTGCCCGCCTCCTGCAGGGCAAAGAGGTCGTCGCAGCCGCCGACATAGGCGTCGCCGATGAAGATCTGCGGCGTCGTGTGCCGCCCCTTCGCGCGTTTCATCATCTCGGCCCGCTTGCCCGGCGTGCGGCTGACGTCGTACTCGGTCACGGCGGCTCCCTTGGTGGACAAAAGGCGCAGGGCGGCGGTGCAGAACCCGCAGCGGGGCTGGGTATAGATCTCGACGGCGGCCATGGGCGGCGCTCCTGGGGGATGGTGTTTCGCCCCTGTCTACAGCCTGTCAGCGGTCCTTCGCAACGCGCGCCAGCACGAGGACGTCGATCCGCGCGGCGCCGCCCCGGCGCAGCACGTCGGCACAGGCTCCCAGAGTCGCCCCCGAGGTCAGCACGTCGTCGATCAGCAGCACGTGGCGGCCCGCGACGTCCGCACGGGCTCCGAGCGAGATGGCTTGCGCCACGTTGGCGAAGCGGTCGGTCACGGTCCGGTGATCCTGCCGCGGCGTCTGGCGGTGCCGGAGCAGGGCCATCGGCGCAAAGACCGCGCCCGAGAGCCGCGCCACCTCGCGTGCCAGCAGCGCAGACTGGTTGTAGCGGCGCCGGAGCAACCGCCAGCGGTGGATCGGTACCGGCACCACGAGCGTCTGCGGCGTCAGGAGATCGCGCGCCCGCCTGTGCATCCACCGCCCGGCCCCGCGCGAAAGCTCGGTGCGGTCGCCGTGCTTGAGCGACAGCACCAGCCGCCGCCCGCCGCCCGCATAGGCCAGCACCGCGCGCCCCGAATCCCACGGTCGGGCCCGCTGAAGACAGTCGTCGCAGCGCATGGGGCCATCGTCCTCGCCCGGCAGCGGCGTGCCGCAGAGGTTGCAGGAGGCCCCGGAGATGAACGGCGTGTCGGCCCAGCAGGCGGCGCAGAGCGCGCCCTCCTCCTCGACGCGGGCGTCGCACATCATGCAAGTCGTCGGATAGAGGGCGTTGCGCAACGCCACCGCCACCGAGCGCATCCGTTCCCTTTGCATCGCCACCGCCATGGCCTAGATCCCCCGCATGTCCCAAGCCCCGCTGACCGACCGTCCGGCCCTCGGCCTCCACCGCGCCCGCGCCGACGGAACCGCTTGGTTCCTGCACGAGGCGGCGGTGGACGAGGTGCAGGAAAGACTGAAAGACGTTAACAGAACCTTTACGGAGGCCGCCGTCGTCACCGCGCATCCCGGCCTCTGGCGGACGGCGGTGCCCGGCGCGCGCCTCGTGGCCGACGCCGAGGTGCTGGACCTCGCCCCCGGGGCGCACGACCTGATCGTCCATGCGATGTGCCTGCACTGGGCCGACGACCCCGTGGGCCAGCTCGTCCAGTGCCGCCGCGCGCTGCGCGAGGACGGTCTGCTGCTGGTGGCCACCCCCGGCGGCGAGACGCTCGCGGAACTGCGCGCGGCATTGGGCCAGGCCGAGGCCGAGGTCACCGGCGGCCTCAGCCCCCGGGTCGCCCCGATGGGTGAGATCCGGGAGATGGGCGCGCTTCTCGGTCGCGTCGGGCTGGCGTTGCCGGTGGCGGATGTGACGGCGCAGAGGGTGCGCTACCGCGATCTGGCGCATCTGGCGCGCGACCTGCGGGCGATGGGCGAGACGAACGCGCTCGCCGCCAGGCACCGGCGCACGCCGCCGCGCGCGCTGTTCCAGCGGGCCGGGCAGATCTACCGCGATGCCTTCCCCGACGAAGGCGGCATCCGCGCGACGTTCCAGACGGTATTCCTCACCGGCTGGGCCCCGTCCGAGACGCAACAGAAACCGCTGCGCCCGGGATCGGCGCGGGCACGGCTGGCCGATGCGCTCGGCGTGCCGGAAACGAAGGCCAAACGATGAACGACATGTCCGCTTCACCTAAGTCCGCAAGCGTCCTGCCGCATGCGCCGGCCGACCACCCGCCGGTGCGCAGGGGGCGGGTGGGGGTGCTGCTGGCCAACCTCGGCACGCCGGACGGCTACGACTACTGGTCGATGCGCCGCTACCTCAACGAATTCCTGAGCGACCGCCGCGTCATCGACTACTCGCCCTTCATCTGGCAGCCGCTCCTGCAGGGCATCATCCTGACGTCGCGGCCGTTCCGGTCGGGCGCGAACTACAAGTCGATCTGGAATCACGACGCGGGGGAAAGCCCGCTCGCCACCATCACCAAGGCGCAGACGGCCGGCATCGCGGAACGGGTGGCGGCGCGGTTCGGCGACCGTGTGATGGTCGATTACGCGATGCGCTACGGCAAGCCCTCGACCATCGCCAAGGTGGCGGCGATGCAGGCGGCGGGCTGCGACCGGATCGTGTTCTTCCCGCTCTATCCGCAATATGCCGGGGCGACGACGGCCACCGCCAACGACCAGTTCTTCCGCGCTCTCATGAAGCTCAAATGGCAACCCGCGTCGCGCACCGTGCCATCCTACTCCGACGATCCGCGCTACATCGACGTTCTGGCCGAGTCGGTGGAGCGGGCCTATGCCGCCGCCGAGGTGAAGCCCGACATGCTGCTCTGCTCCTACCACGGCGTGCCGAAACGCTACCTGATGGAGGGCGATCCGTACCATTGCCAGTGCCAGAAGACGACGCGGCTGCTGCGTGAGCGCCTGGGCTGGTCCGAAGGCGAGATCAGGACGACGTTCCAGTCGAAGTTCGGGCCCGAGGAATGGCTCAAGCCCTATACTGTCGAGGAGGTCGCGCGGCTGGCGGAGGCGGGCACGAAGCGGATCGCCGTCGTGGCACCGGCGTTCTCCGCCGACTGCATCGAGACGCTGGAGGAGATCAACGAGGAGATCCAGGAGAGCTTCACCCACGCGGGGGGCGAGAGTTTCACCTATATCCCGTGCCTGAACGACGGAGGACGACACCTCGACGTGCTCACCGAGATCATCGCCGACAACCTGTCGGGCTGGATCTGAGGCTCCGCCCGACGCCGCGAGGCATCAGGCGGAGCCGATCCGTCAGACCGGGCGCCCGGTGAAGCAGCGGCTGCCGACACGGACCTGGCACAGGCCACCGGTCAGCATCCGGACGAAGATTCCCTGGACGGACAGATAGTTTCCGATCGAAATAGTTCTGAGCATAGCCGTAGTCTCCCTTGCCTTGTCTCAATGGATGCGAGTTCCCCGTGAATGCGAGGCTAGCCCCATTTATCTCTGAAGATAGTTAAAAATTCGTCAAATCGACATATTGTTGCCGAAAAGATGCGCTCCCTCACAACCAATCGCGAAGGACGGCGATCAGCGGCAGGTCCGCGGCGGGCATCGGATAGCTCCGCATCTCCTTCGGCCGGACCCATTTCAGCGTCTGACCCTCGCGTGCCACGGGCTGCCCCTGCCAGCGCCGGCAGGCGAACAGCGCCATGAGCAAGTGGAAATCATCGTAGCCGTGGGAGGCGAACGTCAGCGGCGCGAGACAGGACGCCCAGGTGTCGATCCCGAGTTCCTCGTGCAACTCGCGGATCAGCGCGGCCTCGGGCGTCTCGTCCCGCTCGATCTTGCCGCCGGGAAACTCCCACAGGCCGGCCATCTCCTTGCCGGGCGGGCGCTGCGCCAAAAGGACGCGGCCGTCGGCGTCTATCAGGGCCACGGCGGAGACGAGCACGACCCTCACCGGCCTAATCGCCCCGCCCGCCCATCCCTCAAGACCGCCCGCCTGTCCCTCAAGAGCGGTAGTCCGCATTGATCTCGATGTAGCGAGCGGTCAGGTCGCAGGTCCACATCGTGTCGCTCGCCTTGCCCAGCCCGAGATCGACCGCGAGCGTGATGCGGTCGCGCTTCATGTAGCCCGCGCCCGCGTCCTCCGTGTAGTCGGGCGAGACCTGCCCGCCCTCCGCCACCACGATGTCGCCGAAGCGGATCGTCAGCAGGTCGCGCTCGGCCCGCGCCCCCGACTTGCCCACGGCCATGACCACGCGGCCCCAGTTCGGGTCCTCCCCGGCGATGGCGGTCTTGACCAGCGGAGAGTTCGCGATGGACGAGGCCACCCGGCGCGCGTCGAGCGCGTTGGCCGCTCCCGTCACCCGAACCTCGACCAGCTTGGTCGCCCCCTCGCCGTCCATCACCAATTGCAGGGCGAGGTCGTGGAGCACGCCGTGCAGCGCCTCCTTGAAGGCGCGGCCGCCCGCCGTCCGCGCCGAGGCGATCTCGGCATTCCCGGCCTTGCCCGTCGCCGCGACGATCAGCGTGTCGGAGGTGGAGGTGTCGCCGTCGACGGTGACCGCGTTGAACGTCCGTTTCGTCAGGTCCGTCAGCATCGTCTGCAAGGCCCGGTCCGCGACGCATCCGTCGGTGAAGACATAGGCCAGCATCGTCGCCATGTCGGGCGCGATCATGCCGGACCCCTTGGCGATCCCGGCGATGGTCACCGTCTTGCCGTCGATCTCGACCGTGGCGGTGGCACCCTTCGGGAAAGTGTCCGTCGTCATGATCGCCTCGGCGGCCCCGGCGATGCCACCCGCGTCGAGGCGGGCCGCAAGCGCGTCGAGCACGGCCGTGATGCGCTCGTGGGGCAGGGGCTGGCCGATGACGCCGGTGGAGGCGGTGAGCACCCGGCTTGTCGGGATGCCGAGCGCGCCGCTGACGCCCGCGCAGATCGCGTCGACCGCCTGTGCGCCCGCCGCCCCGGTGAAGGCGTTGGAATTGCCCGAGTTCACCAGGATGGCCCAGCCGCCGGACGCGGCCTTCCGCTTCAGCTTCTCCTGGCAGTCGCGCACCGCGCCCGACCGCGTGGCGGAGGTCGTGAAGACTGCCGCGACCGCGCTGCCGGGGGCCACTTCGGCCAGCATCACGTCGGTGCGGTCCTTCGCCTTGACGCCCGCCTTCGCCGTCGCGAAGCGGACGCCCGCGATGGCCGGCAGGACGGGAAAGGCGGGGGCGAGCGGCGAAACCTGCGCGCCCGCGGGCGCGGTCGCCGGGGTCCCGACCGGCGCCCGAACCGGCGTTCCGGCCCGCGCCTCGATCTGCGCCTCGAGGTCTGCGATGCGGGCGCGCAGCTCCTTCTTCTTCGGAGCCTTGTCCTTCTTGCCGCCCTTCCCGTCCTTCGCCATCCTTCAGTTCTCCAGCAGGTCGTCGTTGCGGATCAGCGCCGGGTCGATCTCCACCTCCAGCCGCTCCACCGCGGCCTCCGCGGTCAGGCGCTGCACTTCGGCGTCGATCGCGGCGTTGCGGACCTCGGTTTCGAGCGCGGCGCGGACCTCCTCGAGCGGCGGCGCGGCGGCCTCGCGGGTTTCGTCGAGCTTGATGATGTGCCAGCCGAACTGCGTCTGGACGGGGTCGGAGACCTCGCCCGCCGTCATGCCCGAGACGGCCTCCTCGAACTCGGGGACCATCATGCCCGGGCCGAACCACCCGAGCTGGCCGCCGCTCGGGCCGGAGGGGCCGGTCGACTGGCCCTGCGCCACTTCGGCGAAGTCGGCACCGCCGTCGAGCTCGGCCTTGATGGCCGCCGCCGCCTCCTCGGTCTCCGCGAGGATATGACGTGCGTTGTACTCGGTCGCGGCCTCGACGTCGCCATACTGCGCGTCATAGGCCGTCTGCACCGCGGCCTCGTCCACCGGAGCGGCCGACAGGCGCTCGATCACGCGGCTGGCCTGATAGGCGCGGATCTCGTTCTCCACCCCGATCTCGTCGGCGGGCGTCGGCGGATTGGCGTCGGTCAGGATCTGCTGCTGGATCACCTGGTCGAGCATCCCGTCGAAGAGCACGTCGTCCGGCAGCTGCTGGTACTGCTCGGGCAGGCGGGAGCGCAGCGCCACGAGATGGCCGAGCGTGATGTCCACGCCGTTGACCGTCGCCAGCACGGTCGAGGCATCGGTGGCGAGCGCGGCGCCAGGGGCGGCATCGGCGGCGGGGGCCTCGGCGGGGGCGGCATCGGCGGAGGCCGCCGTATCCGGCATCGTCCCGGGAGCCGGGGTCGCGTCCTGCGCATGGGCTGCTGCGGCGAGGGCGAGGGCGGTGGCCGCGCCGATCAGGAGATGTTTCATCGGATGGTCCTTTCCGGCCGCGGGGGCCGAGGTTGCGTCCCGGGGAGCGTTCGTTGACACCCGTGGGGGCGGGTCTTAAGTGCGGCGAGTAGATTTTTTCACCGCGCCCGCCCGTGGTTTCCCCCGCCTGATATGGGGCCTCTTCGCGGTCGGCAAGGGCGCGAGAGGCAGGAAATAGATGCTGGGACTCGGTGCAATCGCGAAGAAGGTGTTCGGCACGCCCAACGACCGCAAGGTCAAGGCGACGCTGAAACAGGTCGAGGACGTCAATGTTCTGGAGCCCGAGTTCCAGAAGCTATCGGACGCCGACATCAAGGAGCGCACCACGGCTCTGAAGGCCCGCGCGCAGGGCGGCGAGAGCCTCGACGCGCTGCTTCCCGAGGCCTTCGCCAACTGCCGCGAGGCGGCGCGCCGCGCGCTCGGCCTGCGGGCCTTCGACACGCAGCTTTTGGGCGGCATCTTCCTGCATCAGGGCAACATCTCCGAGATGAAGACGGGCGAGGGCAAGACCCTGGTGGCGACCTTCCCGGCCTATCTCAATGCGTTGTCGGGCAAGGGCGTGCACGTCGTTACCGTCAACGACTACCTCGCCCGGCGAGATGCGGAATGGATGTCCAAGGTCTACAACGGGCTCGGCCTCACGGTCGGCGTGGTCGTGCCGCAACAACCCGACGCGGAGAAGCGCGCGGCCTACAAGGCCGACATCACCTATGCCACCAACAACGAGCTGGGGTTCGACTATCTGCGCGACAACATGCGGGCCTCGAAGGCCGAGATGGCGCAGCGCGGACACAATT
>JBBQDX010000223.1:0-7526 GCA_038320125.1 Rhodobacterales bacterium | reverse complement strand
GATGGTAGAGCGATCCCTGCGTCGACTGCTGATCATCGGCGACAACAGCGTCATCATCAAACGCCATGTCCATCAGGCGGCGAGGCCCGGCACCTGGCTGGCGGGAATGCTGTCGCGCAAGCCGGCCATGCTGGTGCGGGTTGCCTTGGCGAACAAGATGGCGCGGATCGTCTGGGCCCTGATGGCCCGGGGCGGCGTCTACCGGTCTCCGGTCGCGGCGGCGTAGGCCGGCCGCCGGTCGCGAGGTCGTCGGAGCGAAAGAGGGCAAGGAGCAGTTTGGCGCAACGGTCGTGAGACAGGATCGGGAGAACCAGTGTGCAACAGAGTGCCTACGAGCACGTGGCTTTGATCTGGACCCGATCTTCGAACACCAAACGGGCCCGCGACATCTGTGAGGTCGCATCATGAGGCCGGACATATGTCAGCTCCCGATGACGCGCCGAAATCAGCTCTGAAGATTCCCCTTGCGTTCGGGGCGGTTACATATGTTGCACAACCCCGATTTGATGCATGATTACCCCTACCCCCGCAGGCGTTATACCACGCGGGCGATCTCGGCGGTGCCGAGGGCGGAGAAGCGGTTGATGAGGGCGATGCGGATTTGGATTTCGGCAGTCTGGCTGTCGGGATCTCTTGCGGCGATACGCTCACCGAAGGCCTTGAGGCAGCGCATCTTCGCCTCGATCCGGCTGCGGGCGTGGTATCCCGTCCAGGGTTTCCAGAATGCTTTGCCATAGTATCGGGTCGCCCGCAGCGTCTCGTTTCGCACCCGCGCCGCCGGGCAGTCCTCTTTCCATGGCCTCCCGTTCTTACGGGTCGGAATGATTGCAACAGCCTGACGCTCGACGATGGCAGTGTGGCATCGGCGGGTGTCGTAGGCACCATCGCCGGTCACGGTGCCGATCGCCTCGCCCTCTGGGATCTGCCCGAGTAGGTCTGGCAGCACCGGGCTGTCGCCCTCGCGGCTTGGGGTGAATTCCACGGCCCCGATGTCCGAGGTGGCCGTGTCCATGGCCAGATGGACCTTGCGCCATTGGCGACGGCCCTGAACGCCGTGCTTGCGGGCCTGCCATTCGCCGTCGCCGAGGAACTTGATCCCGGTGCTGATCCGTTGCCCGGCAGGGTATTGCGCAGCAATGCACGAGAGGAGACGAGCAGGTTCAGCGGGCCGTCCGCGCGGCGATAGGGGATCTGGACGGCCAGGGTTTTCTGCCTGCGGCACAGGGTGGAATAGTCCGGTATGGGCCAGTCCAGTCCCGCCATCCGCAGCAGGCTCGCCACCATGCCGGCCGTCTGTCTCAAAGGAAGCTTATACAGGATCTTGATCGACAGGCAAAACTGGATCGCGGCATCCGAGAAGACCGGCGGACGCCCCGGGCGGCCTTCAAGCGGAGCGAGCCAGGGGCGTTGATGGTGCAACCGCCCCCCGACGGCAAAGGACACGGATGTGACGGGCGTGCTGACTGCCAGACGACGTTGCGCATCCAGAAGCCGGACATGGCGCTGGCCAAGTGTCACGAAGGCGTCATCGACTCTTCGCACAGTCTTCACGCACCGCTCTTACCCAGCGTGCAAGCAACCGAAAGGTCGTTGTGCTTCGCATCGAGACCCTCACGAAGACTTTCGGGACAACCACGGCCGTCGATGCCGTGACCCTGGCCGTCGGCAAGCCGACGATGATCGGCGTGATCGGTGCCTCGGGCGCGGGTAAGTCGACGCTGCTGCGGATGATCAATCTGCTTGAGCGCCCCACATCCGGGCGGATCGTGTTCGAGGGCCGCGAGGTCAGCGCCCTACGGTCGTCGCAGGCTCGGGGTTGGCAGGCCGACTGCGCGATGATTTTCCAGCAGTTCAACCTCGTGCCGCGCATGGACGTGGTCTCGAACGTCCTGCACGGCACGCTCCACCGGACCGGCACGCTGCGCGCACTGACCGCCTTCTGGCCCAAGCGCGATGTGCGGCGGGCCATCGACATCCTGGCACGTCTCGGCATCCACGAGCAGGCGGGCAAGCGGGCCGAGGCGCTGTCGGGCGGCCAGCAGCAGCGCGTCGCCATCGCCCGAGCGCTCATGCAGGACCCGAAGATCATCCTCGCCGACGAACCGATCGCCTCGCTCGATCCGATGAATGCGCAGACCGTGATGGAGAGCCTGCGCGCCATCCATGACGAGGACGGCCGCACCGTCATCTGCAACCTTCATACGCTCGACACCGCACGGCGCTACTGCGATCGGATCGTCGGGATGCGCCATGGCCGGGTCGTGTTCGACGGCACGCCCGCGCAGCTCACCACCGGCGCAGCGCGCGACATCTACGGCGCGGATGCGAGCTTCTCCGAAGACGCGACCTCGACCGAGATCAAGGACAACGCCCCGGTGCGGACCCGCGCCCTCCGCGAGGCGGAAGCCAGGGTCTGACCCCCACACCCCACTCCCAACAGGGCCCATTGCCCCGACCTGAACCGAAGGACTCCATAATGAAGACCCTCCAGATCCTTGCGATCGGCCTGATCGCCACGACCGCGCTCGCTTCCGCCGCCTTCGCCCAGGATGCCGCGATCGAGCGCTTCAACATCGGCGTGCTCGGCGGCGAGAACGCGCAGGATCGCATGACCGCGAACCAGTGCCTCGCCAACTACGCATCGGCAGAGCTGGGCGTTCCGGTGAACGTCTTCACGCCAGCCGACTACAACGGCGTGATCCAGGGGCTGCTCGGCGGCACGCTCGACATGGCCTGGCTCGGCGCGTCGGCCTACGCGGCGATCTACTTGCAGGATCCGGAGGCGGTGACGCCGGTCCTCGTCAAGACCAACCTCGACGGATCGTTTTCCTACTATTCCATCGGCATGGCGCGCGTCGACAGCGGCATCACGTCGCTCGCGGACATGAAGGACAAGATCTTCGGCTTCGGCGATCCGAACTCCACCTCCGGCTTCCTGATCCCCTCGGTGGAGATCCCCGAGGCGGGCGACGGCATCACGATGGAGCCCGGCGAATACTTCGAGGACGTCGTCTTCACCGGCGGACACGAGCAGACCATCGTGGCGGTGAGCAACGGCGACGTGGATGCCGGCGTGACCTGGGCCGACGGTCAGGGCAACTGGGAGGACGGCTATAATTCCGGCGCGCTGCGCAAGGCGTCAGATGCGGGCATTGTCGACATGAACGACCTGGTGGAGATCTGGCGCTCCGCGCCGATCCCGGAAGGCCCGGTCGTGCTGCGCACCTCGCTCCCCGAGGACGTGAAGGCGAAGATGACGGCGCTGGTCGCCAACCTGCTGGAGACGGACAAGGACTGCGCCTATGGCGTGGCCGCTGGCGAGACGGCCGGGTTCCAGCCCATCGATCACTCGGCCTACGAGACGATCGTCGAAGTCCGCAAGCGCGAGATCGGCAGCTAAGGCCGCTTTGGAGGCGCGCCACGCATCGCGCGGCGCGCCCCTGCATCCGCATGACCCTCGCAAGCCCCTTCTCCGACCGCTCCGCCCCGCGTACCGCGACCGAGCTGTATCTCGACCAGCTCCGGACCCGCAGGCTCTGGAGCGGGGCGGGCGTGCTGCTGTTCGTGCTCCTGTTCCTCGCGGGGTTTGTCGCCGCCAACGGCCGCAACGCCGGCGGGTTCTGGAACGGCCTGCCGCATATCCTCGACTTCCCGGCCGATGTCGTGGCCGAGGCGGCGCGCGAATGGCGACGGCTTCCTGGATACCTGCTGGAGTTCCTCCCCTCGCTCGTCGAGACGCTCAACATCGCCGCTGCCGCCACGCTTGTCGGGGCGCTCGCCGGCGGCGGGCTGTCGCTCCTCGTGACGCGCGGTCTGGCACCGGCGCCCTGGGCTGTAGCGCCAATCCGGCGGCTTCTCGACATCTTGCGTGCCGTGCCCGAGATCGTCATTGCCCTCGTGCTCATCTTCGTGCTCGGCGGCGGTCCGGTGCCTGCGATGATCGCCATCGCGCTCCACACCACCGGTGCCATGGGCAAGCTCTTCTCGGAGGTGGCCGAGGGCACCTCGCTCGGGCCCGTCGACGGGTTGCGGTCGGTCGGTGCGACCTGGGGCCAGCGGATGATGCTGGGCGTCGTGCCGCAGGTCGCACCGAACTGGTTGAGCTACGCGCTGCTGCGGTTCGAGATCAACATTCGCGCCTCCGCGATCCTGGGCTTCGTCGGCGCGGGCGGGCTCGGCTACGACCTGCGGAACGCGATGTCCTTCGGGCCGGGCAAGTTCACGGAGGCTGCGGCGATCTTCCTGCTGCTCTTCGCCACGATCGTCGTCGTCGACCAGACCGGCAGCGCGCTGCGCAACCGGCTGACGAAAGGGGCCGCGACGTGACCGACCTGACCGCGACCTACCGTTCCGCCGGCGCGGGCCTGGCGCGGCAGCGCCTATGGGTCTTGGGTGTCCCGCTCGTCGTCCTGGCCTATCTCGTCTACGTCTTCGTAGCCTTCGGAGTCCCGCGGATCCTCGCCGAGGCCGACGGCGCGAACGGGGCCATCCTGTTGCGCGACATGGTGAGCCACAAGGTCCACGTCAACCGAGACAATGCCACGGGCGGGGTCGAGGTCGCCATTGAGGGAGAGCGCAAGGGCCGCTACCCGGAGGGGCGGATGCCTGCCTGGGTCACCGCAGGAGAGACGACGGTCGTGGACCTGGGCGGCGGCTACGTCGTGGCTCTCTCGGGGGCGGGCGACATGCGCTATGACGTTCCGGGCTACGGCACGATCACCACCCGCGCCGGGCGCGGCGCCGGAGTGGAGGCCACCTATCCCGACGGACCCCTGCCGGACTGGATCAGCGCGAGCCGCAACCGCGTGGCGATCACCACCGATGCGGGGCGGGTGAACGTGACCCGGTCGCGCACGGAGGTGATGCGCTACTTCCCCGGTTGGGAAATGTTCTTTTTCACCCTCGACAGCCCCTATTCGGGCCAGTCATTCCTTCAGATCGCGCGGGCGGCATTCGGCGGCGAGGCGGGGGCGATCATCTCCGCCTTCTGGACCAACGAAATGTGGCGCCACGGGGAGGTCGCATGGGCTCTTTTCGAGACGATCCTCATGGCGTTCCTCGGCACGGCGGGTGCGGCGATGATCGCCCTGCCGACGGCCTTCCTCGCGGCCCGCAACTTCACCCCCCTCGGTCCGCTGCGGCAGGTGGTGCGACGCATTTACGACTTTTTGCGGGGCGTCGACGGGCTGATATGGACCGTTATCCTCAGCCGCGCCTACGGGCCCGGCCCGCTGACGGGGGCGCTGGCCATCATGTTCACCGATACGGGCTCATTCGGAAAGCTCTTCTCGGAGGCACTCGAGAACGTGGATACGCGGCAGATCGACGGCGTGCGCTCGACCGGCGCCGGGCCGCTGGCGCGCGCCCGCTTCGGGGTCATCCCGCAGCTTGTGCCCGTCCTGCTCAGCCAGGTCCTCTACTTCCTCGAATCCAACACCCGGTCCGCCACCGTCATCGGGGCGATCACCGGCGGCGGCATCGGGCTGCTGCTCACCCAAGCGATCATCACCCAGAAGGACTGGGAGGAGGTCACGTACTACATCGTCCTGATCGTCCTGATGGTCTTCGCTATGGACGCCATCTCGGGCTGGCTGCGTCGCCGCCTGATCCGGGGCGGCTGATGGCGCGGCTCCGACCGGACGCGCCCTTCGTTCATCCGGATTGCGAGATCACCGACGATTGCACCTTCGGCGCTTACGTCGAGATCGGGCGGAGCGCCCGGCTGACCAATACCGCGATGGACGACTATTCGTATTGCGAGCGCTTCTGCGACATCGCCAACGCGCGGATCGGCAAGTTCGTCAACATCGCGGCCTTCGCGCGCATCGGTGCCACGGACCATCCGATGCAGAAGGCGTCGATGCATCATTTCCACTATCGCAGCGCATCGTACTGGGACGACGCGCAGGACGACGCGGACTGGTTCGCGCTGCGCCGCGGCAGGGTGGCGGTAGTGGGCCACGACGTCTGGATCGGTGGCGGCGCGTTCGTGAAGCCGGACGTGACGCTGGGCCATGGCTGCGTCGTGGGTTCCGGCGCGGTGGTGACCAAGGACGTGGCGCCCTACACCATCGTCGCCGGAAATCCTGCGCGGCCGATCCGCCGGCGGCTGCCCGAGACGGTGGCCGACCGGATGGTCGCCCTCGCCTGGT
The DNA here is from genome assembly GCA_038320125.1 of Rhodobacterales bacterium. Classification (GTDB taxonomy): domain Bacteria; phylum Pseudomonadota; class Alphaproteobacteria; order Rhodobacterales; family Rhodobacteraceae; genus Jannaschia. The sequence continues at coordinate 1,374 of JBBQDX010000223.1, read as the reverse complement.
GGGACTGGGACCACGCGACGCTGCGTGCGCGCCTCGACGACTTCCGGGTGCTCACGGCCGAGGTCTTCCTCGACCGCTACGAGTGATCGAGCGTGAGGGTCACACGCTCGCCCACGAAATGCGTGATGCCGTACTCGACCGGCCCACTGCCGGGCGTCGCATTCACGCTCTCCGCACGGATAAGGGGGCTTCCGATTTCCACCTCGAGCTGCGCGGCTTGCGCCGCATCCGCGGACACGGCCGTCAGCCGGGTGGAGACGCGGACATAGTCGGGCACGCCGCAACGCCCAAGCGCCTCGGTCACTGATTGGGTCTCCAGCAGTGCGGTCCCGATCCCCGGCAGCGCATCTGCCGGAAAAATGCTGACGAAATGGGCGATCGGCGCTTCGTCGGCATAGCTGATCCCCTCCGCAACCAGTACTGAGGCACCGGGTCTGAGATCCAGCGCCGCGGCCGCCACGCGCGATGCGCTCCGCGTCTCGATCGAGGTGATCCGCCGTTTCGGTAACCGCCCCGCCGCTTCTACGTTCCGGCGAAACCGCACGCGACGCCCCAAGGGGTAGTCGGTCGTCCCGCCGGCGACGAAGACCCCCGCGCCGCGCCGCGCGCGGACCAGCCCCTCGCCGGACAGGGCCGCGAGGGCGCGGCGGACGGTGTGGCGGTTCACCCCGAACCGTGCCGAGAGTCGAGCCTCGGTCGGCAGGCGGTCGCCGGGGCGACGCGCGCCCTCGGCGATCTCCGCCCGCAGCGCGGCCGCGATGGCCGACCAGATGGCCTGCGGGGCATCGGATGGCGTCATCAAACTTTCACTGGCGAACGGGTCGCGGATTGCCTATCCGGACCCCACCAGGTTGTCTAGTTGTCGAGGGATTCATGGAACGGCGCGACTGGATGGGGCTCCTGGCCCGCGCGAAGCCCGCCACGCTCGATGGGCTGATGTCCGGGCTGCGCGACCTCCCCGGATCCGACTGGCTGCGCCCGCCTGAAACCGGCACGGTCATGGTCCGAGGCCGCACGGGGGGCGTAGGGGCGCCGTTCAATCTGGGCGAGGTGATGGCGACGCGCTGCACGCTGCGACTTGCCTGCGGCACCGAGGGCCACGCCTTCGTCCAAGGCCGCGACCGGACGCATGCCACCCAGGCCGCCCTGATCGACGCGCTGATGCAGGGTTCGCGGGCGGCACAGGTCAATGCGGAGGTGCTGTACCCGCTCGCCAGCGCAGAGACCGCGCAGCGCGATCTGGTGGCGCGCAAGGCCGAAGCGACGCGCGTCGATTTCGAGACGATGGTTCGCGGAGAGGATGCGTGACCGCGCGCGCCGCCGGGTTCCTCGATCCGCCCCGCGACAGCGCCCGTGCATTCCGCGCGGCGATGC
>JBBQDX010000222.1:0-7626 GCA_038320125.1 Rhodobacterales bacterium | reverse complement strand
CAGGAGCGGCAGGTTGCGCGCGACCGCCTCGACGGGAGCCGCCGGACCGCCACCGCCGCCGATCACCACCGCGAGGATCGGCACGATCGACACGACGCCCGAGACGCGCAGCGCATGCACGACCGCCACCGCGTTCGGCTTCCCGCCTTGCTGTTCCGCCACGACCGCCATGTCGGCCACGCCGCCCGCGGCGGTGGCGAAGAACGCGGTCGTGCGGTCCACCGCCGCGAGACGCGCGAAGATCACCGCCGCGACCGTCGTGAAGGCCATCACATAGAGCGTCGCGGCCACCATCGCCGGCAGGAGCGTGCCCGTCGCCGCGAGGATCGTCGGGGTGAAGCGGAGCCCAACGGCAAGGCCGATCGCCACCTGGCCCAACTCCCGGCCCATCGGCAGGACGGCCAGTCGGATGCCGTACACGGAGACCGCGGCGCAAGCGAAGAACGGGCCGAGCATCCAGGGCAGCGGCAGGTTGATCAGGGTTGCGGCATATCCCCCCGCAGCCGCCAGTGCGTAGGTCGCGACGATGCGCGGGCCGTCGCCGCCGGCACGCCACGGGGCGCCGAGCCAGACCCGCGCGTGCCCAGTGGCCGCGTCGCGCGACTGCACCCGCGGGCTTGGGTCAGCGCCCGAGACCCGTCCGGCGGCGCGGGGGTAGCGGAGGCTGGACTTGCGGCTGAAGACAATCGCGCGGAGTGCGGCGAGGGTCGTTAGGATCCGCCCATACTGCGGTCCAATGTCTCTCGTAAGGGCTGCCATGGGACGAGCGCGATCCAATCACGTGGCTGCAGGCCGGTTCGGCGTGCGACATACGAGCGGTAAAACGACGGGACTGCTGATTGTCAACAGATAGACGAGCTACCGTGGTGAGCACAGCGGCATATCCTTACCATGAAACAATGAGGTGATGGCGCTCCCCGTTGGCAATCTCGACAAACAGGGCGCAAACCCAATTGTTGACAGTCTTCTGATCTGTGATCTACGCTTCGTCCCGGTGGTTGCTTGCAACCGCCTGGCCCGGATGGATACCTGAGGGAGGAACCATGTCCACGAAACTTACCCGCCGCGCGACCCTGCATCTGGCCGCAGGGGGCGCCGTCGTCGCGTCCGCGCTCGCCGCGCCCCGGATTGCCCGCGCGCAGTCCTCATATCCCAGTCAGCCGATCAACGTCGTGGTGCCATTCGACACCGGCGGTTACAACGACCGCCTGGCGCGGGCCTTCACGCCGTTCCTGCAGGAACGGCTCGGCCAGCCGCTCGTCGTGGTCAACCGCGGCGGTGCCGGGGCGCTGCTCGGGCATACCTATTTCCTGCAGCAGCCCGACGACGGCTACTCGATCCTGTGCACCTCGGCGGCTCCCTACATCCCGCTCAACATTCTGATCCAGAACGCAAAGTTCACGCTGGACGACTTCCAGATGATCAATTTGCCCTCGCGGGACTACACGCTGATGGCCACCGAGATGAATAGCGGCGTCGACTCGGTCGATGCAGTGGTCGAGGCGCTGAAGGCCGATCCCGGCAGCCTCAGCATCGGCGTGCAGCCGGCCTCCGCGGACCTCGTCAACCTGATGCTGTGGGTGGACGCCAACGGCATCTCGCGCGATGGCCTGCGAATCGTCACCTATGATGGCGGCGGACCGGCGCGCAACGCGACCGCGGGTGCCGTCGTCGACGTCGGCTTCGTCGGCGGGGAGGGGTTCCTGCCGCTCGCCGAGAAGATCCGCCCGCTCCTCGTCTTCGACAGCGAGCCGCGCGACAATTGGGATGCACCGACCTCGGCCGACCGCGGCGTGAGCCAATTGGTCGCCGGGTCGCAGCGCGGCTGGGCCGTACACGGCACCATGCCGCAGACGCATCCGGAGGAGTACCAGACCCTGGTCACCGCGATCGAGGAGACCTCGAAGGATCCGAAGGTGATCGAGGTCCTGACCAACCAGCAACTCGCGACCGAGTGGTACGGCCCCGAGGCGTCGCAAACGTCGTTCCGGGAGACGGCCGAGATCATGGAGCAGCATGTCGAGCTGCTCCAGGGGGCCTGACCGCGCAGACGATCATGACGACGCCGCGCGCCTTCGGGTGCCGCGGCGGCGTGAAGACATCCACATGCGAAGGACTGTATCATGCGCATCCGCAAGGGGCCGCGCGCCGTCGTCTGGGGGCATCTCGCGTTTCTCGCCTTCGTGAGCGTCATCGTCGGCATCTATCTCATCGACGCCCGCGGGGTCTCGCTTTCGGTCAACAACCTGCTGCTGGTGCAGCCGGCGGCGGTGATCGCACTGATCCTCGTGGCCTGCGTGCTGCCGCAGTGCTTCCCGCTCCGCACGGCCGCCGACAGCGAGATTGCGGACAGCGAGGCTGGCGACAGCGAGCCCACCGATCCTGTGGTCGAGACGAAGGCCGAAGGGGGACAGGACCTGATGCGCGTCGGTGCGCTCGCGGCCCTGCTCGGCGTCTTCGCGATCTTCATCGAGCAGATCGGCTTCGACATTGCGACCTTCCTCTTCGTCGCGATCGGTCTCGTCATCTGCGGCGAGCGTCGCGGCTGGGTCGTCGCGACGTTCAGCGCCGCCTTCACACTCTTCGTCGTCTACGGCTACAGCACCCTCGTGCCCTATCCGTTCACGATGCGCATCCTTTGAGGATCCGATGCTCGAGCTCGACGCCGTCAATTCCGCCATCGCGCTGCTGACCAGTTCCTGGGAGGCCTGGATCTGGGTGATCCCCGGCCTGCTCGTCGGTCTGTTCTTCGGGGCAATGCCCGGCATCTCGATCACCATGGCGATGGCGATATTCCTGCCGCTGACGCTCTACATGGAGTTTCTGCCGGCGATCATCTTCCTGACCTCGATCTATACGGGGGCGGGATTCGGCGGCTCGGTTCCGGCGATCCTGATGAACATCCCCGGCACGTCCTCGGCCGTGGCGACCACCTTCGATGGCTACCCGATGGCCCGGCAGGGCAAGCACAACGAGGCGCTCGGCATCGCGCTCGCGTCCTCGGTGATCGGCACGCTGTCGAGCTACATCCTGCTCGCCTTCCTGATCGCACCCGTCTCGACCCTGGTGCTCAAGATGGGCCCGCTCGAGATGTTCGTCGTGGCGGTCTGGGGCCTGCTGCTGCTCGGCTCGTTGGCGGGCACGTCGATCGCGCGGGGGCTGCTCGCCGGGGTGTTCGGCGTGCTGCTCGGCACCGTCGGCATGAATACGGCGGGCTTTATCCGCGGCACGATGGGTGTGCCCTGGCTTCTGGACGGCGTTCCCACGATCCCGGCGATGATGGGGCTGCTGGCGGCGAGCCAGCTGCTCAATCTGGTCAACGTCAACTACCTGATCGAGGATCAGGGCGCGCGGGGACTGAGCTTCGGGCGCATCCTGGGGGGCGTCCGCCTCGCTTTGCGCTACCCGACGATCATCGCGCGCGGTTCGATCGTCGGCGTCCTCGTGGGCAGCGTGCCGGGCGTCGGCTCCTCGATCTCGAACCTGATCTCCTATTCGGAGACGAAGCGGAACGCCGCCGATGCCGACACCTTCGGCAAGGGCAACCCGAAGGGCGTGATCGCCGCCGAGGCCGCGAACTCCAGCTCCGAGGGCGGCGCGATGGCGACGATGCTGGCGCTCGGCATTCCCGGCGGCGGGGCGACGGCGATTCTGCTCGCGGCCTTCGCCATGCACAATATCGTCGGCGGCCCAAGTTTCATCAGTCAGAACAAGGACATCGTCTACGCAATCATCTTCTCGAACTTCGCGCAGGCCATTCTGCTGCTCTTCGTGGGCTTGGGCTTCGTCTTCCTCGCAAGCTCCATCGTCCGGGTGCCCCTGCGCTTTCTCGTCCCCTCCGTTCTCGTCGTCTCGGTCTTCGGCAGCTACGCGCTGACGGGTTCGACCTCGGGACCGATCACGCTCTTCCTCTTCGCGGTGCTGGGCTGGGTCATGCTGCGTTACGATTATCCGGTCGCCGCGACCGTGGTGGGCCTGCTGCTCGGGCGGCTGCTCGAGACGAACCTGCTGCGCAGCTGGCAGATCAGCGGCGGCAGCATCAACTACGTGTTCGAGCGTCCGGGTGCTGCGGCGATCCTGGCGCTGATGCTGCTCTCGATCGGGATGACGGGGCTGTCGCGCTACCGCCGCCGGCGGGCCGCCGCGGTGACGCCGGAGATCGGCTCCTAGCCGGACCGATCCGGCGCGGGGTGCAGGCGGAACGCGGCGCGCTCCGCCGCATCGAGCTGCGCGACCAGCCCTGTCTCCCACGCGAGGTAGCAGCGGGACGCCTCGAGGTTGCCGTCGTGCCGGTCGTGGACGAAGCGCAGAAAATCGATCGCGGCCAGGTCGTCGGGTTCGTCCGGCGTGACCGCGATCCGCGCGCTGGCCGCGGCGAGCGCCGGCTGACCGCCCGCGACGAGGTAGACAGGCGCGCCGGTTTGCTCGGCAAGGTCCGCGAGTATCCCCGGTAGCAGGTCGTCGTCGCAGACCAGATAGAGCGGCGTCGCATCCCCCTCGACGAGGGCGGGCAACCCGGCCCGCGTGATCCAGATGGCCCCCTCGACATGGCCGGCGCGGAAGGCGCCTGAAGGGCGCGCATCAAGGAGCCGGCCCCCGGCTGCGATCCCTTCGAGCGCCGCGCCCGCTCCGACCGCCGACACGGGGGGGCCGGGCGGTGCGATTGCCGGGACCGGCCCGACGAGGGCGCGAAGCGCATCGTCGATCCGCGCAATGACCGGCGAAAAGCCGAGCTGCGACAGCCAGAACGCCGCCAGGGCTGCGCGCAGTCCGCAATCGTCGCAAAGAACGAGGCGGGCGTGGCGGACGCCGACATAGTGGTCCGTCGCCTGCACGAGTTGGCCGCCCGGGGCGCTGCGGGCCACGGCCAGCGGATCCGTGGCCACCTCCGCCTCGGACCGCACGTCGAGCACGAAGGTTGTCCGTGCCGCATCGCCCAGAAAGCCCGCGACCTCCACCGCGTCGACAAAGGGGATCTCCCAGTTGCGCGCCATCGCTTCCGCACGGTCCCGCGTGATCGCCCGGCCGGCGGCGTCCAGCGCCGGAAGCGGCGCGGCCACGTCACCGCGGACGAGGTCGAGCCCGGCCAGCGCCCAGCCCTGCGTCCCGTTTTCGAGCGCGTAGACCGGTCCCGCATGGCCCGCGACCTGCAGGCCGATCGCACCGACGAGGCCGCGCGTGCGCCCGGCGCAGCCCACCGCGACAGGGCTGTCCGTCGCCAAGACCGGCAGCCGATGCGCGAGCTCCCCGTTCGGCAGGCAGACCGCGCCCGGCACATGCATCCTGGCGTATTCCGCAGGCGGGCGTCCGTCGTAGAGCTTGAGCCGGCCATCGGCGATCATCCGCGCGGCATCTTCCGGCGTGATGGTCGCGGGCCGCCATTCGTTCTCCGCGAGCTCGCCCAGTGTCTTCGACGGAACATTCACGCCCTTGAAGAGCATATATCCCGCCGCCGCCCAACCGGGCGCGCCGCCCGCGACGATGGCGACATCGCGGTAGCCCATGGCCGCAAGCCGCCGGGCCGAACGCTCGCCCACGCCGTCCCCGGCATCGAGGAGCAGGACGGGCACGCCCGGGCGGGGAACGAGCGTTGCGATCCATGCCTCCAGGCGGCTGTAGGGACAGGGGGTCGCGAAGAGCGGATGCCCCTCCCCGAACTGCCCCGCTTCGCGCAGATCGAGGAAGGCGACCTCCTGCCCGGAATGGACGAGAGCTTTCGCGGCGTCCGGTGCGAGGCGATGCGTCATTCGCGCCAGGGCTCCGGTTCGCGCCCGGCGAAGAAGGCTTGGAACGCAGGCTCCACCAGATCGGGTCGGTGCTCCGCCGGATAATGCCCCGTCGGGATCGCGTAGCCCCGCAGGTCGTCCGCCCATTCTCCCCAGGCCTTCAGCGGTTCGAAATGCCGCCCGCAGTGGCTGTTGGAGCCCCAGAGCACGAGCACGGGGCAAATGATGCGGTCCTTGCCGTGCTGGCTCGAGTCGAGCGGGAAATCGACGTGGATGGTGGCGCGGTAATCCTCGCAGACGGCGTGGATCTGCTCGGGCGTCGCGCAGCGCTTGTACTCGGCGATGGCCTCGGGCGCGAAGATCGACAGACCGACGCCCTTCTTGTTGAGCTTGTAATCCATGTAGTAGCCCAGATCGGCGGAGAGCAGCGTTTCGGGGAAAGGCGACTTCTGCGCCATGAAGAACCAGTGGTAGCTCTCCATCCCCCAGCCCAGCGAGACCTGCGAGAGCACGTTGTAAGTCGGCACGATGTCGAGTGCCGCCAGGCGCTCCACCCGCTCGGGCCGGTCGAGCGCCATGCGGAACCCCACCCGCGCGCCCCGGTCGTGACCGGCGACGGCGAACCGGTCGTGACCAAGGGTGTCCATCACCGCGAAGACATCCTTCGCCATCGCGCGAAAGCTGTAGGCCGCGTGATCCGCGCCGCCCTCGGGCTTCGAGCTGTCGCCGTAGCCGCGCAGGTCGAGCGCCACGACGGTGAAGGCCTTCGCCAGCGATGCGGCGATGCGATGCCAGGAGAAATGGGTGAGCGGGTTGCCGTGGAGCAGCACGAGTGGCGGCCCCTCCCCGGCGGTCGCGACGTTGATGACGGCACCAGCCGTCTCGATCCGGCGGTAGCGAAACCCGGCGAGCGGCCCCTCCGCCTCGCTGGCGGCGCGTGATGGATCCGATGCGGCTTGCGGCATGGCATGCCCTCCAAATGATCGACGGACAGACGCGCCTGGCGCGGGCGCGCGGCGCGGGAGACGCGGCCGAACCGGCCAAGCCGGTGTCCGCGATGATCCTAGTCGGGACTCGAGGGCGTGGCAATTGTCGACACTTGACAATCGAGCGCGACCGGTCGAGCTTTCGGGCAAGCGAGAAGTTCGCTGCGATGGCCGCGCGGGCAAAGGACAGAAATACGGGGGAACCACATGCATTATCTACGGAAGGCCGCCATCGCGGCCACGCTCGTCCTCGCCGCGGGGCCGCTCGCGGCGCAGGACTATCCGGTCGACACCGTCACGCTCGTCACCCATTCGAGCGTCGGCGGCGGCAGCGACGTCTTCCTGCGCGAGCTTGCCGGCTATCTCGGGCCGAAGCTCGGCGCGAATGTCATCGTCGAGAACGTGACCGGCGGCTCCGGGGCGAACGCGATGGCGCGGCTGGCCTCCGCGCCCGCCGATGGCTCGGTGCTCTACGCCACGACCCCCACCTTCATCTACACTTCGCTGCTCTCGAACCCGGACGCGAGCTATGCCGATCTCGAGCCGCTGGTGAACGTCTTCACCGACCCGGAGGTGATCTACACCGCCGCCGACAGTCCGTTCGAGACCCTCGACGACGTGATCGCGAAGGCGCGGGAGACGCGCGGCACCTGGGGCGCGGCCAATCCGGCCTCGCTGGAGCGGCAACTTCTCGAGCGTCTGAAGACCGCAACCGAGGTGGACGCGGCGGTCGTCACCCACGAGGGCGGCGGCGACATGATGATCAACGTGCTCAACGGCACGCTCGACATCGGCGTGGGCGAGGTGCAGGAGCTCAAATCCCAGCTCGAGGCCGGGCAGGTCCGCATCCTCGCGACCTTTGCCGCGCAACGCCTCGACGCCTATCCCGATGCGCCCACGGTCGAGGAGGCGGG
>JBBQDX010000221.1:0-7633 GCA_038320125.1 Rhodobacterales bacterium | reverse complement strand
GCCTCATGGAAAGGCGCCGGGCGATCGCGACGCCCGATCGCGCGGCGATGACGCAAGCTCTGTCCCTTGCGCTCGATGCCGTCGTCCTCCCCCGGCCAAGGATGCGGATTGCCGTCTACTGGCCGATCCGCGGCGAGCCGGCCCTGCGTGACTGGATGAGGCGGGCACATGGCGCCGGCGCGACGGTCCTGCTGCCGGTCGTCGTCCGGAAGGCGGCCCCGCTCGTCTTTCGCGAATGGGTGCCCGGTTGCGCCATGGAGCGGGGTATCTGGAACATCCCCGTCCCCGCGACGGGCAGGACGATCACGCCGGAGGTCGTCGTGTCGCCGCTGCTTGGCGTCGACGATGCCTACTTCCGGCTCGGCAATGGCGGGGGCTACTACGACCGGACGCTGGCGGAGTTGGACCCGCTGCCCCAGGTGATCGGCGTGGGCTTTCCCGATTGTCGCATCCCGACGATCTTTCCGATGCCCTGGGACGTGCCGATGCATGTCGTCGTCCTGGCCGACGGCTCGGTCCGCCATCGGCCTTGAGACGTTGCGCGAGGGTGCAACTCCGCTGCCGGTGCCGCCCGCGGATAGAAACTCTGATCCGGCACAGGCCGTGAAAACCCGTCAGAAGGCAGGGCGGGCAGTTCTCGGATGGATCTCGCCCCGCGCTGTAAGGCCGCGCGAATCGGTGCAGGACCGATGACGAGGCCAGAGAGAAGCGGAGTCTGACCGTCTCGCCGAAGGTCCGCGAGGGCGCCGGGCCCGGAAGGGTTGTCGACGCAAGGGATGACTCCCGCGACCGCCTGCGCCCCCACGTTGCGGCCGGCGCGCCACCCCCTGACGCGGCGGGCACGGAGCGGACGGACCTCCTGAAAGCGGCCTCGCGAGCGCAGGAAGAGGCCCGCCTTCGGGGAAGCATCCTGTCCGCCACGAGCATCGGCCCCGACCGGGTATCGACGCGGATCGACAGTGTGAGCGTCCATGCTTTCAGCCGGAGGGGACGCCCCGCAGCGTCGGCCCGTAGGCACTGCCCCGTCGCCGGAAGCTCGTCTCGACGGCTGTCTGCAAAGCCTCGCTGCGTTTCAACAGACGTCGGAAGAGCTTCTCGTCCAGCATCAGAAGCGTGGACGGTGCGATCGCGACGACCCGCGTGCGGCGCGGTTTCTGTGTCAGGATCGCCAGCTGGCCGAACATCTCGCCGCGTCCGAGCCGCCAGGTCTGGTTCGCGACCTCGAGTTCGACCGCGCCCGACGCGATGAAGAACACCTGCCTGGCGATCTCGTCCTTGCGCACGATCGTCTCGCCCGCGTTGACGTATCGCGAGCGCAGGGCACGCCCCAGACGCTTGATCTCCCCATCGTCGAGATCGGCGAACAGGGGAAACTGCCGGATCAGCTCCGCCCGTCGCAGCGCGACGTCCAGGACCGGCCGCTCTTCGGTCGCGGCGCGGCGGACTGCGGCCTCGTGCATGAGCGACGAGAGGACCTCGTCCCCGATCAGGCCGTCGTCGTGCATGGCGCCGTATTCCCGCTCTTCGAGACGGAGCGACGTGCGGCGGAGGAAGCGTCGTTCCAGCTCTTCGGCATAGCCGGGATACTGCAGCCGCAGGCCATCGAATGCGGTCTCGACGGTTTCGACGCGCAGCGCCAGCAGTTCGCGCAGCAGATCGGCGACACGCCGTCCGTGGATGCGGAAGATCCGTTTGTCGATGAATCCATCGAGGTCGCGCAGGATGAGCCGCTGCGACAGCAGAAGTTCGAACCGGTCCGCCGTTATCCGCGACAGCAGGAAGGGAAGGCGGAACCGGTTCTGCAGAAGGACCGCGATCCGGAACCCCCTGCCATAGGAGACGCTGCGGCGGGACGCGCGACGATAGCCGTTGCGGCCGCCCGATCGCGTTGCCTCGACCAGCCGGTCGGCATCCGACAGCACCTGCACCGCCATCCGCGCGGAGATCGACCGCTCCCGGACCCGCATCAGGATCGTTTCGCGTTCCTGACCCGCGAGGGCGATCAGTCCAAGCGTGACCCGGTCGCGGTCCAGAATGTCCGCGCTGTCTTCCGCGCCCGCGATGGCGTCGTCCAGGCGTTCGCCGAACCGCTTTGCCTCCGCGCGCGCGATCTCGTGGGACAACTCATGGTTCTCGGTGATCCGCGCCACGTCCTCGCGCACGGTCTGCAACGCGATGGCAACGACCTGCCGCGACAGCGCCTCCTCGATCGGAGGGAGCCTGTCGATCCCCAGCCAGCGGATCACGCTGCGCAAGGTCGTGCCCTGCACGATCAGGGTGAAGAGCGTGAAGCCGGTCGCAAGGATGGCGACGACCCGCTTGATGTCGGGCGGCACGAGGCGGCTTTCGGTCACCGCCAGCGCGAGGGCCAGCGTCACCGCCCCGCGCAGGCCGCCCCACAGGATCGCGATGCGGAACGGCTGCTCCACGGGAGGCGAGACCCGCAGGACCGTCAGGAGCGGCAGCAGTCCGAAAAGGACGATCGCCCGCGCGGCGGCGGCGGCAAGGATCACCACGCCGATCAGGAGGAAATCCTCAAGCCGGACCTCGCCCAGCAGTCGCGGAATGAGGAGTGCCGCGAGAATGAAGATCAGGGCGCCCGCCCAGTGGGCGAGGAGGTCCCAGATATCGCGCAGGTTCTCCCAGGCCTGCGGCGGCAGGCGGCCGGGTCCGGTGAGATTCAGCGTCAGTCCGGCCGTCACGACCGCGATCACGCCGGAGGCCCCGATGGTCTGCTCGGCGCTGATGTAGGCGAGATAGGGGAGCGCCACCGAGATGGATATCTGCGCGCGCTCGTAGCGGGCGATGAGCCCCATGATCCAGATGGCGAGTTTCGCCGCGACCCAGCCGACGGCGGCCCCGCCGGCGATCAGGACCGGAAACCGGGTCATCGCATCGCTGAACGTCGGATCGGGGACGCCGAGCATGACATAGCCCATGAAGAGGCCGAAAAGCGCGATCGCCGCTGCGTCGTTCAGCAGGCTCTCCCCCTCGATGATGCGCGCAAGCCGCCGCGGGGCGGTGATCGACCGAAAGATCGAGACCACGGCCGAGGGATCCGTCGTGGACACGATGGCACCGATCAGAAGGCAGGCGACCAACGGCAGCGTGCTCGTGAACGAGAGCGCATATCCGACGGACAGGGTCGCCACGACGACGGCGACCACGGCCAGAACGAGGATCGGCACCCAGTCGTCGAGCATCCGCCGCAGGTTCATGCCCAGCGTCGCCTGAAACAGGAGCGTGGGCAGGAAGATGTAGAGGAACGCGTTGGACCGGATCGGCAGCCCGAGGATCGCCTCCGCCACCGGGTTCAGGACATCCGTCATCTCGGTGCGCAGAAAGAAGGTCGCTCCCGCGCCCACGAGGATGCCGAATGTGGCGAGGATCACGGTGTAGGGCAGCTTCAGACGCGCGGCGAGCGGTTCGGCGAGCGCGATGACGAGAAACAGCGATGCGATGACGGTAGTGATTGCGACGATATCCATGGTCGCGGAATAGCCGATGATGGCGGGACGGGAAATCTCGCTGTGCTGCCAATCGCGCCTGTGGATGGCAGAATTTCGCGGGCGTGCGGGCGATGCGGCCGAGAGAACGCCGAGCCCTTTACCTCACGCCTTTATGGCATGCCGACGCGAGCGCCCCGTGGAATGGAATGATCGCCCCCTGGGCAAGACCCGTCCCGAATGCGCCCTTCGTGGATCGAGGTGGACGTCAGGGATTGGAATGCCGGCGATCCTGTCGGCGATCCTGCGCCGGACCAAATCTTCGGAACCGGATCTTGTGCGACGGTCGCGCGAATGGATGAAATGGACAAGCTGGCAGATCCACGGACCGACGACCATGCCGCCCTTGCCTACTGTTCCCGGCGGCCTGCACGATCCTCTTTGCGCTGCGCGTTCCCGTTGCCGCGCCAATCTGGATCATCCCTACCGGTCAGGAGGAGCGCGTTGAGCGCGAAACGGTCGGCCGCACCATCGCTGTTGCGGGCACCTGCGCCGCGGAATGCGCCGAACCCGCGGGGTCCGGTCGCCATGCTGCTCGCACGGATCGCGGGCGCCTGCGACCCCGACAGCCATGCGGCCGGAGCTGTCGACGCGGCGTTCTTCGCGCGCTGCCTCGTTCCACTTCCGGGCGGGCCCGCGATCCGCGCGGCCAGCGTGATGCGCTCCGCCTGCCGCGAAAAGGCGGACCCGGCGCGGTCGGCCGTGGCCCGGAAGAGGGGCGCGCATCTAGGGATTTCCCTCGCGGACGGTGCCGCAGAGGCGGACGACGAAACCCTGTCGGGCAGGCAGATCGGGACATCAGCGCAGAAGCCTTCATGCGATCCGGGGTGGAAACCGCCTCGCCGGTCAGGCCCACGGCATCCATTTCAAACCCGGCAAGTTCCGGCAGGTCGTCGTCTGCCGCCCCGATCTCGCGCACCGACGCCCGACAAGCGCGGCGATCTGCCGTTCGACGACGTGTTCGGCGTGAAGCAGGCGCAGAAGGACCACGACGCCGCCGCCGACGCGATGCGCGGCGAGGGGGTGGAGGTGCGCGATACCGATACCTTGCGCGCAAACGCTTGAAATCGCAGAGGCTCGCAGCCGGGTTCTCGATCAGCCACCGCATGTCCTGCCCGACACTCCGCGCCGCTGGCTGAAGAGAAACTCATGGCTCTCAGCCCGAAGGCCGGTCATTTTCCAGCCCTGCGTGCCTTCGCCCCCGGCGAGATCGGTTTTCTGCGCGAACTCTCCGCAGACCGGAAGGCGGTGAAACATGCCGATGCCGAGGTTGAGACGCGCTCCGGCAAGCGGACTGCGCTGGTCCTGGAGAAAAACAGCGCCCGCACCCGCGTGGGCTTCGAGGTCGCCGCCTCCGACCGGGCGCGACCGTCACTAATCCAGGGCCTTCGGGACGCCCTGTCAGCCAGAAGGCGATGCTAAGGGACATTGCCTTCCCGTCTTCCGCGATACGGAGACCCCCGTCGGCGAGGGCATCGGGACGACGTTGAGCCTCACCTCGATGGTGGTGTTCGAACGTCCTGCCGTGGTCGTCTTCGATCGGGCCGGGAACCGGATGCACAGGATCACAGCGGTCCTTGTCGCCACGGGAGTGCCCAGATGCCGGTCGCCGCGGCCCCAGGCGCGAACGCCCTTGCGGAACGCGGTCAGCCGCTCACCACCGCGAACCCGCGCGCCAAGGCCCGGATCGCGGCGCAATCGCCGGCCCGGATCGTGCGCGCGGGCCATGGCCTCGTCGTCACCCATGGCCGGGGGCCGCTGGTCGGCCTGCTGGCGTTGCAGGGTGCCGTAGACGGGCCGGACGCGGCTGGTTCGCCCGATGATTCGGGGGCCGAAACCGGCGGCATGGTCGCGCAGGAACCGCAGAGGGCGCTCGGTGAAAATCAGACGGTCGCCCCTTGACGCAGATCGTGGTGGACGCGCATCGTCCGGCCTCCGACGCGCCCAGCAGGGTCTTCGGCCCGGGCTACGACCGCGAGGGGCCGAAACCACCGCAAAGGCTGCAGGCTCAACCATCCTAGCCGATGGTGACGGGTGGCGGCGGATTGTGCCGTCTCCCCTGCCACAGGCGATCCCCGACCCGGGGGGTATCCGCCCGCGGCTCGTCCGCGATGTCGTCGTGATCTGCACCGGCGGCGGCCGGAGTCCGGTCGTGCATCGGGACGATGGCGGCCGGGCCGGACTCGAGGCGGTGATTGACAGGAACGCGACCGGCGACCTGCTGGCCCTCAATCTCAGTGCGGAAGCGCTTCCGCTGCTGAACCTCCGTGCCGGCGGTGATGCGCGACTTCGCCACGGCGGTCGCAGCCCGGGATCGGGCCATCGCTCCTGCCGCGGCGCCGTCGCTCCATCTTCCGGCCGGGCCAATGGGACCCAAGGTGATCGCCGCCGCAAGCATTGCGCAAGGCGGGTTGGGCGGCATCGGCCGGTTGGGCGATGCGGTCGAGATCCTCGCACGTCCTGCGGAAACGCGCATCAGGGCGGGCACAGCGATGGATCCGCGGGATGAATGACGCGGGCCCGAGACCCGCACCGCCACGGGAGGCCGTTCCCGTTGCACGGCCTCGCCGCCATCGCGGCCTTCGTCCGGCCGGTCCTGCCCTCTCGGTGCTGATCGCGCCGCGCGGGACCCCTGTCCTCGTCGACGGTCTTTTCGGACCGGTCCAGTCGATCCGCGACCGTGACCGGGCGGACTGCTGATGGCACTGGGTCCTGAGGGAGCGCGCGGTATGGTCGTCGGCGCGCTGACGTTCCGGGCCCCCGCGTGACGGCCTTCGTCCTCTTCATCGCAGACCCGTCGATTCTGGGCGGCTCACGTCGCGTCGTCCCCGCCTTCCACCAACGGCACGGGCACGAGGTCCCGGCTTCGCGCTGAACGGGGGGCAAACCGATCAAACTTCAATGGAGAGATCGATTGGACACTTTGCAGGGCAAGATTGCGCGCATCCCCGGCGGAGCGGCCGGACCCGGGCTGGAGACGGTATGCCTGGTCCTCGCCCATGGTGCCAAGGTCCCGCTCGTCCATTCCGAGAAGGACGAAGTGGGGGCTGCCGCCAAGCGGCTGGGCACAGGCGGCGACCCGCCCTGCAAGGGCGCCGACGTCTCTTCAACCGAAGAAATGGCGTCTTGCGGGAAGGCGACGTACGAGCGATTCAGGCGCATCGACGCCGTCTTTGACAACGCGGGTATCGAGGGGCGCGTCGCCCCGTTGGACGACCAGAAGATCGATGGTCTGGACCGCGTGATGGCCGAGGACGTGCGAGTCGCGTTCCTCGGGCTGCAGCACGTCCTGCCCGGCATGATCGAGCATCGGTCGGGCAGCATCATCCATCAACCTGTCCTCCACCGCGGGGTTTCAGGGCAGCTCGAACATGGCACCCTGCCGCACAGCAAAGCACGCCATCGTCGGCCCGGCCCGAGGCGCCGCGATGGAGGCGGCCCCGCGAACGTTCGCCTCAATTCCGTGCGTCCGTCCCAGATCGATACCCGCATGATGAGTTCGCTGGAGGGGGATCGCCCCGGCGGAGGTGCAAACGCGGCTTCCGGCCTCGATCCCGCCGGCATGCTTCGGCGACTCCATCGATGTGGTAAGCCTCGCTCTGTTCCTCGCCTCCGCCGGGTCGACCTTCGTGACCGGCGGGCCGTCGCCGTTCGATGGCGCAATGGAGGCGGGCTGAACGATGGCAACCCGCTCCCGACCGCATCGCAGACAAGGCTCCGTAGGGCCGCGCCGCCGCCTTGCGCGGCGGGATCGTCGTGCGGCTCCGGCGGCTGGAACGGTTCCCGACGCGGCCCTTCGCCAGCGCGTCGGCGTGCAGGGCCAGGCGCGGCGCGCCGGTGCCGCTTGCGGACCCGCTGGCCGGGGGTGCGACGCCCCGTCGCGGGACAGGTTCGAGAGGCCGAAAAGCAAGGACGAGGACTGCGGGCGCGTCACTTCCTCTATCAGTTACCCACGACTCGTCTGCCGACCATTCGCGGCTGCATAGCCTCGACGAGATCCGCAAGGCGCGAGAAACCACGCCACACAACGGTCGCCCCTGGTGGAGGGTCATTTCGTCTGGCGAGGTAGCCGCCGAGACGTGCAACGCGGATCATGTAGAAATCGAGATTGCGTGCAAAGCCAGGCG
>JBBQDX010000220.1:0-7665 GCA_038320125.1 Rhodobacterales bacterium | reverse complement strand
GGCGGCGGACATCCCGAGCCAGTGCAGGTCCTCGTCCGACAGCTTGACGATGTCGGCCCTGGCGATGAGCCGATCGAGACGGGCCCGGAAGGCGGCCTCGTCGCGGATGAAGCCGGGGCGGATGTTGGGGTCGATCATCATCGGCAGGGCGGGATTGGCGCGGGCAAGCGCCTCGTAGGCCCGCGCGCAGGGCTCGACGGCCAGCGAGATGCCCCCGATGAAGAGCGCGGTGATGCCCGCCATGCCGGGGGCGTCCTCCGCCGAGAGCATGCGGCCCGCCGTGCCCTCGTCGTAGAAGGCGTATTCGGCCTGCCCGTCGGTCAGGGTCACAAAGGCCAGCGTGGTCGGCCGGTCGGAGATGGCGGCACGGTTCTCGACGTTCGACTCTGCGAGGGCGGTCGCCAGCCGGGTGCCGAAGAGATCGGTGGAGAGCCCGGTATGCAGGGCCACGGGGGCGCCGAGGCGGCCGAGCGCGATGGCGGTGTTGAACACGGCGCCGCCCGTCGCCGGGTAGAAGCCCGGGCCGTCCGCGGTGTCGCGGGGGAGCATGTCGATGAGGGCTTCGCCCGCGCAAAGGATCATCGCGTCGCCTTCATCGGGCCTGCTGGGCGAAATAGGCGAAGATGGCCGCGACGATCAAGGCGGCGATGGTGGCGAAGGCGATCTTCCACTTGGAATACGGACGCTCGCCCTGCACCCGGCCGGATTGTCCGTTGACCACGAACCGGTAGGACTCGCCGCCGTATTTGTAGGCAGCGACCCAGACCGGCAGCAGGACGTGCTTGAAGGTGACGTCGCTGATCGCGGTGTCGATCCGGTCGATGCGCTGCTGGTCGCCGCCGATGTCCATCCGCACGTCGCGGGCGATCACCGCATCCATATGCGCGCGGGCCTCGGCGAGGCCGGTCTCCAGATCGACGCGGTAGGCTTCGGCGCGGAAGCCTGCCAGATACTGCGGGGCGTAGGGGGCGAGGGCCGACAGATCCCAGGGCTGGAGGGCGTCGGTGTGGCCCTTGGGCAGCGAGGTCGAGGCGAGGATGACGATGTCATCGAAGAACCGGCGGACCCGGCCGCGCCGCGGCGTCCAGCGGATTTTCGGGACCTGCACGCGCACCGGCTTGCCGTCGCGGATCACGGTCTGGGTGATGTAGTAGACGTCGCCGCGCTGGCCGGAATAGGCGCTGTCGGTCTGCGCGTCGTAAGTCCAGAAAGGGACGTAGATGCCGGACATCTTGCGCCCCTTGCGGGCGTAGCGCTGCAGGCCGTTCGGGGCGAACCAGAGGCTGCCGAGCCAGCCGTTCATCGCGTCGTGCGCCTGCGGCTCCTGCAGGATGAAGGGGACGACGGCGGCGGGCTTGATGTGGCGGTTGACGCCGGTGTCGGCGACGACCGGCGTCGCGCAGAACGGGCATTCGGCGGCGTGGATGGCGGGGTCGAACTCGACGCTGGCGCCGCAGTTCGGGCAGGAGAGGACGCGGGTCTCCTCCTGTTCCGCCGATCCCAAAGCGCGCAAACCCTCGTCGATGGCGATCTCGCGAATCGGCGCGCCGGAAGCCGCCAGCGTCGTGGTGTTGCCGCAGTGGTCGCAGACCATCCGGTCGCCGCCGGGGTCGAACCGCATGTCGCCGCCGCAGTTGTCGCAGGGAAACCGATGTTCCTGCGTGACCGGCACCTCGGGCGGGCGGTCGGGCTCCTTGCGGGGGACAACGGGAATTTTCACGGATACCTCGGCGACGCCTTCGGGGTGATGCCGTGCTGCGCCGCGACGCGCAAGGGACCCTGCCGCGACGGGGCGGTCATTTGCGGGCGCGGGCGGACCGCGCGGGAGTAGGGCGAGGGGCCAGCCCCTCGCGCTCACCGGGATATTTTCCGAGCAAAGACGCGCATGGTTATGGATCGACGACGACCGGGACGGCGGCGGTCAGGGCGGTGTCGAAGTTCGTCATGTTGACGCCCATCCGCGTGCCGGCGGGACGCCCCGGGAATTGCCAGTGGGTGGCGACCCCGCAGGCGGCGCAGCGGTGGAACTCGACGGAGCGGGTGGCGCGGACGTGGACGTCGGTCCGCCCGTCGATCCCGACGGCGTCGTGCGAAAAGTAGCCCCAACGCGCCCCAACCCGGCGGCAGTAGTCGCAGGGGCAGGCGTTCATGCGATCGGGCAGGGCGGGAAGGGAGATGCTCACCGCTCCGCAGTCGCACCGGCCGGTGAGGCGCGCGGACACCTCATGCGCCCGGCGGCGGCGGTGGCGGCATGACGGTGAAGAGCTGCGCCAGCTCGGCCACGTCCTCGGCGCGCTTCCAGCCGTCCTGGCCCTGCGTCCAGACGGTGGTCTCGCGCGTCACCTCGCCATCGGCCACCATCCGGCCGAGCCGTGCCTTGGAGAAGGGGCCGCTGGTCTGCCCGGCCTTGGCGACGTGCCAGACATGCTCGACAGGCGGCGGCGGCGGGGCGGCTTGCGCCGGCGCAGCACCCCAGGGGCCGGGCCGCGCCATCTGCTGAGCCATGCCCATGCCCATTCCCATCCCGAGACCAGCCCCCATGCCCGAGTTCGGCGTCTTCGCCGCCTCCTGCATCGCCTCGGCGGTGGCGTAGTGCTGGTACTTCCCGAGGTCACCCAGCACCCCCATCGACGTGCGCTTGTCGAGCGCCGCCTCGACGGCGGGGGGCAGCGAGATGTTCTCGATGTAGAGCTCGGGCACCGAAAGGCCGTAGTCGGCGATGGTGGCGCTGATCTGCTCGGCCACGATCTTGCCGAGGTCGGTCGTGTTCGCCGCCATGTCGAGCACGGGAATGCTGCTCTGCGCCAATGCCTGCGATGCGGCGTGGACGATCATGTTGCGGATCTGGAACTGGATCTCGTCGCGGGTGAAGTCGCCGTCGGTGCCGACGATCTCGGTCATGAACCTGCCGGGATCGGCGACCTTGATGGCATAGGTGCCGAAGGCGCGCAGGCGGACGGGGCCGAACTCCGGGTCGCGCAGGGTGATCGGGTTCTTGGTGCCCCACTTCAGGTCGGTCATCCGCGTGGTGGAGACGAAGTAGATCTCGGACTTGAAGGGCGATTTGAAGCCGTGGTCCCAGTGCTGGAGCGTCGTCATCACCGGCATGTTGTTGGTCTCGAGCATGTAGAGACCGGGCATGAAGACGTCGGCGAGCTGCCCTTCGTGGATGAAGACCGCGGCCTGGCCCTCGCGGACCGTCAGCTTGGCGCCGTATTTGATCTCGTGGCCGTAGCGCTCGAACCGGTAGACCAGCGTGTTGCGGGTGTCGTCCGTCCAGGCGATGACGTCGATGAACTGGCCGGAGAGGAAGTCGAGGATGGACATGGGCGGTCTCCTTGCGAGGAATCGGTCTGTGGTCGGCAGATGGGGAGCTCAGGTCGCGATCACCATAGCCGCCCACGAAGCCATCCGGAAAGGCGGGCGGCAGGCGACGCGCCGCGAGATTCCATCGCCGGACCATGGGGCGGGCCGCGTTTCCGGGCGGTCGCCCCGGCACCCGGCTGCGGGGCGACCTCGGTGCGCGGTGCCACCTGCCGGAGCCGGCGCGCCCCGATCCGCGGCGCAAGACGCCGTTTCGGCTCCTGCCCGCCGGGGTGTCACGTCCGTCCCCCCAGCAGTTCCCGCGCAATCTGGCGGACGATCGGGTGGGCCTCGGTCGCGGTCATGCCGACGCGGAGGCGCCGGTCGTAGAGGATGCGCAGGAGAAGCTCGTCGTGGGCGGTGAGCAGCGCGAACTCCTCGTCGTCGTTGAAGATCGACGGGCGGACGTGGGGATTGTCGTTGGCGAGGCCGAGGCCCTGGGCGATCTCCTCGTGGTAGCACGACAGGCGAAAGAGATCGGGGTGCTCGGCGCGCACATAGGCGATGGCCGAGACGTAGGAGTCCGGGCGGTCGGAGGCGGAGGAGGCGTAGACGGCGCAGTAGGTGTTCCGGCCCAGAAGCGTGATCTCGTTCACGGTCGAACGGCTGAGGCCCGGTTCCACGGCGATGACCTGCGGCGCCAGTTCGCGCTGCTCGTCGACCGAGGCCACGAAGACATGATAGTTGCCGCCCGAGGCGACGACGTCGATCGGATGGCCGGTGACGCGGTGCAGGCGCGCGGCGTAGTTGGCAATGCGGCGGCGATCCTCCTCCCGGGTGCGCGGATCGATGGAGGCGCCGAAGTGCAGCTGGATGCGGACGGGGCGTTCCCACCGGCGCAGTTGCGCCTCGTTCTGCTGCGCCACGTAGCGGCCGCCGACCTCCACGTATTCCGAGAAGAGGGCGATCCGCTCGAAATCGCGCGCCAGGGTCTCGGCGTCGAAGGTCTCGCCGTCGGATTCGACGCGCATCTTGCCTTGCGATTGCAGGTCCCGCTGCAGGCGGGCGTAGTAGAGGCCGAGGGTGCGGCTCTGATCGGAGGGGCCGAGTGCCGCCGCCCGCCCGGCGCTGCGTTCATCCGGGCGGGCGAGGGGGATCGGGCTCTCGGCGAGGCCTGCGGGCGGCGACGGCTCGCAGCCCGCCGCAACGAGGGCGAGCGCGCCCGCGACCAGGGAACGCAGAGGCATCATCCCTTCGCGGAAACCGACGTGCCGGCAGTGTCGCCGGTCCCGTCGCCATGGGCCCGGGCGGAGGCCAGCGTCTCCCGCAGGTCCTTCTCCATCGAGACCAGCTCCTTCTCGGCCTCGGCCCGGCGGGCCTTGCCGGCGTCGGCGATCGCGAGGCTCTCGTCGATGGTGGCGATGAGGTCGGCGTTGGCCTGACGCACGGCCTCGATGTCGAAGACGCCGCGCTCCATCTCCTGACGGACGACGGAATTGGCCTCCCGCAGGTTCTTCGCGTTGGACGTCAGCAGGTCGTTGGTGAGGTCGTTGGCATCGCGCACCGCCTCCGCCGCCTCGCGTGAACGTTGGATCGTAACCGCCTGAGCCAGCTGGGTTTCCCACAGCGGCACGGTGTTCACGAGGGTCGAGTTGATCTTGGTGACGAGCGACTTGTCGTTCTCCTGCACCAGCCGGATGGAGGGTAGCGACTGCATCGTGACCTGGCGGGTGAGCTTGAGGTCGTGGACCCTGCGCTCGAGATCGTCGCGGGCGGCGCGCAGGTCGCGCAGTTCCTGCGATCCGATCATCCGGTCGTCCTCGGGCAGCGCCTCGACGGCGCGGACCTTGGCCGGAATGGTCGTGGCGTCGAGCTCCGCGCGCTTGGCCTCGCCCGCCGCGATGTAGAGGCCAAGCTCCTCGTAGAAGTCGAGCGTCTTGTCGTAGAGCATGTCGAGCGACTTGATGTCCTTCAAAAGCACATGCTCGTGCTTCAGGAGGTCGTCGGTGACCTTGTCGATCTGCCCCTGCACGTCCTCGAACCTGGCGATGAAGCTGGAGAAGGGGGCGGCGCGGCCGAGCAGCTTCTCCCACCAGGACCGTTTGCGGCGGACGTCCAGCTCCGAGACCGAGAAGCCGCGGATCGTGCTCACCATGCTGCGCAGGCTGTCGCCCGCCGGCCCAACGTCCTTGTTCTTGACGTCGGCCAGCATCGCCTGGCTGATCTGCTGCAGTTCCGCCTGCGCGGCCGATCCGAAGCCGATGATCGAATGCGTGTCGCCCATGTCGAGCTCGTCCATCCGCTTGCGGATGGCTCCGGCGACGGGGGCCTCTGCGGTCTCCAGCGCGACGATCTCGGTGCCCGGCTCGCGCAGGGTTACGGCGGCGATCCGGTCGATCTCGAAGCTCTCTTCGGCGGCCTGGCTGCGGGTCGCGGTGTCCATCTTCATTCTCCTGTTGGCAGGCCGTCCTGTTTCAGACGGTCCCGCAGAACCTCGATCTCGACGTCGAGGTCGGCGCGGTTGCCCAGCATCAACGTCTCGCGCTTCGAATCGATCCCGCGTTGCAGATCGTCGAGCAACGTCAGATAGTCGGCCTTGGCGCCGGCGTCACGAGTGGCGGCGTAGAGGTCGGCGAACTTGATCGTCGCGTCGCGCGCGCCCATCAGATAGACGCCGAGATACTTGCGCGCGCGGCTGAGGTCGCGCGGGTCGTCCTCGACGGTGCGGAACATGGCGCGCGCGGTCTGCGCTACCGCGGCGACGCGGGTCTGCGCCTCGCGGTCCCTGGCGCGCAGCACGGCGTCCTGCATCGCGGCGAGATACTTCTCGGCCTCCTCGATGGTGCGGGCGACGCGGTCGGTCTGGAAGGCGTCGACGCCCTCCACGCCCTTGTCGCGCATCGGATCCGGCCCGAAGGAGACGAAGTGCAGCGCGCCGGCGATGACGCCGTAGACCAGCGCGGGCAGCAGGCCCGCGGCGCCGGTCATCGCGGCCAGCAGCACGCCGAGGCCGGTGACGACGCTGCCCAGCATCTTGCGCGGCACGGCGGGGCGGCGGGCGACACGGCGCTCGGCCCAGGCGGCCTCGGCGCGCAGGCCCTCGCGGGTCAGCCATGCACCGCCGAAAAGGACGGCCCCGGCCAGCAGGTTGACGGCGACGGCGACGGCGCCCGGCTGGACGAAGGCGGCGACGACGGGAACCACGGCGAGCGCCATCAGGATCGACGTGCGCGCCCGGCCCATGAGCGGCGGGCGCAGCGGCGGGGCGGCCGGAGCCGTCCGGTCGCGTGTGCCCTCGGGGCTGAACCGGCCGCCGTAGCGTTGCGCCATGACCTCAGAGCCCCCCGCCGTCGAGCAGGCCGAGGCCGCCGAGCAGGATCAGCACGGCGAGCGCCGAAAAGGCGATCTTGCGAACTCCGTCCGAGCCCATGCGCGGATGCTCCCGATCTGCGTTTCGCGACCTACACTAGGGCAGGCGCGACCGGACGGCCAGTGCCCGCGACGGCACCGGTGCAGACTCGCTGACGACCTCCGGTGGCGCGGCATATCCGGCGCGGGCTGCTTCGCGGTCGGATCGCGGCGCAGGTCCGCCCGCAGGGCCCGCTCCGCCCGAACCCCCGGCCGCGCGCCGACCTCCTCGAGCCAGCGGGCGAGGTGCGGCTCGTCGTCCACGCTTTGCCGCTGGCCCTCCCGGAGGGCGCCCAGGGCCAGATCGCCATGTCGGCGATCGAATGGAAATCGCCCGCGACGTAGCGGTTGCCCGAAAGCTGCGTTTCGAGGACGCGGTAGAGGCGCGCGACCTCGCCCCGGTAGCGGCCCTTGGCGTAGGGAAGATCGTTGGGCGACTCCATCGCGGGGGCGTATTTCAGGAAATGGTGCGCCTGCCCCGCCATCGGCCCGACGCCGCCCATCTGCCACATTGGCCATTGATCGACGGCGATCCGCTGGCGCTCCGTGCCGCCGCAGAAACGGCCGTGCTTGCGGGCGAGATATTGCGGGATCGCGCCGCTCTCGAAGATCGAGACCGGCTTGCCGTCCGGCCCGTTCGGGTCGGTGATGGCGGGCATCCGGTTGTTGGGGCTGATCGCCAGGAACTGGGGCGCGAACTGCTGGCCCGCGCCGATGTCGATCAGATGCAGGTCATAGGGCAGGTCGAACTCGTGCAGCGCGTTGGAGATCTTCCAGCCGTTGGGTGTGGGCCAGAAATAGAGGTCGATGGGGGCTGACCTGCCCCCCGGAAGTTCCCTCAGTCTGATGTAGAGTCTGCCCAACCTGTAGGAGCAGACAAGATGAGGAAAAGTCGTTTCACCGAGGCGCAGATTATCGGGATGATCAAAGAACAGGAGGCGGGACTGCCGACCG
>JBBQDX010000219.1:0-7701 GCA_038320125.1 Rhodobacterales bacterium | reverse complement strand
CAGACCGCCTCAGCAACGCTGGCAAGCCACATAAGGTCATCATCATCGCCGTCGCGCGCAAGCTCGTCACGATCGCAAACGCGCTGTGTAGAGCGCGCCAAAAATGGACCGCGCAAGCCGCCTGAGAGATACAGTTGCTAGCAGCCGGCAGAGGGACATCCGTCCCCGGCCGCGCCGGACGACGCGATGATCGAGGATCATATTGTGCTCTGCGAGGGGGCCGGGCGGCTCTGTGCCGATGTCGCACCCGAAGACTGGCTGGAGCTTCGCCTGCGGCCAGTCGCTGGCCGAATTCCCGCGCGCGGCCGCTCCCGGTTTCCGCTTCGCGCTGCCGTTCAGGATCGATCATCTCGAATAGACCGAAGCGCCAGAGGAAGGGCTGGAACGGCGCCTTGCCACGCGGGGTGTCAGCGACGCGGGCCGGGAATGTGGCGGCAAGCTTGTGGTCTGTTTCGACCGCAACGACGGCATCGACCTAGGCCAGGTCTTCACGGTGAAGCCGCGCTTCCGGACCATGGGAAGCGGCTGGACCGAGAGCATGGGGGCAAGCCTAACCTGCGGCATGGACGGCAGCGATCTGGCCCTTCCGGCCCCGGCCGCATCGCATGTTGTCTGGATGGACCCGGGTCGCCTTTTCTGCTGGCGAGAGGGCGCGGTCGGACTCTGCGAGGATGCGAACCGCGGGCGGGACCTCGGGATGATTGCACCGGGGAGAACGGCGGCCGGCAGGTCCATCTGCCGACGCGGCCGGACGACCGGTTTCCGGACCGGGCTGAAGACGAACGATCCCGCTCCGGGCCGCGAATTCCGGGCGCGAACCCGGAACAGCCGGCATCGCTCAGCCGGCCTGCATCTCCGACATCGCGCCCGACCCCAGTCGGATACCCCGGCTTTCGAGCGTCTTTCCCGCGAGGCTGGGAAGAAAATCGGCACCGTGAGTGGCAAAGGCCAGCAGCCTGTTTCGGCGCTGCAATCCGATGCGGCTCATCGCCATCAGGATCAGCGTGCAACTCTGCCGCATCATCCAGGCCTGGCGGGCGGGATGCCGCTTGGTGTCGTGCTGGACCACCGCGCGCATCGCCTCGAAGAGAGCTTTCGGCTTCTCCGGTTTGGAGAAGAGAAACGCCCTGTTGAAGGGGTCCAGCGCGGTCTGGAGATGTTCGGGAAGACCGGACTGGATGCCAAAAGAGATCCGGCTCGCGACGGAAAGCTGCTGCTTGCGCCGCGTTCCGGTGATCGATTTGTCATGGATTCGATAGGACAGCAGCGGCTCCGCCAGCGAAACCACGTCTCCGAGCCCCCGATGTCGCGCGTAGAATTCGTAATCCATCGACATGCGCTCCGCCTCGCTGTAGCGCAGCGGCTTGCCCTCGGGCGACAGGCGGCGGAACATCGTTGCGGGATGGCGCAGCGGATAATGGAACCGCCCGATCCATTCGGTCTGGAAAGCGTCGCGCGGGCGACGGATCGTCCGCAAGGTCTGACCCTCGCAATTCATCTCATGAAAGCCCGACGAAACCAGGATGCAGCCCGGATTGGCATCCATATGGGCTTTCTGCACGTCCAACCGGTGCGCCATGCTGATGTCGTCACTGTCCATCCGGGCGACGAGCGGCGCGCGCGCCTCGGCGAGGCCCGCATTGGCGGAGACGAAGGCACCGACATTCCGTTGCATGGTCAGGATGCGGACCCGCGGATCGGAGGAGGCGATCTCCCGCAGGATCTCCGGGGTCTCGTCTGTCGATGCATCGTCGACGACGATGATCTCGATGTCTGCGAATGTCTGCCCTGTCATCGAAAGCAAGGCCTCCCGAAGGGAGAACGCGCTGTTGTGGGTGGTCATGACGACGGAGATGGCGGGCACTTGATCGGGCATCTGGATGGTCGTCCTTGCTCAACGGTGAACTCGATGGAAGTGCGGTGTCCTGAAACCCGACTCGTCCGTGTCGATTTCTCGCCCGCGTCGTTTTTTCGTGTCGTTTTCGCTCTCCGGTCATATAGTTTACGGCAAGGACATCCAAGGCGGCGGGGGAGTTGCGAGCGGTTTCTCGCCGCCGTGTCCCTTTCAAACTCCAGTCTTCGGACCGTCGCTGCCGATCTACCTGTCGCTGCTCTCGAGTATGAAAGTGGGAAGCGCACCCTGATCCGCGGCTGCACCCGGACCGGGCTCTCGAGACCGCTCTCGAGACCGGGCTCTCGGTCGCGCCTGCCCGCGATCGCCCTGACGGACGGCCGTCGCGCCTGCTCCGCGCCCGGGCAAGGACAAGCGCGAGCTCGCGATCCGCGCCTACCCGGAGCGCCAGATGCCGGTCGCAAGAATCTGCGCTACGAATGGCATCTCCAAGCCCATTCTCCACGCCTGCATCTCTGCCGCGGATCCTGCAAAGGCCGACCTGGGAACAGCCTGAAGACCAAGCCACTTACTGCAGAATAAAGACCGCCAGGAAGCAATGGAGTCCAGAGCCGGAAGCGCTCCGCGGCGCGGGACCGTCCGATGCGCCGGTGCCGCGGCTCCATTGAAGGCGGCGGCATCTCCGGCCCGATCCGCGCCTGCGCGGGATCACGGAAAAATCGGAGCAGGATCGCGAACGGGAATAGCTTCCATCGGCATCACGCGACGCGGCTGGGGGCGACGGATTCCTGCCGTTGGGTGAGGGCGAAGCGGGCGATCGCGTCGCTGACCTCGATGGCATCCGCCTGCAATTGCGACAGCGCCCGGTCGCGGGAGTCCGACCTTTGCGAACCGGTCTCGACTTCGATCCGGGTCACCCGGTCGACCATATGGCCGAGCTTCTCGATCCCGGTCGCATGCGTCGCGGCCTCCTGCGCGATGCGGGCAAGCTCCGATGCCGTCTGCTCGACGTGCCCCCGGATCGCGTCCAGCCGTTCGTCGGTCTCCGCGACCAGGGTCACGCCGGAGCGGACATGCTCCTCCGATTTCCGCAGGATTACGTCGATCCTGCCGACCGCCGTCGTCGATCTCAGCGCCAGGGCCCGGACCTCGCTCGCGACGACGGCAAATCCCCGGCCCGCCTCGCCCGCCCGGGCCGCTTCGACGCCGGCATTGAGGGCCAGAAGGTTGGTCTGGAACGCGATGTCGTCGATCATCGCCGTCACGGCGCGCACTTCGCCCGCGGCGGTCACGATCATCTGCATCGCCTCCGTCGCCCGCGCCATGACCCGCGATCCGGCTTCCGCCTCCGAGCGCATGTCCTGCGCGGTCCGCTCGGCGTGGCGCATGGCGTCGGCGGTGCCGACGATGCCGGCGCCAAGGACGTTGAGACGTCTGGCGAACTCGATCGTGTCGACGATCCTGCGGTCGTCGAGGGCCCCGTGTTCGCGCGAGATGTCGACCAGATCGTCCACGCCCAGCCGCATCGCCTGCGCCCGGCCGGAGGTGATCCGGACGACTTCGGTCAGGGCAGTCGCGGCCGAGTTGTAGTCCGCCGCGAGCCGTTCGAAGCCCGCCGGCATGTCGATGTCGATCCGCGTCTCGACCTGCCCGGATGCCAGGGCGTCGAGCGCTAACGCGAGCGCATCGAGGGCTGTGGCCTGGTCCACGGCACTCGCCTCGGCCCGCGCCACCTCGCTTCGACGCGCCGCCGCAGCATCGTTCTCGGCGGCGGTTGCCCGTTTCGCCTCGTCCCGTGCAACCGCGCGGGCCGTCTCCGCTTTCTCCAGCGCGTCGCGCGTTCGCGCACTCTCCGCTTCCGCCAGCGCCCGAAGCCGTTCCGAGTCCTCGCGGGTGGCCGAAGCCTCCGCGAGGGCCGAGCTGAGCTCCTGTCTTTGCAACTCTCGTGCCCGGTCCGTCTTCGACCGATAAAGCGCCATCCGGTACAGGTGCGACGTGGTCGTCGCGATCGCGGTGACGTTGATGAGGATCCGCACCCAGTTCTCGGACAGATCCGCATCCGGATAGATCATCGTCGGTGCCCATATCCCGCAGGCGATCTGGTAGGCGATCATGACGATGCCGCAGGCGACGAGGGCGTGGATACTCAGCATGATCACGCAGCTCGCGAGGACCGCGAAGAGAAAGACCTGCGCGTTCATCTGCCAGGGCGTGCCGTGCAGGGCATAGACGAACACCGCCGATTGCAGGAACATCGCCTGACTGATCCATACCGGACCCTGCCGGGGAAAGACCGCCCTGAGGGCGACCGCCACGACCAGGAGCGCCAGGGAAATGGCGAGCGGCGCGACGAAGGGCCAGTCGACGAGCCAACCGACGACGCCGAACGGGCAGATCGTGCACAGCGACAACAGAAGCATCTGCTTCTCCATCCGCGGTCGGATGTCGAACGAAGGATCTCTGGTCACCGATATGGGCCCTTGCCGTCGAGTGCGCCCAAACCGCCGGGCTGTCCGGCAGTCCTAAAAGACTCTCGGTTTAAGCGCCGTTAACGGCCGCCTCGCCGGTTCGGGGTCCATCGTGCGGAGCGGACCGGACACCGGCGCCGCAGCGGAGGCCGCATGACTTCCGGTGCCGGCGGACTTGTCATCGGACGCCGAGCAGACTAACCTTAGTCTGTATCGGAGGCGGACCCATGCAGTTCAACATCCACGAAGCCAAGACGCAGTTCTCCAAGCTCGTCGCCGCTGTGGAATCCGGCGAGACGGTCACGATCTGCCGCAACGGCAGGCCGGTGATCTCCTGCGTTCCGGTGGCGGCGCCCGGAGCTTTTCCGTTCGGGGCCTGGGGCGCGATCGCCGCCGGCGGCCAGCCGCTCGAGCACATGGTCGGTCCGACCGACCTCGAGCACATGGTCGGTCCGACCGACGATGGCCTGCTCGACGAGATGGGTCTCTGATCCTTCTCGACACCCACACGCTGGTCTGGGCGATGCTGTCGCCGAGCCTGCTGTCGGACGCTGCCCGCGCGGCCCTGGAGGGCGCGACCGAGCGTTGCGTCAGCGCCGCCAGCCTCTACGAGATCACCCTCAAGGCCACCTTGGGCAAATGGCCGGAGGTGGCACCCCTGCTCGGCCTCGATCTCGACGCGCGGCTGCGGGCGGACGGGCTCGACGTCGTTTCCGCCTCGGGGGCCATCATGCAGCGGGCGGGGAGCTTCGACTGGGCGCACCGGGACCCGTTCGACCGCATCCTCCTCGCCACCGCCCTCGAGCGCAGGCTGGCCATCGTCTCGAAGGATGCCACGCTGGATACGGTGCCGGGCGCGGCAGTATCGCGGATCTGGTAGGGCAGGGGCCACCCGCGCGCAGGCGGTCGAAAGCGGCGGGTCCCATCGACCGGGCAGCGCCGGGCGTGCCCGGGCCGGTCGGCACCCGGTCTACAGGATCCGCTTCAGTCCGAAGAGATCGCTCGCCGCGCGTGGCAGATGCCGCTTTCGCCAGCGGGTGCGCCGGTGCTCGGGCGCGTCGTGGAGCATGTGGCACCGCTGGCAGAGCGCGGCGAGATCGCGGGGGCGGTTGCGGCCCGGATCATGGCCGAGATGGCAGCTCGCCAGCACCACGCGGGTTACGGGAAGCGATGCGACGGGACCGAGGCCGGCCAGGGCGGGCTGCAGCGCCTCGAGCGCCGCGGGCGGCGGCAGCCCGCGGACCCGTCGGCCATTTCCGTCGCGCCAGCGTCCGCGGTCCTCGTCCCACCACCGCCCGTCGCCCAGGTGGATCACGTCATGCCCGTGCGGCCGGCCGCAGCGTTCGCATCGCCCCCCGGCACGACCGAAGCGCACCCAGCGGGAGAGTTCCGGCCAGTCGATGGGGTAGAGCCACCGGTTCTCGGATGAAATCGGCATGCTCCATCTATGAATCAGGACAGGCGCGAAAGAAAGGGTCGGAATGGCCACGGGTCCTTCGAACACGCCCCCCCGCGGTCTGTCGGGCCACGCGATCGGCCGTTCGGCGATCGGACGGATCCGCCGCGCCGCGCCCCGGACCGCTGGACGATTCTGCGGCGCGGTGTCACGTCTCGGGCAAAGGAGCGGTCGGGCCAGTCGAGGGCCTGCCGGCGGGCGTCGATCGCGAGGGGGAAAACCGGATTGCTCGAAAAGATCAGGGCGCTTTACGAGGACGACACGCGGAAGGCGCATTCCTTCCGCTACGCGCTGCTCGCCTTCGATGTCCTCACGATCGTCTTCGTCATCGTCACGTCGTTCTTTGCGCGGTCCACGGCCATCGAGATCGTCGATGCGGTCCTCGGGGTCCTGATCCTCGCGGATTTCCTCGCCCGGGCATGGCTGCAGCCGAACCGGCGGCGGCTGTTCCTGCGGCTCTCCACCTGGGCGGACATGATCGCGATCCTGTCCTTTCTGGCACCGGTCGCGGGCGAGGGTCTGGGCTTCCTGCGCATCCTGGGAACCCTGCGCCTTTTGCACACCTACCAGCTGCAGATGCGCCTGCAGCAGGATTTCGGCTATTTCCGCGCCAACAGGGACATCGTCCTGGCGGCCGTCAATCTCGGCGTCTTCCTCTTCGTGATGACGGGCCTGATCTACACGACGCAGGGGGCCTCCAATCCCGACATCGGGAACTACGCGGATGCGCTCTACTTCACCGTGACGACCCTCACGACGACCGGCTTCGGGGACATCACGCTGACGGGGACCTGGGGTCGCATGCTGGCGGTGGGCGTGATGATCTTCGGCGTCACGCTGTTCCTGCGGTTGCTGCAGGTCCTGTTCCGGCCGGCCAAGATCCGCTACGAATGCCCGACCTGCGGCCTGATCCTGCACGACCGCGATGCCGTCCATTGCAAGCATTGCGGCGAGACGGTCCATATCGTGACCGAAGGCAGCGTCTGAGCCGCCCGCTGTTGCCGGCCGCCTACCCCGATCTTCGCCGCATGGGTCAAGGGCGCCCCCTCGTCGGGTCGGGGAGAAGCGCCGGGCCACGACAGCGTCTCGACAGCGCCTCGTCGCGGCCGTTCGAGAAGGCGTTCGACAGACGGATGCCCGGTCCTTCTCCGATCTCGATCCGTCCCCGATCCCATGGCGGACCGGACAGGTCCGGCCGCTGTCATTGGTCGGGTAGGGCGGGAGGGGACCGCCCGAGACAGGGGTGCAGCCGGCATCGCGGCTTCCGGACACGGCGCAGAATACCGGCCTGGCGCCGGCAGTAGAGGATGGCCATCTCCCCGGGTCCCGACGAGTTGCGGACAGGCTCGACCTGCCGACGGCGCCCGGCATCGCGGCTGACGCCTGTGGCGGCGGTATCATGCGTGCCGTGGGCCTCTCCCGCTACCGGCCCGCCACCGGCCCGTCGCCGCTCCGGGTCAGCGGGCGGACGAAGACCTGCGCCTCGTTCCGGTTGCCGGCGGGCCGCGCCGTGCTGAAGGGCAAGATGGCGTCGTCCGGGTCGACGACGATGGCCGGGTTTTGTGCCGACCGGTGGTCGCGATCCGTCAGGTGGCACGGTGCCGCCCGGGCCGGTGCACCCTCCTTCGAGAAGGGCAGCATCGACCGGGATGTCGGACTTGCCTTCGGCAGATTGACCTTCCGGGCCGCCTTCGCGGTGGAGCTGGGAATTGCGTTCGTGTTCATCACCCAGGAACTGCCGGTGGTGCGCGATTTTGCGGATCGCGTCCTGGGGATGACCTAGTTGTTCGGTCCCGGAGTGTGGTGGGTTGGGTCGATTCTGAACCGTTGTGGCTTTTCGGTCCAGCATTTGACGATGAATTCGCAAGGCGTGAGCCCGCGTAGGGTCTTGAGCCTCCGAGCGCAGTTGCAGGCCCCGACGAAAT
>JBBQDX010000218.1:0-7702 GCA_038320125.1 Rhodobacterales bacterium | reverse complement strand
CACGGCGCGCAGGCGCTCCGCCCGCCGGGCGAGATCGGCGGCCAGCCGGACCGCACGGATCGCCTCGCGCGCCACCGCGACGTGGCAGGCAAGGCGCAGCCCGGCACCCTCCAGCGCGAGGTCCCGGCGGCCGAGGCCGGTCGCCAACAGCGGCAGGAGCCGCGGCCAGCCCAAGGCGCGCGCCAGCGCCGCGTCGGCCTCGATCAGCGCCAAGGCCTCCTGCTTCGGCAGGGCGGCGCGGGCGCGGGCCAGCACGTCCGCCGCCCTCGCCACCGGATCCCCGCCCGCCCCCGGATCGTCCGGCGCCGGGGGACGCGCGATCGGGCCGTCCGGCGCCGGAAGGCTTGCAAGCGGGCCATCCACCCCGGGCCCATCCACCCCGGCCTCGAGGTCCCCCGCCTCCATCCCGTCCCGCAGCGCCCCGCCCTGCTGTGCCAGCCGCCGGAGCGCATCTCCGCGCAAACCCGCCGTCACCGCCCGCCGCCAGAGGTCGAACAGGGCGGTCTCGGGGTCCATCCGGGCACCGGGCTGCAGGAACGCCATGCGGTCGCGCAGGTCGCCCGCCCGGGCGCGCCCGCCGGCGCGCAGGATCCCCGCCTCGACCGCCCCGAGCGCCATGCGATCGCGCAAGAGCGCGATGGGGACGGCCGCGACCTGTCCCGTGGCAAGCCCATGCAGATGCGCCAGCGCCGCCCCGGCCCGAAAGGCGGCTTGTTCGGCCGACTGCCCTGCGGCTCGCCAGCTCGGCGGATCGGTCGCCGCGGCGCCTTCCTCCGGTGCCCGCCGGTCGCGCTCCGGCACCCGCGCAAGCCAGGCGGGGACGGACGGGACCTGCGGGACATCTGCAGTGGGAGGGGAACGCTTGATCATACGCGGAGCCTACCGTCACAGCGGCGGTTCCGCCAGCAAGATCGCGGGTGAAGCGCCGCAGCTCGCCGAAGTCCGTTGCAAACGATAATCTTGTCTTATCGCTACCGTCTCTGTAGACCCCGCCAAGCTTCTGCCCTCCCACGAAATCGACCGCATCCGCCTCATGACTAATCCCGCCGATCCCACCGACAAGCCTACCGACAAACCCTCCGCCGCGTTCCCCGACGCCGCCCCCGGCCACACCCCCAGCCCCTGACCGGATCCGGCACCCTCGACCGCCTCGCCAAGGGCGCCCGCTCAGCAATGCAACATTCCCGTTGCAAGTGGTTCGAGAAGCGCGGCAGGCCTTGATGCAAAAGACCCAAGCAAAAATCCACGTGTGATTGTGTGCACACGCCCACACGCAATATCTTGAACACTTGCACGGAGAACCTCGTGCAAAGCTTCTGATAATCAGGGCTTTTGCGGCCTACTGGCGATCGTCGGCTTGCGGCGGCTCTGGAAGAGCATGTCGATCGCCTCCCCCAGAAGGGCCTGCACTGAGCTGTCTTCTGCCAGCGCGATCTCGCGGAGCTGCCGCGAGACGGTTGGATCGAAATATCCTCCCACATGCTTGGTCGATTTGCGAGACGGACGGGCATGACTGGAAACAGGTTCGGGCCGGCTCTCGGACTGGACCTCATCGTTCGCCTCGGGGGTCTGCAGTTTCGGCTTCAATGCCGCCGCGAACTTGTTGCTCATGCCACACCCCTCTCGAGCTCACGCGCGACCAGGTTCAAGTGTTCACACATGAACGCGTGCAGTTGTGCCGCCTCTCGTGCGGCTTTGCCATCCGGTTCGAACTCCTCCGCCGACTGACCGGTTATTAACGCGCGGGAGAAGGCGACGCGCTGGTGGATTTGGGCCGGGCAGATGCCGACATCGAGCCCCGCGATTGCCTCGGCGGCTTCCGCGGCTTCGTTACCTTGCGGCGCCACTGCGTTCATGACGACGAAGATCGGCGTGCCTGTCGTCTTCACCAGATCCAGTGTGTTGCTGATTGCTTCGATGTCGAGGATTGCTGGCCGACAGGGTACTAGGATGAGATCGGCGACCTTTGCTGCCTCGAGCGCTGCGCTGTCCGAATGAGGGGCCGTGTCGATGATCAGAAGGTCGCCGTCCATGTCTTTCACACGGCGGATCTCGTGGGTAAGCCGGCTTGCATGGGCCGACAAGACAACCGGCAGATCTGCCTCCCGACGATCTCCCCAGTTGGCGGCTGAAGCTTGCGGGTCGAGGTCGATGATTGCGGTATTGCGGCCTGCCAAGGACGAGGACGTAGCCAGATGAAGGGCGAGGGTGGTCTTACCGGCCCCGCCTTTCTGACTGATGATAGCAACGGTTTTCATGACGGCTCCTTTGTGTGCGCGATTACACGTCTTCACGTGTGCACACTATCACGGGTTCGTACTTGAATAGGATCATACGTGAAGGTGTTCTTAGATACCTTCGGGCTGTGCCCTAACGGTGACATGGGGGCTGACGGGACGATCCTTATGAAATCGCACCGATCGTACGTCATTGACGTATGCGCTGTTGGCGTATAATTTGAAGCGCAATGATAATGCTACAGACGGTTGTCGAGACCTCCGAGTTCCAGCGACGCGCAAAGACCGTCATGTCCGATGCCGAGCGTGACTACGCGATCCAATTCATTGCGGCGAACCCCGAGGCCGGCACCTCGCTCGGAGGCGGGCTGCGAAAGATGCGCATCCCACGCGAGGGCGGGGGCAAAAGCGGAGGATTCAGGACCATCTACGTCTTCGGCGGACGCCACATGCCGATCTTCTTGATCACTGTGTTCGCCAAGAACGAGAAGGACAACCTGAGCAAGTCCGAGCAAGCCGCAGCTGTCGAGCTGAGCAAGCGGATCGTGGCAAGGTATGGAGTTGAACGATGAGCGCGAATGACAGTATCACCAACGGCTTAGAGGAAGCCTTGGCCTTCGCAGAAGGGCAGGGGGGCACCGCGCTGGTTCACCGGATATCGGTTCCGGACGTCAACGTGGCCGAGATCCGTCGTCAGACAGGCCTCTCCCAGGCCAAGTTCGCTCGCAGCATCGGCGTTGCGAAGGGGACCTTGCTCAATTGGGAGCATGGCCGTCGCCACCCTACAGGTCCCGCGCAGGTTCTCCTTGCGCTGATCTCCAAAAATCCGGGGGTCGTCGAAGAGCTTCTTCGGTAAGCCGAAACCCATACGACTCCTAATTATAGGGCAAACTTATCGGTAGCGAATTGAACCATCGAACAGCGGCGGTTTTTCCGTTATATCTCTGGCCTAACCGCTTCGCGGGACCTATCGTCCAGGCATGCCATTCCGCCCATCTCCCGCTTGCGAACCTCCGTCGGGTATCGCTCCGGTCCCGTCCTGGATCGCCTCCGGGGCCGCTGACACCCTCGAAAACGCTTCTTTCCGTGCCGGCGCGGCGCTGGCGTATCTGCATCCCGTGGCTACCGGGCAGGCAGGAGGCGGGCAGGCGACCGGCGTGCCGCTGGCGCTGCTGCGCGACCGGCTGGCGCTGGCGGCGGCGGAGGCCTGCATTACCCGGGCTGGCGGGCGCGCGCGGGCACCGGAGTTGCGCGACCGGATCGGCTTTCTGGCACCGGACGCCCGGATGGATCCGGAGACGGCGCAGTTCGACTTCTGGCGGCGGGCCGTGTCGGCAAGCCTGCGCGGCGATGTGCTTCTGCGGCTCCTGCCGGAGGGCATGGCGGAGGCGGGAGCAGATATCGGCGGAACAACGGCAGGTGGCGGGCGGAACGTAGGCGAGGAGAAAGACGGTCTGGGGCAGGGCGACGAGTTGAGGGGTGGGAAGGCGAAGGGTGGCGAGACCGGCGATCCGGTGTCACGAGCCGTCCGCGTCCTCGAGCGCCTTCGCTGGACGCCGCCGGACCGGATGGGGGCCGTCCTGATGCTGGCCGATGCCGCGCTGGCCCGGGCGCTCGGCTGGCCCGCGCTCCTGCCGCTGCTGGCGACCGGCCTGAGCCGCCGGGATCTCGCGCTCGAGGACGCGGCGCTGCGGCAGGCCTGCTGCGGGGCGGTGGTGCGCGAGGTGGTACGGGCCGTCCGTCTGGCGGCGGATCTCGCCCGGCGGGCGGCGCGCCTGCGGGCGGTGGCCCCGAAGCTGCGCGCCAAGGCCTCGGACGCGGCCGTGGCGCGCGGATCGCGCCGCACGCGACGCGATCGCCTCGCGCGGGACGCGGTGGCCCCGACGATGGATCTGTCCCCGGTCATCCGCGGCAGCCGCGTGCCGATGTCGCCGCGCGCCGCCGCACGGCTCTGCGACCGGCTCGTCGACCTCGGGGCGGTCAGCGAGCTGACCGGGCGGGCGACGTTCCGGCTCTACGGGCTGTAAGGATGGTCCGGCAGGACGCCCAGGGGCTCGACGGGGCTGACGGGATCGACCGGGAGTTGGCGCATCTGCCGGCCGGGGCGCGGTGGCGCGAATGGCTGGCGCGGCTAGAGGCGGTGCTCTTCGCCAGCGCGGCGCCGGTGCCGCGGGCGCGGCTGGCGCGGGTGGTGGGGCAGGGGTGACGACGAATGTACCGTACCAGCCCGCGCGGCAGCCGCAGACTGATTTCAACAGCCTCAGGCGTCGTCATCCCCGAACCAGTCGCTTTGTCAGCGTGCATGGCTGAAGAAATTCCCACAGAGCCCCGACAAGTGCATGCTTGAAGGCACGGCGGAAGCAATCAACATCATCGGGCGCCTCCGCTGGTTTGCCCGGGAGATGTGACGGCTACCAGGTGGTCGTCGGGCGTCGCGGGGGCGGCATGCCCAACCGTCGAATGATGTTGATCAGGAGCGGGATGGAAAAGGACCGGAAGGCACGAGGTACGCGAGAGGCGCCGGCGACATTCGTCGCGGCGACCGATCAGCGCCATGAAGTCCTGGCCGGGCTGGTCGAGCGGGTGACATTCCACAGCACCGAGACCGGCTTCTGCGTCCTTCGCGTCAAGGCGCGCGGGCATCGGGATCTTGTCACCACCATCGGCCATGCGGCGATGATCTCGTCCGGGGAATGGGTCACTGCATCGGGCGAGTGGACCAATGACCATACGCACGGACTGCAGTTCCGGGCGCGGTTTCTGAAGGCATCGACGCCCTCCTCGATCGAGGGCATCGAAAAGTACCTCGGCTCGGGCATGATCCGTGGGATCGGCCCAACCTATGCCAAGCGGATGGTCAGGTTGTTCGGCAAGGACGTCTTCGACATCATCGAGGCGGCCCCGGAGCGTCTGCGCGAGGTCGAGGGGATCGGGCCGATGCGGGCCGCGAAGATCACCTCGGCCTGGGCGGACCAGAAGGTCATCCGCGAGATCATGGTGTTCCTGCACGAACATGGCGTGGGAACCGCGCGCGCCGTGCGCATCTTCAAGACCTACGGAATGGACGCCATTCAGGTGATGAGCGAGAACCCGTACCGCCTGGCACGCGATATCCGCGGGATCGGGTTCCGGACGGCCGACCTCATCGCCGAAAAGCTCGGTATCGCGAAGACCGCGATGATCCGGGTCCGCGCGGGCATCTCCTATGCTCTGACCGAGGCCATGGGAAATGGCCATTGCGGGCTGCCGAAAGCGGAACTGGTCCCTCTCGCCATCAAGCTGCTCGAGGTGCCGGATAGCCTGATCGAGACGGCCATCGGCCTGGAGATGGCTGAAGCCACGGTTACCGCCGATACGGTCGCGGGGACGCCCTGCATCTTTCTGACCGGGCTTTATCATGCCGAGCGAGGGATTGCAGCGCGGCTCAGCCACCTGATCGCAGG
Organism: Rhodobacterales bacterium; assembly: GCA_038320125.1. Taxonomy (GTDB): domain Bacteria; phylum Pseudomonadota; class Alphaproteobacteria; order Rhodobacterales; family Rhodobacteraceae; genus Jannaschia. Next base: position 2,022 of record JBBQDX010000218.1, on the reverse strand, counting down.
TCCCGTTCCCTGGCCGGCCATTGACGCCGACAAGGCGCTGCCCTGGATCGAGAGCAAGACCAGCCTCACTCTCGCCGCCAGCCAGGCCGAGGCCATCCGTCTTGCGCTGTGTTCCAAGGCGCTTGTCATCACCGGCGGTCCCGGCGTCGGCAAGACCACGATCGTGAACTCGATCCTGCGCATTCTGGCCGCCAAGGCAGTAAAGCTGCTGCTCTGCGCCCCGACCGGCCGGGCCGCCAAGCGTATGACCGAGGCCACCGGCATGGAAGCGAAGACGATCCACCGACTGCTGGAATTCGATCCCAAGTCCTTCGGCTTCAAGCGGGGCGAGGAGAACCCGCTCGAGTGCGATCTTCTCGTCATCGACGAAACCTCCATGGTCGATGTGTTGCTGATGCAATCCCTGCTGAAGGCGGTTCCTGACAATGCCGCCATCCTGATCGTGGGCGATATCGACCAGTTGCCCTCCGTCGGTCCGGGCCAGGTACTGGCCGACTTCATCGGATCCGGCGCGGTGCCGGTGGTGCGGTTGACGGAGGTCTTCCGCCAGGCGGCCCGGAGCCGGATCATCACCAGCGCGCACCAGATCAATCAGGGCAGGATCCCAGACCTTGCACGGCCCGAAGGGGAGACGGACTTCTACTTCGTCGCGGCAGATGAGCCCGAACAGGCCGTCGAGCGCATCATCGCCCTCGTCAGATCGCGCATCCCGCGTCGCTTCGGACTTGATCCGATCCGCGATATCCAGGTGCTCTGCCCGATGAACCGAGGTGGCGTCGGCGCACAATCCCTGAATGTCGCGCTGCAGGCTGCGCTGAACCCCTCGGGCGACAACAGGATCGAACGGTTCGGCTCGACCTTCGCCCCCGGCGACAAGGTCATGCAGATCGAGAACGACTACGACAAGGAGGTCTATAACGGCGACATCGGCTATGTCGAAAGCCTCGACCTCGACGAGGGCGAACTGGCCGTCAGCTTCGATGGTCGCTCGGTCACCTACATGTTCGGCGAACTCGATACACTCGTACCAGCCTATGCCGCGACCATTCACAAGAGCCAGGGCTCGGAATACCCCGCCGTCGTCATCCCGGTGATGACCCAGCATTACACCATGCTGCAGCGCAACCTGATCTACACCGGCGTCACGCGTGGCAAGAAGCTGGTCGTGCTGGTGGGTCAGAAGAAGGCCGTGGCGATCGCCGTGAAGAATGTCTCGGGGCGGCGGCGCTGGTCGAAGCTGGATGAGTGGCTCACTTGCGGCCATGGTACTTGAGTGCTGCGGACCGCGACGGCAATTCGGACACGGAGAACCACATTGACGACGTTCGAAAAAATCTGGCAGGACCAATGCGAGGCGGCGGAAACCATCATGGCCCGATACGGCGAAAAGGCCGCCTTCGACTACCTCGTAGGTGAAAAGCTGCTGCACTATATGTCCGCGGCCAGGGACAGACCCGAGTTCGCGCGACAGCTTCCGGTATTCGTGGCGGAAGTCAGACGGCTGTTTCCACCATCCGGAATTGCCCCGCAGATTGAAGCGCTTCAGATGAATCTTGTCGAGCGCGCGTCTCAAGACGACGAAGTCGGTTTCGATCTACCCGGCCCCGCGCAGGAGGAACTGGATAACCTGCGACAGGTCGCCGATCTCCTGCGTGCTCCGACTCTCGGAGTCGCATGATGGGGGCGCGGATCATGTATACGCTTGCTTATACCATCGGCTCGAAGGTTTCGGCATATTGCGCGAGGCGGCAGGCATCGCCGCCTGACGCGTCCACGGAAGCCGCCGGAACCAGCTCAGCTTGGCTTAAGGTGACAGCACCCTGACAGCACCGGCCGGGCGGAGGATGAGGAACGGACCACAATGCGCCGCCATGGTCAGCGCTAAGCCCGCCTTATTCATCCAAAAGGGCGGGAATGGTTGCGTGCGCCTGAAAGCGTTGTAGATTCAAGCTGTTGAACACAAACCGACGACAGCATCGGACGCACGCATGGGTGAAACGCGACAACCGCTCACGTTCGGGT
>JBBQDX010000217.1:0-7716 GCA_038320125.1 Rhodobacterales bacterium | reverse complement strand
AGAGCAGCGGCAGAAGTATCTCCCCGGACTGGCGGCCGGCGAGCTGATCGGCTGCTTCGGTCTGACGGAGCCGGACGCGGGGTCGGACCCGGCCGGCATGAAGACGCGGGCGGTGAAGACCGACGGCGGCTATCGCCTGAGCGGGGCGAAGACGTGGATCTCGAACGCGCCCTTCGCGGACGTCTTCATCGTCTGGGCGAAGTCCGATGCGCATGACGGCAAGATCAGGGGGTTCATCCTTGAAAAGGGCATGACCGGGCTCTCGGCGCCGACGATCAAGGGCAAGCAGTCGCTGCGGGCGTCCACGACTGGCGAAATCGTGATGGACGGCGTGGAGGTCGGCGAGGACGCTTTGCTGCCCGGCGTTCAGGGGCTGAAGGGGCCGTTCGGCTGTCTCAACCGGGCGCGCTACGGCATCTCCTGGGGGGTGATGGGCGCCGCGGAGGCCTGCTGGCATGCGGCGCGACAGTACGGGCTGGACCGAAAGCAGTTCGGCCGGCCGCTGGCGCAGACGCAGCTCTTCCAGAAGAAGCTCGCGGACATGCAGACGGAGATCTCGCTGGGGCTGCAGGGCTCGTTGCAGGTCGGGCGGCTGATGGACGCCGGGCGCGCGGCGCCGGAGATGATCTCGATGATGAAGCGCAACAACTGCGGCAAGGCGCTCGATATCGCGCGGCTGGCGCGGGACATGCATGGCGGCAACGGGATTTCGGAGGAATACGGCGTCATCCGGCACATGATGAACCTCGAGACGGTGAACACCTACGAGGGCACGCACGACGTGCACGCGCTGATCCTCGGGCGGGCACAGACGGGGTTGCAGGCGTTCTTCTGACTCTCGCTGCACCGGACCGAAAATCCGGAGCCGGAAAGACCGAAGGCCGCCCCGGGGCGGCCTTCTTCACGTTTTGGGGGCAGTCTGCGCGGCCCGTTTCACGTTTTGTACGAACTCTGGCAGCTCAGCTCTCGGCCTGACCGGCCTCGATCGACAGGAAGACCTGCACCTCGTCGGATACGAAGGGCGCGAAGGCGCCGGCGTCAAAGTCGGAGCGCAGCAGGGTCGTCGTCGCGGTGAACCCGATCCAGGGTTTCTGCTCCTGCGGGTGGTCGCCCATCTGGTTGAGCGTCGCGTCGAGGACCACGGACTTGGTGATGCCAGCGAGGGTAAGATCGCCGGTGATCATGGCGGTGTCGTCGCCCGTCACCTCGATGGCGGTGGACTTGAAGCTGACCATGTCGTTCGCCGCGGCATCGAGGAACTCGGGCGAGGAGAAGTGCTCGTCGCGCGCTTCCCAGCCGGTGAACATCGCCGCGGCGGGAATCGAGACATCGACCGCGGAGGCTGCAGGGTCGGCCTCGTCGAAGACGATCGTGCCCTCGAAACCGGAGAACATGCCGTGGGTGGTCGAAAAGCCGAGATGATCGTAGTCGAAGACCGCCTGGCTGTGGCTCGGGTCGAGCGTATAGGTCACCGGCTCGGCCACGGCGGGCGCGGCGGCGAGCAGGAGGGCGGCGGCGAAGGTGGTGCGGATCATGAGGGAAACTCCGGTTGGATGCAGGGTCGAGGTGCTGCGACCATCCCCGATCGGAGGCCCGTCCGATAGCGCCCGAGGCTCAACAGGCCTTGTGCGACGGCGCACCAGGGCGCGCCGTATGGAACCCCGGTTGCACCGGACCGGTGCAATTGATCCGGCCATCGAATGGAACTCAAGCCATGCGGTCAGTGTTGCGATGGCATGAACCTGCAGTGGAAAAAGGAGGAACCTTAATGTTCCGCATTCTCAGCACGACCGCCGTCGCCATGACGCTCGCCCTGCCCGTCTTGGCCGAGAGCCATGTGATGACGCCCCGCGCGCAATACACTCAGGACGAGATGGCCGAACTGATCCGCACCCGCGATATCACCGGCGGACCGGTCTACTCCATCGGCGACGTCTATGACGAAACCACATGGATGGACGAGACCTACGACTACGAGGCGGGCTACGGCTACGAAACCATGGGATATGGCACGGATCGACGCCAGATTGGCGAGATCGAGGACATCATCCTCGACCGTTCGGGCCAGATGGTCGGCATCGTGGCCGAAGTCGGCGGCTTCCTCGACATCGGCGACAAGCATGTCATGCTTACGACCGACGATGTGCGTCTCGTGCCCGTGGATGATACATCCTACAGCTTTGTGACACGCTACACCGAAGAGCAGCTCGAAGAGCTGGAAGGCGTCAACGAAGGCTGGTGGAACTGACCACCGCTGCGCTGACGGGACGATGAAGGGGGGCCGCAAGGCCCCCCTTCATCGTCGTGGCGCGTCTTGGGGCCTGGCGGGCCCTTGCACCTTCGGGCGACATCGCTATACGCCAATGATCCCGCCGCGCACCCATCCCGCGTGGTCTCTCGTGTCCGGGGGGCGGGTAGGCCCCGGGCTATGAAACGCGCGCCGACAAAACAGGAGTGAACATGCCGCTCTATGAGCATGTGATGATCGCCCGGCAGGATCTGTCGACGGCGCAGGCCGAAAGCCTTGTGGAACACTTCGGCACCATTCTTTCGGACAACGGCGGCAGCGTCGTCGAGTCCGAATACTGGGGCGTGAAGACCATGGCCTACAAGATCAACAAGAACCGCAAGGGGCACTACGCGTTCCTGCGGACGGACGCCCCCTCGGATGCCGTGCAGGAGATGGAGCGCCTAGCCCGTCTGCACGACGACGTGATGCGCGTGCTGACCATCAGGGTCGACGCCCACGAGGAAGGCCCCTCGGCCCAGATGCAGAAGCGCGACGAGCGCAGCGATCGTGGGGACCGGGGCGACCGCGGGGACCGTGATCGCGGCGACCGTGGGGATCGCGGCGACCGTGGGGATCGTGGCGACCGTGGCGACCGTGGCGGCGAACGCCGCGAACGCCGGTAAGGAGTAGAGAGACATGGCAACCAAACCCTTCTTCCGCCGCCGCAAGTCCGACCCCTTCGAGGGCACCGGCGCGCCCAAGATCGACTACAAGGACACCCGTCTGCTGCAGCGCTACGTCAGCGAGCGCGGCAAGATCGTGCCGTCCCGCATCACCGCCGTCTCGGCCAAGAACCAGCGGGCGCTCGCCCGTGCGATCAAGCGCGCACGGTTCCTGGCCCTGCTGCCCTATGCCGTGAGATAAGGAGACTTCGACATGAAAGTGATCCTTCTGGAGCGCGTGGCCAAACTCGGCCAGATGGGCGAGGTCGTGGAGGTCAAGCCCGGGCACGCCCGCAACTTCCTTCTGCCGCAGGGCAAGGCGCTGTCGGCATCGGAGGCCAACGTGAAGGCCTTCGAGGGCCGCAAGGCGCAGCTTCAGGCGACAAATCTGGAGAGCCGTGCGGAAGCCGAGAAGCTGGGCGAGAAGCTCGACGGGCAGCGCTTCGTCGTCATCCGTTCCGCCTCCGATTCGGGTGCCCTCTACGGCTCCGTCACCACGCGCGACGCCGCCGATCTGGCGACGGCCGGCGGCTTCACCGTTGCCCGCGGTCAGGTCATCCTCAAGGCTCCGATCAAGTACCTGGGCCTGCACGAGGTGACGGTCCGCCTGCACCCCGAGGTCGAGGTCGAGATCCTGCTGAACGTTGCGCGCTCGCCCGAAGAGGCCGAGTTGCAGGCCGCCGGCAAGTCGATCCGCGATCTCGCCGCCGAAGAGGAAGCGGCCGCCGAATTCGAGATCTCGGAGCTCTTCGACGACATCGGCGGCGCCGCCGACGAATACGGCGACGACTCGCGCCCGGTGCGCACGCCCGAGGGCGACGCGTCGGACGACGACCAGCCGCGCTGAGCCACTCCGGGCCGCGTGATGCGGGCCGGCGACGAACAGGGGCCGCACCTTCCGGGGGGCGGCCCTTTTTTGGTGGCTCGGCGCCGCCCACCTGCGCACCGCCGCGGCACGGGTCCGCCCGCCCGGCCACTGCCGCGACGTGCAAGCTTCACATTCGCATGGGCATAAAGGCAAAGTTGCGGCAGAGCGCGCCCCCTGCCCGCCCGTGCCCAGACCGGAGACCGACCATGCCCCTGACCCGCCGCCATTTCCTGACCACCACAGCCGCCGCCGGGGCGGGCCTCGTCATGGTCCACCCCTTCGCCGCCCGCGCGCAGGCGGGGCAGGCACACCTGCGCATCGCCGAGACGACGGATCTGCACGTCCACGTCTGGCCCTACGACTATTACGCCGACAAGGAGGTCGACACGGTCGGCCTGGCGCGGACCGCCAGCCTGATCGACCGGGTGCGGGCGGAGGCCGGCAACATCCTCGTGCTCGACAACGGCGACTTTTTGCAGGGCAACCCGCTGGGCGACTTCATGGCCTATGAACGTGGCCTGAAGGAGGGCGACATCCATCCGGTCATCGCCGCGATGAACGCCGTGGGCTACGACGCGGCGACGCTGGGCAACCACGAGTTCAACTACGGCCTCGACTTCCTCACGAAGGCGCTGGCGGGGGCGGAGTTCCCGGTGGTGCTGGCGAACGTCGCGATTAGAACCGGCGCCATGCCGACGGCGGACGAGACGCTCGTGCCGCCCTACATCATCCTCGACCGCGAGCTCACGGACGGCGACGGCGAGACGCATCCGATCCGCATCGGCATCATCGGCTTCACCCCGCCGCAGATCCTGCAGTGGGATCGCCGCCACCTCGAAGGAAACGTCGAGGCGCGCGACATCCTCGCCGCGGCCGCCGCCTGGGTGCCGCAGATGAAGGAGGAGGGTGCGGACCTCGTCATCGCACTGTCGCACTCCGGTATCGGGGCCGCCGAGCCGTCTGAGATGATGGAGAACGCGTCCGTGCCGCTGGCGGCGATCCCCGGCATCGACGTGGTGCTGACGGGGCACCATCACCGCCAGTTTCCGGGTGAGGACTATGCGGGCATCGAGGGCGTCGACGCGGTGGCGGGCACGATCCACGGCAAGCCCGCGGTGATGGCCGGCTTCTGGGGCAGTCACATGGGCCTCGTCGACCTGATGCTGGAACGCGACGGGAACGGATGGCGCATCGCGGCCTCGACATCCGAGATCCGGCCGATCGCGGTGCAAAGCGAGGACCGGACCTGGACGCCGCAGGTGGAGAGCGCCGCCGCCGTGCTCGACGCGACGCGGGCGGACCATGAGGCGACGCTGGAATACGTGCGCCGGCCGGTGGGCAAGACCGACGCGCCGCTGCAGTCCTACTTCGCGCTGGTGGCCGACGACCCCTCGGTGCAGATCGTGTCGATCGCGCAGAAATGGTATGTCGAACAGTTGCTCGTGGGAACCGGGAACGAAGGCATGCCGGTGCTGTCGGCTGCGGCGCCCTTCAAGGCGGGCGGCCGCGGCGGCCCGGAGTATTACACCGACGTGCCCGCGGGCGACGTGGCGATCCGCAACGTGGCGGACCTTTACCTCTATCCCAACACGGTGCGGGCGGTGAAGGTGACGGGGCAGGACGTGAAGGACTGGCTCGAGCGGTCGGCCGGCATGTTCAACCAGGTGGAGCCGGGGGCCAGGGACGCGCCACTCCTCAACCCCGACTTTCCAAGCTACAACTTCGACGTGATCGACGGGGTGTCCTACCGCATCGATCTGTCGCAGCCGGCACGCTTCGACGCAGAGGGGGCCGTCGTGGCGGCGGAAGCGAACCGGATCGTCGACCTGACGTTCGAGGGCGCGCCCATCGACCTCGGGGCCGAATTCGTGATCGCGACCAACAACTACCGCGCGGGCGGCGGCGGATCGTTTCCCGGCGCGGACGGATCGACCATCATCCTGGAGGCACCCGACACCAACCGCGATGTCCTCGTGCGCTACATCGTCGAGCAGGGCACGATCAGCCCCTCGGCGGACGGCAACTGGTCCTTCGCTCCGATGCCCGGCACCTCGGTCCTGTTCGAGACCGGACCGGCGGGAGCGGCCTATGCCGACTCCGTGCCGGGTGTCGCGCTCGAGGAAATCGGGATGACGGACGAGGGGTTCGCGCAGTTCCGCATCACGCTCTGACGGAGGATGGCCGCGGCGCGCGGCGCCCATCGTCGGGTGGTATTTCGCGGGGAGGCGGGCTTCGCGTCCTACCTCGCGCGATACCTGGCGCGCGGGCCGATCGGCAGGCCGGAGCGTGACACGGGCGAGCCCCGCCCTACCCTCATCCCCTCATGATACGCCAATCGCAGACAACAATGGAGGTTGCCATGCGCGCCCTGACCCTGATCGCCCTTCCCGTCATGTCCCTGCCCTTTGCACTCCTCACACCGGCGGCAGAGGCTCAGGGCTTCACCTACGGGACCCGGAACACCGATCTGGCCCCTGCCTTCCCCGAGCAGACCCGCGCCGAGCTGGTCGAGAGCGATGTCTCGCTCGCGACCGAGACGCTGGTCGGCGGGCTGGAACATCCCTGGGGCATCGCGACCTTGCCGGAAGATGCCGGCTGGCTCGTGACCGAGCGTGCCGGACGGCTGCGGCATCTGGCGGCCGACGGCACGCTGTCGGAAGCGATCGCCGGCGTGCCGGAGGTGCTCGCCGAGGCTCAGGGCGGGCTGCTCGACGTCGCACTTGCGCCGGACTTCGCGGAAAGCCGCATGATCTACGTGACCTATGCCAAGCCGCTGGAGGGCGGCAGCGCTACGGCGGCCGCACGGATGGTGCTGTCGGACGACTTCGGCTCCGTGTCGGAGGTGGAGGACGTCTTCGTGCAATCCCCCGTCTCCGCCACGCCCGCGCATTACGGCAGCCGGATCGTCTTCCTCGACGACGCGACGATGGCCATCACATCGGGCGAGCATTTCACCGACGACCAGCGGCTCTACGCGCAGGATCTCGACAAGACCTACGGCAAGGTGATCCGCGTCAACCTCGACGGCTCGGTGCCGGACGACAACCCCTTCGTCGGGCAGGAAGGCGCCGACGATGCGATCTGGTCCTACGGGCATCGCAACATCCAGGGGGCGGCGACCGACGCCGACGGCACGTTCTGGGCCATCGAGCACGGACCGAAGGGCGGCGACGAGCTGAACCGGCCGGAGCCGGGGCTGAACTACGGCTGGCCAGTCATCAGCTACGGCGAGCGCTACCAGGGCGGCGCGATCGGCTCCGGGGCAGCGGCGCAGGAGGGAATGGAGCAGCCGGTCTATTTCTGGGATCCGGTGATCGCGCCGGGCGGCATGGCGTTCCATTCGGGCGAGGCGTTCGGAGACTGGAACGGCGATCTGCTGATCGGCTCGCTGACGCCCGGCGGCGTCGTGCGCCTTTCGCTGGAGGATGGGCGCGTCGTCGAGGAGGAGCGTCTCTTGCGCGACATGGGCCGGGTGCGCGACGTGGAGATACAGGCGGACGGGTCGTTCCTGATCCTGACCGACCGGGAGGACGGCGAGGTCATCCGCGTCACGCCCGAGGAGTAAGACGAGGAAGGGTGGCCGCAAACGTCCCCCGTTACCATGCAATGAGAAAGGGACGGTCCTCTCGCCCCAGCCCCTTGCCGGTAACTGTTGACGGCCCGCCGATCAGACGGCGGGCCGTTTTTCCGTCCTCATAGTCGCTTCTACGTCTATATCAGACTGGAGCGACGACATGTTCATGATCTTCCTCATCTTCTGCTATCCGGCTTTCTGTGCCATCGTATTCCTTCTCTACAGGATGTGCTTCCGGCCGGGGCCGCGGTTCGAGAGGTTCAAAAGAGCTCTGCTGTCCTTTTCTGGTCTGCTGGCGTTCCTGGCAGCCCTGTTCTTCTCC
>JBBQDX010000216.1:0-7735 GCA_038320125.1 Rhodobacterales bacterium | reverse complement strand
GGCCGAGGATGCAGACATCCGCATGCCATCCGCATCCTCGGCCGCGCCTGGCTCCGCGTTCTCTCGCGCGCCCGGCAGGATCGGAAACCATACGATCCGCTTCTGCACGGCGCTTCTAAAGCCATAGGTTGACACAGGCTGGCTCATGCCGGAAACTCCGGATAGGAGGGCGGAAACAGTTCCCCGACCGACGGGTGGCCCCAGCTGCGCTCGGGATACTTCTCCACGAGGCCATCGAACTGTGCCTGCGCGCGTGCCTGGGCGGCATCGACGTCGCCTAGGCCGGCCACCTCGACCCGTTCGGCGTGCCGCCGCATCGACAGCCGCCCGTCGACGAATGTCGCGCGGCAGACGCGCGCCGTTCCGTTGGCGACCAGCGTGGTGACCGGATCGATCCGGGGGGTAGCGATGGCATCGTCGAGCGCGAAGACCGCGAGATCGGCGGGCAGGCCGGGTGCGATGCGTCCCAGATCCTCGCGCCGGAGCGCCGCCGCACCGCCCAGCGTCGCCGCATCCCAGAGTTCGGAGGTCGAGACCGCGTCCGGCCCGTCCACCGCGCGGCAGGTGACCAGCGCGACCAACAGGTTCGTCAGCATGTCCGCCGGCGCGGTATCGGTGCCCATGGCGATGGTGATGCCCCGGTCGCGCAACCGGCGGAAGGATCGCAGGACGGAGCCGCCGCGACCGGAGACCAGCGGGCAGTGGACGACGCTGACACCATGTTCGGCGTAGAGGTCGAGATCACGATCCGTCGCGCTGGTGGCATGCGGCGCGATGAGCCGGTTCGAGAGCAGCCCCATCGAGGCGAGCCATTCCGGCGCGGTCGTGCCGTGCAGCCGGCGGAGGGTTTCGACCTCCATCTCGCCTTGCGCCATGTGCAGACGGATCGGACAGTCGAGGTCGCGGGAGGCGGCCTCGGTCGCGCGCAGCAGCCCTTGCGTGCAGGTCTCGACCCGGTCGGGCGCCAGCAGGCCGCGCATGAGACCGTCGCCGCGCCCGTCCCAGGTCTCGATGAAGCGGACCGCTTGCCAGAGGCCGGCCAGTCCGCGGGCCTCGTCGAACACGGGCTCGAGCCTGTCCGGCGCGGTCACGACCATCCCGCCGCTGCGGTAGGCCGGGGAGAGATAGACGCGCAGGCCCATTTCGATGGCGGCGGTCGCGGCGGCCTCGAACTCCGTGACGGTTTCGGCCCATTCACGGTAGAAAAGCGAGGCGATCGGCGCGGCGGTGGTGATGCCGCCCATCAGGAGCTGCGCGAAAGCGAAGCGCTTCTGGAACGCCAGTTCGTCCGGCGTATACATCTCGTAGGGGCCGCGATCGACATAGCTCTGCGGCCAGACGCGCCCCTTGGCCCAGGCGGGGCGATGCTCGATCCCGAGGAGGGTCGTGTCGAGGTCGGAGAGCGCGTCGAGGTCGATCAGACCGGGGGAGATCAGCGCCGCCCCGAGCTCGATCCGGCGCGCGACGTCGCCGTCGAAGCGCCGTCCGACATGGAGGATGCGGCCCGCCTCGATCACCACCTCGCCGGCGCGCACCAGCCGGTGCCCGCCATCTGCGTGGGCCAGCACCCAGTCGGCCGAGAGGGCCGTCCGTCCGTCCGGGCGCGCGCCGAGGGGGAGGGCGGCGAGACCTTCGTCGCGCGCGGTCACGGCATGACCACGCGGGCGTTCAGCACACCGTCGCGCGCCACGACGCGACCGCGCTTTACGACGAGCGGGCGTGGAGCCCGCTCGACGAGCGCATGCGGCAGGGTCTGGCCGCAGAGCAGCGTGAAGTCGGCGTCGCAGCCGGGTGCCAGGCCGTAATTGTCGATCCGCATGACCGCGGCACCGCCGCCCGAGCAGACGTGGATCGCATAGGCGAGATCCTCGTCGCGGCGCAGGCCGTTCTTGAGGCCGACGATCTCGGCGCGATGCAGCATGTCGGGCAGGCCCCATGGCCCCCAGGTGTCGCGGATGCCGTCGCAGCCGGCACCCGTGCGGATGCCCGCCTCCCGCAGCCGCAGGATCGCCGGGACGGGAACCGACGGCGCGCCGGTCGTGAGGATGGCGATGTCGAGGGCGGCGACCTCCTCGATCAGGCCCTGCGTGCGCGGCCAGTCGGGTGCCCCGAGGCAGAAGGCATGGCTGATCGCCACCTGTCCCCGCAGGCCGTGGGCGCGGACGCGCTCGAAGATCAGCTCCATGTCGAAGGCGCCGAGCTCGCCCGGCTCGTGCAGGTGGATGTCGATCGGCTTGCCATGCCGTTCGGCCAGCGCGAAGACCGCATCGAGATGGCCCTTCGGATCGCGGTCGATGCCGCAGGGATCGATGCCGCCGACGACATCGGCGCCGCCCGCCAGGGCCTCGTCGAGCAGCTCGACCGTGCCGGCGCGGCCCATGATGCCCGATTGCGGGAAGGCCACGATCTCGATGTCGATGACGTCGCGAAGCGCCTCCCGCGTGCGCAGGACGCCTTCCAGCATGGCGAGGCCGTGGTCGGTGTCGATGTCCACATGGCTGCGGATATGGGTGGTGCCGTTCGCCGCGAGGCCGAGGGCGTGGCGCATCGACTGGCGGTGCGGATCGATCCCGATCGCGAGCCGGTTCTCGCGCTCGAAGTCGATCCGTTCGCGCAGCGAGGCCTGATGGTGGTTGACGTGCCAGTCCATGCCCCAGGTCGTCTTGTCGAGATGGGTGTGCGCGTCGATCAGTCCCGGAATGACGAGGTGGCCGCCACCCTCCTCGACGGCCACGCCGGGGGCGTCGAGGTCGGGGCCGATGGCCTCGATACGGCCGCCCCGGACCAGGATATCGGCGGGCGTGCCGCCCATCGGGCGGACGTCGCGGATCAGCAGGTCGCGCATCGGCTCACCTCAGCTTGGGATTGAGCGCGTCGCGCAGCCAGTCGCCGATCAGGTTGACCGAGATGACGAGGAGCGACAGCTGGATGACGGGGAACAGCACGACCCACCACACCCCCGAGAACAGGAACTGGTTGCCGAGGCGGATCAGGGTGCCGAGGCTGGGCTGGCTCGGCGGCATCCCGATCCCGAGGAACGACAACGTCGCCTCGGTCAGGATCGCCATGCCGAAATTCAGGGTGGCCGCGACGAAGATCGGGGTCAGGGTATTGGGCAGGATATGGCGGAACATGATCCGCCGGGCCGGCACCTTCAGGAGCCGCGCCGCCATCACGTATTCCCGCTTGCGCTCCACGGCCGTCTGCGCGCGCACGGTGCGGGCATACTGCACCCAGGCCGAAAGGGTGATCGCGAGGACCAGAACGCCCGCCGCTCCGGCCTCCTGGAGGGAGGGGGGCAGCCCCTCGCGGGCGATGGCGCTGACGAGGATGGCGACCAGGAGCGTCGGGATCGACAGGAGCACGTCGCCGAAGCGCATCAGCACGGCATCGGTGACGCCGCCGAAATATCCCGCCATCAACCCGAGGAGCAGGCCGATCGCCAGCGATAGGGCAACCGAGGCGAAGCCGATCAGGATCGAGATCCGCGAGCCGTAGAGGATCGCCGAGAGCATGTCGCGGCCCTGTGTGTCGGTGCCGAGCAGGAAAGGCCATTGCCCGCCGTCGATCCAGATCGGGGGGATCTCGGCGTTGAGAAGGTCGAGTTGCGCCGGGTCGTAGGGATTCTGCGGCACGTAGAGGGGGGCCGCGAAGGACGCGACCATGAGGATCAGCAGGAGTGCCGCGGCAACCATGCCCGACGGCTTGTGCAGGAACGACCACCACAGGTCGCTGCCCCGCCAGCGCGACAGACGTCCGGCCGGCGCGCCGTCCGACGGCAGGATGGCGTCGGCGGGCAGGTTGACGGAAGGTGTTCGGGATCTGATCATGGGGGCCTCATGCCGCTTCGCGCAGCCGCGGATCGATCACCGCATAGGCGATGTCGACGGCGGTGTTGAGCGTGACGAAGATGAAGGAGACGATGACTAGATAGGCCGACATCACCGGAAAATCGAGGAACGTCACCGCCTGGACGAAGAGCATCCCCATGCCCGGCCACTGGAACACGGTCTCGGTGATCAGGGCGAAGGCGATCAATGCGCCGACGTTCATCGCCGTCATCGTGACCACAGGCATCAGGCAGTTGCGGAGCGCGTGGCGGAACCAGATGACGCGCTGGCTGACGCCACGGGCGCGGGCGAACTTGATGAAGTCGGTGCGCATCACCTCCAGCATCTCGGCCCGCACGAGGCGCATGATCAGCGTGATCTGATAGAGCGACAGGGAGATCGCGGGCAGGACCAGCGCCGCGCGCCCCGAGGGGGTGAGCAGGCCCGTGGACCACCAGCCGAGCTGCACGACCTCGCCGCGCCCGAAGGCGGGGGCGATGCCGAGCATGACGGAGAAGACGAGGATGAGGAGGATGCCGACGACGAAGCTGGGCAGCGACACCCCGATGATCGAGACGAACTGCAGGCTATCGGCATACCACCTGCCGCGGCCGATGGCCGTCAGCACGCCGAGGGGCAGGCCCACGACAAGCGACAGGATCGTCGCGACGAGGACGAGCTCCATCGTGGCGGGGAACCGCTGGGCGATGAGGCCGATCACTTCCTGACCGTTGCGCCACGACATTCCGAAATCGCCCTGCACGGCATTCGCCACGAACTTGGCGTATTGCACCAGCATCCCGTCGTTGAGGCCCATCCGCTCGCGCAGGGCGTCGCGATCGTCCTGGCTCATCTGCTCGTTGGCCATCAGCTCGACGGGGTCGCCGGCGACGCCGAAGATCGCGAAGGCCAGCAGGGCGACGGCCAGCATCACGAAGACCGCGTTGAAGAGACGCTTCAGGATGAACGCGATCATCGATCTCTCCTTTGCCGGGGGGCCGGGGCCACGGGTGCGGCCCCGGCGTCGGGGTCACTCCGCGAGGACCGTCAGCCAGTGCCGGACCTTGTTGTCGGCCAGCTGCACCACGCTTTCGACCTTTTGCGACATCGCCCAGGTGATCGGCTGCTGGTGCAGGGGCAGCATCACGATCTCGTCCTTGGCGATCTGGAGCGCCTCGGTCTGGAGCGCGAGGCGCGCCTCGCGGTCCATCTCGGTCGAGGCCGAAACGATCAGCGCGTCGATCTCGGGGTAGGACCAACCACCCCAGTTGAAGACGCCCGCGGTGCCCGACCGGCTCTCGATCATCTGCAAAAGGATGGAGTAGCTGTCGAGCATCGGCTCGTTCGCCCAGCCGATCATGTACATGTCGGAGAGGCCGCTGGTCCGCTTCGGGGTCACGAGGGCCGCGGGCCCGATCTCGAGCGTCGGCGCGAAGCCGGCGCGGGTCAGCATCGAGATGATCGCGTTGCACAGATCCTCGTCGTTCACATAGGTGTCGGAGGTGCACACGAAGGTGAACGGGAGCCCCTCGTGGCCGGTCTCCTGCAGGAGCGCCCGCGCCTTGTCGGCATCGGGTTGGGGGAACCGGTCCAGCTCGGGCGTGTAGCCGGGGATCTCGGGCGCGACGATCGTGCCGGCGCTGCGGGACTTGTCGCGCATGATGCGCTTCTTCAGAAGGTCCCGGTCGATCGCCAGCTCCACGGCCTGGCGCACGCGCAGGTCGTTGAACGGGTTCTCGCGCCCGTCGGCCAGCGTCTCCTTGCGGTTGAAGCCGAGCATGATCGTCCGCAGGTCGGTCCGCTCCAGCACCGTCAGGTTCGGATCCGCCATGAGACGCTCGAGATCCTGGACCGGCGCTTCCTCGGTGAAGTCGACCTCGCCCGAGAGCAGCGCCGCGACCCGCGTCGCCGACGAGGCGATCGGCATGAAGTCGATACGGTCGATGTTGTGGACAGGCGTGTCCCACCAGCCGTCGAACCTCGCCAGGACCGTCTTGCTGTCGGGCACCCGGCTCTCGACCGTGAAGGGGCCGGTGCCGTTGGTGTTGAAGGTGGCGTAGCCCTCGACCTTGTTGCCGACGTCGGTCGGCAGCTCGGAATCGTTGTCCTCGAGCCATCCGGCATCGAAGATGTGGATGTTCGTCAGGTCGTTGAGCAGAAGCGGGTAGGGCCCGGTCAGCTCGATGTCGACGGTGCGGTCGTCGATCTTGGTGGCGGACTTGTAGGCCGGCAGGTTGCCGCGCAGCGGCGAGGTCTCGTGGCTCACCCGGGCCAGCGAGGCGATCACGTCGTCGGCGGTCAGGTCCGATCCGTCGTGGAACTTGACCCCGTCGCGCAGCGTGAAGCGCCACAACGAGGGCGAGATCACCTCCCATTCGGTGGCCAGGGCCGGCTCGATCTCGAGATCGGCGTCGTAGCGCACCAGCCCCTCGTAGACATGGTTCAGAAAGGCGATCGTGTAGCTGTCGCCGTAGGAATACGGATCGAGCGAGTAGATGTCGCGCGGTGCTCCCCATCGAAGCGTATCCGCATCTGCCGCGCCGGCGAGCGAAGCCGCGGCCAGCGCCCCCAGCAAAGTCCTCGCGTAAATCATCGTTCTGTTCCCCGTTGGATGGAGCCTTCGGACGCGACCCGCTCGTCTGGGCGGATGCACGTCCTGGGGCGGTTCAGTCGGCCTTGCGTGTCAGCCAGTGGCGCGGCTTGTTGTCGGCGCGGATCACGATGTCGGTGATCGCGTCGGACATCGCCCAGGCCATTGGCTGCTGGTAGAGCGGGATCATCACGACCTCCTCCTTGGCGAAGGCGAGCGCCTCCGTCTCGATCGCGAGGCGGGCCGCGTCGTCGATCTCGGTGGCCGCCTTCTTCGTCAGCGCGTCGATCTCGGGATAGGACCAGCCGCCGAAGTTGGCGACGCCGGCCGCGCCGTCGCGGGTGGAGAGGACCTGCACGAGGATCGAATAGGCATCCAGCGTCGGCTCGTTCGCCCAGCCGATGATGTAGGCGTCGGCGTTGCCCGAGGCCTCCTTGGGGGCCTGCACGCCGCGCGGTCCGATGTCGAGACTGGGCGCCAGACCGACCTTCGTGAGCATCGAGACCAGCGCCTGGCACGTCGCCTCCTCGTTCACCGTGTCGTCGTTCGCGCAGACCAGCGTGAAGGGCGTGCCTGTGAACCCTGCCTCCTCGATCATCGCCGATGCGGCCTCCGGGTCGGGCGGCGTCGGCACATCGAGCTCGGCGCTGTAGCCGGGAATCTCGGGCGCGACCATCGTGCCGGCGACATGCGACATGCCCCGCATGATGCGCTCGACGATCAGGTCGCGGTCGATGGCCATGTCGATGGCCTGCCGCAGGCGCAGATCGTTGAACGGGTTCTCGCGTCCATCGGCCAGCGTATCCTTGCGGTTGAACACGAGGTGGACCGTGCGCAGATCGCTGCGCTGCTCGACGACGACGCCCGCCGCGGCCCGCAGCCGCTCGATATCCTGCACGGGCACGCCGTCGGTCAGGTCGATCTCGCCGGACAGGATGGCGGCGACGCGGGTGGCGGGCGAGGTGATGGGCTGGAACTCGATCCGGTCGAGATTGTGGACCGGCTCGTCCCACCAGCCGGGATTGACGACGAGAACGGTCCTGCTGTCGGGCACGCGGCTTTCCAGCACGAACGGCCCGGTGCCGTTGGTGTTATGCGTGGCGTAACCCTCGACCTGTGCGCCGACGTCGGTCGGAGTCTCGGAACCGTTGTCCGTCAGCCATCCGGCGTCGAACATGAAGATGTTGGTCATGTCGCGCAGGAAGAGCCCGTTGGCGGAGGTGACCTTCATGTCCACGGTCATGGCGTCGACCTTCTCGGCGGAGACGAAGGTCGGGATGTTTCCGCGCAGGGGGGAGTTCGGGTCGCTGACCCG
>JBBQDX010000215.1:0-7763 GCA_038320125.1 Rhodobacterales bacterium | reverse complement strand
CTCAGGCGATAGCCGCCGTCGGTCTTCACCGCCCGCGTCTTCATGCCGGCCGGGTCCGACCCCGCGTCCGGCTCCGTCAGACCGAAGCAGCCGATCAGCTCGCCGGCCGCCAGTCCGGGGAGATACTTCTGCCGCTGCTCTTCCGAGCCGTAGGCGTGGATCGGATACATCACCAGAGAGGATTGCACCGACATCATCGACCGGTAGCCCGAATCGACCCGCTCGACCTCCCGCGCGACCAGACCGTAAGTGACATAGCCCGCGCCGAGCCCGCCGTATTCCTCCGGGATCGTGGCGCCCAGCAGGCCGGCGTCGCCCATCTTGCGGAAGATGCCGGGGTTCGACGTCTCGCCGGCATAGGCCTCGCGCACGATCGGGGCGAGCTCGGCCTCCGCAAAGGCGCGGGCCGCGTCGCGCAGCATCCGCTCGTCTTCGGTCAACTGGTCCTCGAGGCGCAAGGCGTCGGCCCAGTCGAATGCGGCGAGGTTGGGGCCGAAGCCCTCGGCAGACATGTCCTTCATGGCGTCCTCCTTGGTTGCCCCTCCAGATAGGGCGATCGCGGCGCGACGGCAACGCGGCTTGACCGCGGGCCCGCGCCCGTGCCCCATGCGGCCATGAAGGACCTCGCCTCCATCGACGCCGTGCAGGCTGCCCTTTCCGCACAGGACTATGTCTGCGACCGGGCGCTCGCCACGGTCACGTTCCTCGCGCTGCGCCTCGACCGCCCGCTCTTTCTCGAAGGCGAGGCGGGCACCGGAAAGACCGAGATCGCCAAGGCCATCGCCGCCGCCCTCGGCCGCCGCCTGATCCGCCTGCAATGCTACGAAGGGCTCGATGCCGCCTCCGCCGTCTACGAATGGAACTTCGCCGCGCAGATGATGGCGATCCGACGGGCCGAGGCGACGGGATCCGAGCCGCCGGACCTCTTTTCCGATGCATTCCTCATAGCCCGCCCGCTGCTGGAGGCGATGCGCCCGCAGCCCGGCGGCCCGCCCGTTCTCCTCATCGACGAGATCGACCGCACCGACGCCCCCTTCGAGGCCTTCCTGCTGGAAGCCCTCTCCGATTTCCAGGTCACCATTCCGGAGACGGGAACCGTCAAGGCGCTCGATCCGCCGATCGTCATCCTCACGTCGAACCGCACGCGCGAGGTGCACGACGCCCTCAAGCGGCGCTGCCTCTATCATTGGGTCGACTACCCCGACCACGCCCGGGAGATGCAGATCCTCGCCGCCCGCGCGCCCGAAGCTTCCGCCACGCTGTCGCGCGAGGTGGTCGCCTTCGTGCAGCGCCTGCGGTCCGAGGATCTCTTTAAGAAACCCGGCGTGGCGGAGACCATCGACTGGGCCAAATGCCTGCTGGCGCTCGACATGATCGAACTCTCGCCCGCGGTAATCGCCGATACGCTGGGCGCCCTGCTCAAGTATCAGGACGATATCGCCCGGCTTCACGGCTCCGAGGCGAAACGCATCCTCGACGACGTCCGGGCGGAACTGCAATTTCTTTGACATAACGCAAATTGCGTAATAGTTTCCAAAAAGTTGAAGATGGAGAGGCACCGAGTGAACAAGTTTTTTCCGTTTGCCGTTTTATTCTCGGTATTGGCGCTTCAAGGACACGCTCAAGGTCTAATTCTGGTGGATCCTCAGAGTGGACAATATCTCGGAAATCTAAACTCGAATAAGTATGATCCGAATAGTGTGTCAAATCCATATGGTCAATATGGTAGTCCCTACAGCTCTAAAAGTATTAACAATCCGTACGGGCAGTATGGCAGCCCCTATAGTCCGAATAGCGCCACAAATCCCTACGCCACAAACTCGCCAATTATCGTTGATCTGAATGGTAAACACTCTAATCCCCTTGAAAATTAAAAACTAATGCTATGTCCCTACGAACGATGACTTGACTAACCACGTCCCCCTCGACCTGCCCGACACCCCGCGCCTTGCCGGCAACATCGCGCATTTCGCCGCCGCGTTGCGCCGAGCGGGTCTCCCCGGCGGTCCGGACCGCCTGATCCTCGCCACCCGCGCGGTGCAGGCGGCGGGGTTCACCAACAGACGGGATTTCTTTTACGCGCTGCAGGCCGTCTTCGTGCGTCGCCCCGAACACCGCGCCACCTTCGCGCAGCTTTTTCGTCTCTACTGGCGAGACCCGCGTTACCTCGAACACATGATGGGGCTGCTGGCGCCGAGCGTGCGCGGCGTCCAGCCGGAGCGCGCGCCGAAGCCCGCCGAGAAGCGCGCGGCGGAGGCGCTTCTGGACCGGGCGGAGTCGCCACCGCCGGATGCGTCGGATCCACCGGAGGAGCTTCGGATCGACGCGTCCGCCACCGCGAGCGGCCGAGAGCGGCTCCGTACCCTGGACTTCGAGCAGATGTCCGTGGCCGAGATGGCGGAGGCGAAGCGGATGCTCGCCACCCTGAAACTGCCGGTAAGGCCACTCGCCAGCCGCCGCGACCGACCCGCTGCGACCGGCCGCATCGACCGCGGCGCGACGCTCCGGGCCGCGCTCCGGCGGGGTGAATTGCGTGAACTCCGGCGTGCAAGCCCGCGCATCCGTTGGCCAAATCTCGTGGCGCTCTGCGACATTTCCGGCTCGATGTCGGCCTACAGCCGCGCGCTCCTGCATTTCCTGCATGCCACCGCCAACCGGCAGGGACAGGGCTGGGCCGACGTTCACGGCTTCACCTTCGGCACCCGGCTCACCAACATCACCCGGCACCTGCGCACCCGCGATGTCGACGCCGCCCTCGCCGCCGCCGGGGCCGAGGCGCAGGACTGGGAAGGCGGCACACGGATTGGCGACGCCCTTCATGCCTTCAATCGCGATTGGTCGCGCCGGGTGCTGGGGCAGGGCGCGGTCGTGCTGCTCGTGACCGACGGCCTCGACCGCGGCGACGTCGACCAGCTCGCAATCGAGGCCAGACGCCTGCGCCTTGCGGCGCGCCGGGTCATCTGGCTCAATCCGCTTCTGCGTTTCGACGGCTTCGCACCGAAGGCCGGCGGGATCCGTGCGCTCCTGCCCCACGTCGATGCCCTGAGGGCCGGACATTCGATCGCCGCGCTGGAGGGGCTCGCTTCGCTCCTGTCGCGGCCCGACGACCCCGGCGACCTCGCCCGCTTCCGCTAGGCACCAGTGCTTCGGGATTGTCCCGCAGACAGCGCCGAGGCAATGCTGGATACAAGGAACCCAGGCTTCGGACTTCCCTGCCCGGTCCGTGCCTTCCACTGCGTCGAACTGCGCCTGACCGACGCCATCTGCCAACCATCCGCAGGCCCGGGCGCCGCAGGGCGGAACCGCTTGATATTCGATAACAGGGCAGTCAGGCGGAACATCCACCCCGACACAGGGTTGGGGATCGCAAAGTCGAACATCTAGCTGGGAGGCTCCAATGCCCCGTTCCTTAACGAAATTTCGCACCGCAACCGCCCTGGTGGCCAGCATGTCGCTGCTGACGCCAGGGCTCACCGGGGTCGCTTTCGCGCAGCAGACCGACGAACAGATCCGCCTGTCCTGCAACGAAGAGGCGGGGCTGGACGCCGCGGCGCTGGAGGAATGCATCGCCCGGCGAACCCCGGCGGCGGAAGCGGGAGAAGCGGCAGACGCTCCCGTCACTCCGGCCCCTACGGAGGCACCGGCACCAGCGGAGGCACCCGCACCAGAGGCGGCGCCGCAGCCCGCCGCCCCCGCGGCTGCGGCGCCCGAAGCCGCGGCCCCACCAGCCGCCGCGCCCGAGGCCGCAGCCCCCGAAGCGGCCGCCCCGGAGGCTCCGACACCGGCGCCCGAAGCGCCTGCGGCTGGTGAAGTCGGCCCCGCCGCCGATGCTGCTGCGGCACCGCCAGCACCGGCCCCGGAGGCCGCGACGCCGCCGCCCGCCGCCGGGGGAGACGCCGAAGCCGCTCCCGCCGATGCGCCCCCGCCCGCCAATGCGCCGCCCGCCGACGCCCCGGCCCCTGTCGCATCCGAGACAGCTGCACCTGAGTCACCCGCTGCGGCCGAACCACCCGCACCGGAAGCGCCGGCGGCAGCCGAGGCCCCCGCGCCGGCGGCTGGTGATACGGCTGCGCCGAAGGCGGCGCCAGCGGATGCGGCGGCACCTCCGGCGGCTCCGCCCGCCCCTCCGCCCCCGGCCCCGGCTGCCGGGGCTCCCGCCGCCGCTCCGCCCGCGCCGGGTGCTGCACCCGCGGACGGTGCCGCGGGGAGGCCAAGGGCTCCTGCCGATGCACAGCCGCGCGCGCCCGGCGCTCCGACCGCCGCACCGGCACCGAACCCGGCGAGACCGGTTGCCCCTCCCGCGACGCCGGGCGCCGCTCCCGCTCCGGCGACACCGGGGGCCACTCCCCCTCCGGCGGCGCCGGGCGCCGCTCCTGCTCCGGCGAGACCGGCTCCCGGTCCCGCGACGCCAGGCGCTGTTCCTCCGCCGCCGGGCGCTGCTCCCGCTGGCAACGCCTCTCCCGGGGCGAACGCCGCGCCTCCGGCTCCCGCCGAGGCTCCGGTCGCTCAGACCCGGCCGGCGATCGCCGAGACGCCGACCGAAAGCGCCATCGCCGCGGAAGTCGCGGCGCAACCCGAGCCGGAGCTTTCGCCTGAGCAGCAGGTCGCCCGCGACCAGGCCAATGCCGCGCTTCAGGCCCTCATGGGCGGGGAGCAGACGCAGGCCGCCGCCGCCGTTGCCGACGCCGTGGGCGAGGTCGACGAGCGGACGGTCGCTGCGGGCGAGACCCGCACCTCGGATCAGGATTTCGCGACCCAGGCGGTCGGGACCGAGCAGGACGGCGACGACGAGGGGTTCGACCGCAACGACAAGATCCTGCTCGGCGCCCTTGGAGCGCTTGCGGTCGGCACGCTGCTCGTCAACCGCTCCCGTGTCGTGTCGAACTCGGGCGACCGCGTCGTGGTGCAGCGCGAGGATGGCGGGTTGCAGGTGCTCAAGGACGACGGTGTCCTGATTCGGCAGCCGGGATCGGACGTGCGCACGGAGCGGTTCGACGACGGCTCCACGCGGCAGAGCGTGCTGCGCGAGGACGGCAGCACCGTCGTGACGATCCGCGACGCGTCGCTGCGGGTGCTCAAGCGCGAGGTCGTGCAGCCCGATGGCACCCGCTACCTGCTGATCGACGACACGGAGACGTTCGAGCCCGTCGACGTGGCGACCCTGCCGGAGATTTCGCCGAACGTGTCGAGCCGGTCGGGCGACGATCCGCTCGCTTCGGCCCTCGCCCGGGAGCAAGGGCTGGATCGGCGCTTCAGCCTGAGCCAGGTCCGCAACATCGCGGAGGTGCGGGCGCTGGCCCCGGCATTCGACGTCAGCACGGTGACCTTCGCTTCCGGCTCCGCGGCGATCACGCCCGAACAGGCTCCGAACCTGAACGGGCTGGCGCAGGAGGTGCTTAAGCGGATCCAGGCCAACCCGCGCGAGGTCTTCCTCGTCGAGGGTCATACCGATGCGACCGGCGACGCGGCGCTCAATCTCGCGCTGTCGGACCGGCGCGCGGAATCTCTGGCGCTCGCGCTCAACGAATACTTCGGCGTGCCGGTCGAGAACATGGTGGTTCAGGGCTACGGCGAATCGTTCCTGCTGGTGCCGACGCAGGCCGCGGAGGAAACCAACCGCCGGGCGACCCTGCGACAGATTACCGGTCTGCTGCAGACGGCTGCGGCCAACTGATCGGTAGCTGACGAGGCAAGACCCGGCCCGTCCCTTCCCGGGGGCGGGCCTTTTGCCGTATCAGGGAGAGGGGCCAGGAGTCTTCCCGACATGTTCCCCGGAATATCTCAGCCAGCACGAGGGACGACGCATGGACATTCTCGACGACGCCCCGCGCGCGGCGCTGGACTGGCATCGGGCCGGCAAGGGAGCGGTGCTCGCCACCGTGATCGAGACCTGGGGCAGCGCGCCGCGACCGCGGGGCTCGCAGCTCGCCGTCTCGGAAAATGCCGAGATCGTCGGCTCCGTCTCGGGCGGCTGCGTCGAGGGGGCCGTCGTGGCGGAGGCGCTGGACGCGCTGGCGGATGGGCGGCACCGGGTGCTGGATTACGGCGTCTCGGACGACGAGGCCTTCGCGGTGGGCCTTGCCTGCGGAGGGCGCATCCGGGTGCTGGTGGAGCCGGTGGGCGGGACCTTACCCGCGCCGGTGCTCGCCGATCTGGTGGCGCGGCGCGGGCGCGACGAAGCGGTCGGGCAGGCGGTGAACGTCCGCAGCGGGGCGACATATCTGATCCCGGCCGAGGAGATGCAGGAGAGCTTGCGCGCCGACCGCAGCGATTTCAGCGAGGATGGCGACGTCTTCGTGACCCTGCACGCGCCGCCGCTGCGCCTCGCGGTGGTGGGCGGGGTCCACATCGCGCAGGCGCTGGTGCCGATGGCGCGGCTCGCAGGCTACGCGGTCACGGTGATCGACCCGCGCGATGCCTTCGCCTCGACCGCACGGTTCCCCGACACGGCGCTCGTCCACGATTGGCCGGATGACGCGATGGCGCGCTTCGCGCCGGATGCACGGTCTGCCGTCGTCCTGCTGACCCACGATCCCAAGCTCGACGATCCGGCGCTCCTCGAGGCGCTGCGGAGCCCCGCGTACTACATCGGCGCCCTCGGCTCGACCCGGACCCACGCCAAGCGCCTGGCGCGTCTGGTCGAAGCTGGCGTGGACCCGGCGGCGGTGGCACGCATCGACGCGCCCATCGGCCTCGACATCGGCGCGAAGACACCGGGCGAGATCGCCGTGGCGGTGCTGGCGGCGATGACGCGGGCCTTGCGCCAGCCATGAGGTTCGGTGCGGTTCCGGTGGGGCAGGCGGAGGGCGCGGTGCTGGCGCATTCGGTGGCGACCCCCGAAGGGCGGCTGCGCAAGGGGCAGGTGCTGGGGGCCGCGGAGGTGGCGCGTCTGCGCGGTGCCGGGCTGACCGAAGTGATCGTCGCCCGGCTGGAGGACGGCGACGTGGACGAGCACGTAGCCGCCGCGGCGCTGGCGCGCGCGATGGCGGGCCCGGGTCTGGAGGTGCGGGAGGCGTCGACCGGGCGGGCCAACCTCCATGCGACCGGGCCGGGCATCGTGCAGATCGACGCCGCCGCCATCGCCGCCGCCAATGCGGTGGACCCGATGATCACCGTTGCGACCTTGCCGGAATGGCACCGGGTGGCGGCGGGGACGATGGCGGCGACGGTCAAGATCATCGCCTATGCGGTCGAGGGAACGGCGCTTCGCCGGGCCTGCGCGGCAGCGGCGGGGGCGATGCGCCTGCGCCCGCCGGCGATCGACCGCGCCGACCTGATCGTGACGACGCTCGACGGGGCGTCGAGCGGCGCTTCGGCCGTGGTGGCGCGCCTCGACCGGCTCGGCATCGCCTGCACCCTCCGCGAGGTCCGCCACGAGACCGGCGCGCTGGCCGAAGCGCTGGCGGCCGCATCCGCGCCGCTGCGCCTGATCCTCACGGCCTCGGCCACCTCCGATGCCGCCGACGTGGGGCCGGCGGCAGTGGCGCGCGCGGGTGGCAGGCTCCTCCGCTTCGGAATGCCGGTGGATCCCGGCAACCTGCTCTTTCTGGGAACCATGCCGAACGGTCGCGGCGATGCGCACGCCCGGGTGATCGGCCTGCCCGGCTGCGCGCGCTCGCCCTCGCTCAATGGCGCGGACTGGGTGCTCGAGCGCGAAGCCTGCGGTGTGGAGGTGAGCGCCGCCGACATCGCGGCGATGGGCGTGGGCGGCCTTCTCAAGGAGGTTCCGACCCGGCCGCAACCGCGCGAACGCCGCTGAGGCT
>JBBQDX010000214.1:0-7800 GCA_038320125.1 Rhodobacterales bacterium | reverse complement strand
AAGCCGCCATCGGTGACGATGCCGGCCCCGCCGCGCACCATCAGACGGGTGACAAGGATGTCACCCGCGCTCGCCGCCGCCGCGCTCTTGCGGCTGTCCATGACGAGAACATGGCCCGGCGGACAGGTCTCGATGGCCTTCCTCTGCGGATGCTCGGGATTGCGGAACTCCACCAGCTGGTTGCGGTCCTCGCGCGCGGGCATGTAGCGCAGCGTGAAGGCGGGGCCGACCATGTTGCGGCCCTTGCAGCCCACGGGCTGCACGCCCTGGATCACCTGGCTACGCAGCCCACGCTTGTAGAGCGCAGTCGCGATCGTCGCCACCGAGACGCCCATCAGCTTCTCTTTCGTGTCCTCGTTCATCGTCTTACCTCAGATCTTCGGGAAGCAGGGCCACCGGGATGTCCTGGAAGCAGACCGGCCGCAGGAAACGCCGGATCGACAACGTGCCGACGCTGGTGGCGCCGAAATTGGTGGAGGCAGGGTACGGCCCGCCATGAACCATCGCGTCGGACACCTCCACGCCCGTCGGATAGCCGTTGGCAAGAACCCGGCCCGCCTTGCGCTCAAGGATCGGGAGGAGGCGGCGTCCGAGTTCGGTGTCGCCCTCATCCATGTGCAGCGTCGCAGTAAGCTGGCCCTCGAAGCCACGCGCGAGCTTCTCCATATCGTCCGCGCCCGAGACCCGGACAAGAAGTCCAAGCGGGCCGAATACCTCCTCGCCAAGCGCGTGGTCCTGAAGATAGGTTTCCGTATCCGTCTCGTAGAGGTTCGGCCGAACTCTGCGACCCTCCGGCTCCGTCTCGAGCAGAGGACGGACTGAGTTGCGGCTGCCGAACCGGTCCTTGCCGTCGCGATACGCCTTGGCGATGCCGTCCGTCAGCATTGTCTGCGGGCCGACCTCTTCAAGCACCGCCTTCGCCGCTGCGACGATGGCGTCGCCCTCGGGCCCCTGCTCAATGACGGCGATGCCCGGGTTGGTGCAGAACTGACCCGCCCCCATGGTCAGTGATCCCGCCCAGCCTTTGCCGATCTGCGCGCCGCGGGCTTTCGCGGCTGACGGCAGGACGAACATCGGGTTGACTGATCCGAGTTCGCCGAAGAACGGGATCGGCTCTGGCCGCCGGGCGCAGAGGTCAAAGAGCGCGCGACCGCCGGCAAGGGAGCCGGTGAAGCCTACGGCCTTGATCAGCGGATGCTGGACCAGGGCCTGACCAACCTCGCGCGTGCCTCCCTGGATCATGCTGTAGACCCCGGCCGGCATTCCCGTCCGCTCGACCGCGACACGCACCGCCTCGGCCACGATCTCGGCGGTGCCGGGATGGGCGGAGTGGCCCTTCACCACGACCGGGCACCCGGCGGCGAGCGCCGCGGCGGTGTCGCCGCCTGCGGTGGAGAAGGCGAGTGGGAAGTTCGACGCACCGAACACGGCAACGGGTCCAATCGGCCGCTGGATCGTGCGCAGGTCAGGGCGCGGAAGCGGCTTCCGGTCCGGCATCGCCACGTCGTGGCGCCGGTCGAGGTAGTCACCCTTGCGAAGGTGTTCGGCAAAGAGCCGTAGCTGCCCCGTCGTCCGCCCACGCTCGCCCTGCAGCCGCGCCTCGGGCAGGCCGGTTTCCTGCGAGCCGATCACCGTGATCGCGTCGCCACGCGCCTCGACCTCGTCGGCAATGGCGTCGAGAAAGGCCGCACGATCCTCCCGGCTCGTGTAGCCATAGGCCCAGAACGCTTCCTCCGCCGCTTCGGCGGCCCGGTCGACATGCGCCGGCGTACCGACCCAAAAGTCGTGCGCGGCCTCCGCAACGGCAGGCTCGGACCGGAAGGTGCTGTCGCCCTGGATCCACTCGCCCGCAATCAGATGCCGGCCATGCGGCGTAAAGGTGTCATCAAGCATGACGCTTCTCCTTTTTCTCGTGTTAGGTGAGGCCGTTGGAGGTCAAAAACCCGCGCAACCTGACTTCTTGCGTCTCGGTCAGCGGCCAAGCCGATGGCGGTCGCGTCGACCCGCAATCCTGACCAAGAGCGCGGAGCGCCGCCTTGACACCTGTCACGTTGGCCCCGTTCATTTCCTCCGCGCGAATCTCTTCAAAGGCGCGCATTCCTGCAATCAGACGGTTCGCCTCCACGTAATCGCCGGCCTCGAGCGCGGCATGGATCGCCACGGACCGTTCCGGCCAGACATTGATCAGGCCGGAGGTGAAGCCCCGAGCGCCGACGGCGTAGAGCGCAGGCGCCCATACCTCGGCCAGACCACCAACCCAGACGATAGCGGAGTCACAGGCAGCCTTCGCCTCAGCAAGCCTCATCGGGTTCGGCGTCGCCCACTTCACGCCCTTGACTCCCGGCAGGTCGCAGAGCGCCTTGATTCCCGCCGTGCTGATGGCGTCGTTGCGCAGGTAGAGCATGATTGGCAACCCGTCGGCCGCATCGCTGACGGCCTGAACGTAATCGACGGTGCCGCGGGGCGACACGAACGGGTCCGGCGGCTGATGGATCATCAGCGCGCTCGCCCCCGCCTCGGCGGAGACCTTCGCCAACCGGCAGGCGTCGCGGATGCCCCGCCCTACCCCGGCCAGCAGCGGCGCGCGACCATCGACCAGCGCCGCCACCTCGCGCACCATCGTGCAGGCCTCATCGGTGGTCAGGGCATAGAACTCACCGGTATTCCCGTTCACCACCGGCATGTGCACCCCCGCGTCAAGTGCTCGGTCGAGGATCGGCTGGAGCTTGCGCGGCGCGATCTCGCCGTCCGCATCGTAGGGCGTGACGAGGATGCCGGAAATGCCGGTCAGGGCGTGGTCGAGATTCATCGGGGGTATCCTGATCAATAGATGTCAGGTTCGCCTGCGGCCGCACCGTGGCGCCGCTCGAGGAAGTCAAAGTCGCAGCCGGTATCGGCCTGCCCCACATGCTTCGAGAACATCCAGCCCCAGCCGCGCTGGAACCTTTCCTCCGGCTGCCTCCAAGCTGCGCGGCGCCGCTCCAGTTCGTCCTCATCCACCAGCATGTCGAGCCGTCGGGCCGCTAGGTCAAGGCGCACGATGTCGCCCGTCCGCAGGAGAGCCAGCGGGCCACCGACATAGCTCTCGGGCGCGACATGCAGCACGCAGGCGCCGTAGGAGGTGCCAGACATCCGCGCATCCGAGATCCGCAGCATGTCGCGATGGCCCTGCTTCACCAAAGCCTTCGGGATTGGCAGCATGCCCCATTCCGGCATTCCGGGCCCACCAAGCGGCCCAGCGTTGCGAAGCACCATCACATGCTCGGGCGTGACCTCGAGACTCTCGTCGTCCACGGCCTTCTTCATCTCGGGATAGGATTCAAAGACAAGCGCGGGCCCCTTGTGGAAGTAATATTTCGGATCGCAGGCCGCCGGTTTGATGACCGCGCCGTCGGGGCAGAGATTCCCCTTCAGCACCGCCAGCGACCCTTCGTGGTAGACGGGGTTCGACAGCGGGCGGATCACGTCGTCATTGTAGACCACGGCGCCCTCCAGGTTCTCTCCCAGAGTCTTGCCGGTGACGGTGAGGCAGGACGTATCAAGCCGCTCCTCGATCTGCTTCATCAACGCGCGCAGCCCGCCCGCGTAGAAGAAGTCCTCCATCAGGTAGTCCGTGCCCGAAGGCCGCACGTTAGCGATCAGCGGCGTTGAGCGGCCAAGCGCGTCGAGGTCATCAAGCGTCAGATCCACGCCCGCGCGCCGGGCCATCGCGATCAGATGAACAACGGCATTGGTCGAGCACCCGGTCGCCATCGCAACGATGGCGGCGTTGCGCACGGCCGCGTCGGTGATGATGCGATCGGGCGTCAGCGCCTCCCAAACCATATCGACGATGCGACGACCACAGGCCGAGGACATGCGCTGGTGACCGGCATCCGGCGCCGGAATCGACGACGCCCCCGGCAGCGTCAGGCCGAGCGCGTCGGTAATTGCCGTCATGGTGGAGGCGGTGCCCATCGTCATGCAGGTGCCGACCGACCGGGCAATGCCGCCCTGGATGCCCAGCCATTCCGCGTCCGTGATGTTGCCCGCGCGGCGCTCGTCCCAGTACTTCCAGGCGTCGGAGCCGGAGCCGAGGATGCGGCCGGCATAATTTCCGCGTAGCATCGGCCCGGCGGGCAGGTAGATCATTGGAACCCCGGCCGTGATCGCTCCCATGACGAGCCCCGGCGTGGTCTTGTCGCAGCCGCCCATCAGTACGACGCCGTCGAACGGATGCGAGCGGATCATCTCCTCCGTCTCCATCGCCAGCATGTTGCGGTAGAGCATCGAGGTCGGCTTGGTGAAGCTTTCATCCACGGACAGCGCCGGCATCTCGAACGCGAATCCGCCTGCCATTTCGACGCCGCGCTTCACGTCCTGCGCGCGCTCCCGGAAGTGGCCGTGGCAGGAATTTATCCCGGACCAGGTGTTGAGAATTCCGATGATCGGCTTGTTGCGGAACTCCTCCTCCGCATAGCCCAGCTGCATCAACCGGCTGCGGTGCCCGAAGGTGCGCAGATCGTCCGGCGCAAACCAGCGGGCGCTACGCAGTTGGTCGGGTCCGATCCGGTCGGTGTCTGCCATTGTACGCGTCCTCGACGTCAGGTCTCCTATCTGCTGATTTCCACCTGGAACTGACCCGGGTATTTAATCGAGAACTGACCCACCCTGAGTTTATGTTTCGCAGGTCACGTTTGGGTCAAGACATGGCTGTCGTCCTTCTTCCTGGGGATCGCGGCGGCCGAGCTGGCCTTATATCGGAAGCTGTCGTGGCACCAGACCAAGCCAGGCTGCAAAATAGCGCCCTTTTCGGAATCTCTCGGGAGGCGGAGCCAAGGTCGTGATGGCCGTGGCGATCAGTGGCTCGATACCCGGGACCGTCATCATCCTCCAGACCACGTCATTCTTTTTGGCCCAGCGGGCGATTTCAGCATCGAGCTTTCCGATCACCGCCTTCAGATGGGAGAGTGCAGTGATCAGGCTCTTCAGTGTTGACAAGGCATCGGTGGGCAATCCCCTTTCCGGGTCCAAGGACGGGGCCCAGAGCAAAGCCTGGCGGTTCAAACGTATGGCCCGCCCCGGTTGCAAGCGCCAATTGCTCGGCGACGTGACCAGTCTGCACAAACGTATCCGGCATGTTGGCACGGCGGCCGCTGCCAGGATGGAGATCCTTGCGTTCCGATCCTCATAAAGGAGGCGACCTCTGCAGGCCATTTTTCACCGGAGGTTCTCGAAACGCCGATCGACTGTCAGGCCATCTTCCTCTCACCACTCGCAGCTCATCGCGTCCGGCAGGATCCGAGCCGGGCGCGTATCCTCGTGTTCCTCAGGCCGCCGCCATTCGCGCGGTCTCGTGGTGTCGCCCGTGATGGAGCAGCGCCCAGACGATGCGCGCCATCTTCGCCGCCAGCGCGACCACGACCACGTTCGGATGAGATCGCGCCAGCAGCCCGCGCAGCCACGCACCGGTTGCGCTGTCGCCTCGCGCCAGCACGGGCATCGCCGACCTCGCGCCCTGGATCAGCATCTTGCGCAAGTACTTCGACCCGCGCTTGGGTTGGCGCCGCCCGCAGGTTAAGCACCTGTTCGTCGGACCGAGTGGCGACCAGACCGACCCCTGAGCGCGCCAACTTCCGAGGCGGATCCCCAACAACGGATGCGGGCTATACCGAACTGGCGGTCCATGCCCGCCCCGCCGCGTCTGACAGCTCCGCCGCCGGCCCCCGCGCGATCCACGACGGCGGCGGCACAGGGTGGGTCAGAGGTCTTCACCGGGCGGAGAACGAAAGGGATTGCGGCGCGGCGTAGGGCGACGCTGCCCTGCCTGCTGCGGTTCCGTGGATTCCATAGGCCCCAAAGCGCCTTGGGCTGACGCTCGTGAGCATCATCGATAAGTTTGCCTTAGCGTAAGCGACGTGCGTTTGCGGTCGCTTGTTCGTGCATGGGCGTCAGAGCCAATCGGCTGATGTCCATGGTGCGAGTGACCATGCGGCTGCCATGCGCCAGCCCACGTTCGGCGAGTGTCGACAGATCACGAGCGCTGAGAGGACGTCCGACCAGCGCAAGGCCGCCGAAATGGTGCGCCTGCTCGGTGGCGTCGAGCAGCATCTCCGACCACTGATCGGCAAGCGCTTGACCGACCTTGGAGACAGCCGTCACCTTCTCTGTCACCATGCCGCTGATCTCACCGTAGTCCCCGGCTGCGGGATGGCGAACAGCGTCGCCCATGATGACCATCCGTGCGCCAATGACACTACCGGACGCAATCATCATCTCTCCGGCCAGCATACTTGTGTCAGCCATGCCGAAGCTGGCCTTCACCAATTCGGCCCAAGCGTTTCCACCTGCGGTCATCACCTCACCCCTCAACAATCCAACGAGATAAAGGCGCAGCAGCTTGCATCACTTTCGCGCCCTCGAGCAGTTTCCCCAGAAACAGAGTGCCACCGTCCATCTGAACGGCGGCACCGAGTGTGAGGAAGGAGAAACGCTGTCTTGTCAGGCGACTTCGTCGAGACGGCCGTCCAGCGGAGTCAAGGCCTGCTTGGAGGTCCGCTGCGTGATCTCGAGCATTTTCGCGTTGCCCTCCATCCAGGTCCGCAGCGAGCCGGTGACGAACTCCTTCTGGAGCTCCGCGACCTGCTTTGCCGAACGGCATTGCATCAGCTGCTGCGACGCCTGGGCATTGGCGCGCGCGGCATTGCCGAACCACTCCGTCCAGGCCGCATAGACCTGCGATACGGCCCCCGCGGAAACGGCTGACGATGCCCTCACCGCCTGCAGATCCTCGAGGATCTCCTTCGACGAGCCGCTGTAGGCCTC
The DNA here is from genome assembly GCA_038320125.1 of Rhodobacterales bacterium. GTDB lineage: Bacteria > Pseudomonadota > Alphaproteobacteria > Rhodobacterales > Rhodobacteraceae > Jannaschia. Next base: position 996 of record JBBQDX010000214.1, on the reverse strand, counting down.
CATTGCCGCGCGGGCGTCCGATGCGACCTGCTGCGTCCGCTCCTGGACGTCCGCAGTCACCTGGCGCGCATTGTTCTGCAGTGTGGCAGCACCACGCTGCACCGTATCGGCAGCCTTTTCGGCCGCCTCGCGGGTGGCCCGCTCCGCCGCCTTGCGGGCACGGGTCGCCGCGCGCTCGGCCGCTGCAGCCTGCTCGGCTTCCTCGGCTTGGCGCTTGGCTTGCGCGGCCTCTTCCCGCTTCTCGTCACGCTTCGCCTTCTCGGCGTCGGCGACAGCCCCGTCGATGTCGTCAGCCAGTTCGCCGGCTTCGTCGTCGCTGAGGGCCTTGAGAATGGCGGGGAGAAGCTCCTTGCGCTCGTTGCTGACGTACTGCTGGAAGCTCTTCTTCAACTCGTCGAGTTCGGCGAGGAACGCGTCGTTGTCCTTGGGCATGTCGGACAACTTCGCGATCGACGCACGCAGTTCCTTGTTGCCCTTCAGGGCATCGGCGGCAAACCCCTTGGTCTCGGAATGCTTGCGGAGCAGCGGCAGAAGATGCTGCTCTTCGACCTCGACGTAGCGCGTGAGCTCGTCGCTGAGCTGCGCGAAGAGGCCCTCGCGCGTCTTCACAGCTTGGTTCGAGGTCTCGGACAGCTTCTTGATCAGATCGGAGGTCTTGCCGGGGGCAGCCTGGATCGTCTGGCGGAGGGTCATAGGATCTTCCTTGTATCTTGCTCAGGAGCAGAAGCCGTCGGTCCCGACACCGGGGTGCAGGATGCAGTCAGGCGGCTCCCAGCAGGTTGAGCATTATCCGGCGAGGAGTCGCCACATATCTATTGCTGCAGTGCAACATAAGCCCATCTCCTCATATTGTAAGAGCCGTGATCGTTATTTCACAAAGGATCACCTTCTTTTGCTATCTTCGGCGCTTCGAGCCACTTTCGCTCCGGACCCCTATGATCTCTGCACCGCAGCATGGCTGAGGCAGGCATAATGTGAATGCGGCACCATTCCACC
>JBBQDX010000213.1:0-7836 GCA_038320125.1 Rhodobacterales bacterium | reverse complement strand
CCTCCGCGGCCCCAGATCGCCTCGGCCTTTTTTCTGAGGATCATCAGCGCGGCCGCCTCCGCCAGCGCCTTCTCCTTGCGCGCCAGATCCCGCTCCAGATCCTTGATCCGCTTCTTGTCGTCCCTGGTCTCGAGCCTAATCCGGGTCGTTGCCGCCCGCTCCCAGTCGTTCGCCCGCTCGCAGGCCTCGCGCCAGACACGAAGCTGCTCCGGATAGACGCCCCGGTGCCGACAGTATTCGCCGAGATCAGCCGCGTTCATCGACGCCGTCTCGATCACGGCCGCAAGCTTGTCCCGCGAGGTCCAGCCCTCCGGCCCGGCATGCGCATCGGGCAGCAACTGCCCCTTCGCCCGCGCCTCGGCCCGCCACTTTGCGAGCGTCGCCTGGCTGATCCCTTCCTCCTGCGACAGCCGCCGCAAGGGCACGTTGTCCGGCGGCAGCATCTTCGTCAGAACCGCCGCCTTCCGCTCCGGTGAATACGCCAATCCGTCATCCTCGTCCCGCCCGCCTCAGGGGATACTTTCAGAAGTAGTGCAGGCGACAACTGTTCTGACTGAGGGGGTAAGCCTTAATGGACGTATTGTGGCCTGAGATCCGATGACGGAAGACGCTCGACATGATAACTGCGAACCGCTCCGGAACCCATCTGGCCGTGCTCGGGGTTCTGGGTCTGACACATTTGATGAACGATCTGATGCAATCGCTGATCCCGGCGGCCTATCCGATCCTGAAAGCAACCTACGCGCTGGATTTCGTTCAGATCGGGATGATCACGCTGACTTTCCAGATCGCCGGATCCTTGATGCAGCCGGTGATCGGCATGGTGACCGACCGGCATCCGGCCCCCTATTCTCCGGTGGTGGGGATGATGTTCACGTTTCCCGGACTCGTCAGCCTCGCAATGGCGCAAGACTATTCGATGATCCTCGTGTCGGTGACGTTGATCGGCATTGGCTCTTCGATCTTCCATCCCGAGGCGACACGGATGGCACGATATGCCGCCGGAGGCAGGCACGGGCTCGCGCAGGGCATATTCCAGGTCGGCGGACAGGCAGGCGGGGCGCTCGGCCCGGTCTTTGCCACATTGATCATCGTGCCTTGGGGGCAATCGAGTCTTGCCTGGTTCGCGGTCAGCGCATTGCTGGCCATGATGCTGCTGACATGGATCGGCAGCAAGCAGCGCCAGATCGGCGAGGAATTCGCGGCGATGCGGGCGAGCCGCGCAAAAGACATCGGGGAGGTCGGGCACGCGCCTTGGACCGTCGGCATCGGCCTCGTCGTCCTGACCCTGCTGATGTTCACCAAGAATGCCTACGGCGAAAGTTTCCGGTCCTTCTACACGTTCTATCTGATTGAGCGGTTCGGCCTTTCCATTCCCGCGTCGCAGATGATGCTCTTCATCTTCCTGCTGGCGGCGGCCGTGGGCGTGTTGATCGGCGGGGTCCTGGGTGACCGGATCGGTCGCTACAGGATCATCTGGATCTCGGTGCTGGGACCGCTGCCTCTGACGCTGATCCTGCCTTACGCCGATCTGTTCTGGACCGGCGTGCTGACGATCATGATCAATCTCGTCATGGCCAGCGCATTTGCCTCGATCCTGATCTATGCGATGGATCTTCTGCCCAATCGCATCGGGCTGATCGGAGGCCTGTTCTACGGGCTGAACTTCGGGCTTGCCGGTATCGCAGCGGCAGTCCTCGGGATGATGGCCGACAGCTATGGCGTCGAGACGGTCTATCGGATCTGTTCTTTCCTGCCGCTGGCGGGATTGCTGGCATGGTTCCTGCCTCGGATCGACTGACGTGCCCCCCCGTCGCTTATCCGCCTGCGACCGGAATCACGGGTTGGGGTGCTCTGTTCACGCAGCAAGAACCCATTCACGTCCCGCCAACTTCACTTGCGGCATGGTTCCAGAACCTCAAGCAGATCGGCGACCTCGACGGTCGCAAAACGGCAGAACGTATCGGATACCGCGTAGGGGAGAACGATCATCGAGCCGTGCTTCATGGCTCCACAGCTGTAGACGACGTTCGGCACGTACCCTCGCATCGCCTGCTCCTCGGGGTGGATGAGCGGAAAGCGGCAACGCGCCAGCACGCGGCCCGGATCGTGCTTGTCGAGCAAGACGGCACCGATCGAGTATCGCCGGACTGCGCCAACGCCGTGGGTTATCAGCAGCCACCCCTCGTCAAGTTCGATCGGCGAGCCGCAATTGCCGATCTGCACGAACTCCCAAGGGTACATGGGTGCCATAAGTGGCCTGCCCGCGTCCCATCTCAGCAGGTCGTCCGAAACGGCGATGCTGAGGGTCTCATTGTCCTCTCGCGTCACCATCACGTAGTTGCCGTCGATCTTTCGTGGAAACAGGGCCATGCCCTTGTTCACTGCGGCGGAGCCATGCATCGGCGCCATTCGGAAGGATTTGAAATCGCGCGTCTCGATCAGTTCTGATCGGATCGCGCGACCGCTATAAGCGGTGTATGTCGCGTAGAAGACGCATCCGGCCGAATCGTCGAACGCCACGAAACGCGCGTCCTCGATGCCATTAGCCTGCGCGCGGGTGACCGGAAAGATGATCCGCTCGTTGATGTCCTGGCCGGCATCGAACGTGACCTCGACCTGGTCGAGATACGCGTCGAGCGTCCGGCGCGTCACTCTGGGAATTGTGGCAAAGCGCGCCGTCGGTTCGAGTACGATGGCGCCGTCTGCTGTGACGATCCCGGTGCGGAACGTCAGGGAAGAGATGTGGCCTTCTCCCACGGCCCTGAGGCTCAGGATGAAACGAAGCCCGCCGTCCGGGATGTTCGACTGGTCGAAATGGGGCACGATGCTTGGGTTGAATAGCGCCGCCGCTTCGAACGAGTATTCGTTCAGAAAATAGGCTCCGACGAGACGACGCTGGGTCTGCGTGAAGGCACCATGGTCGGCGAAGGCCGGTTCCATGTCGGCCGCTCGTGCGTCGAACGAGGCGACAAGATCGCGGTGGCGGCCCGCGAACGTTTCCACGATTTCGTCGAGTTCCCGCTCCGCGACATCCGGGGCAAGCGCCATCACGCGATCAACGATGTGGTTGACGCGCGTACGGTCAGTCCGGTTCACCCCCAGCGGTTCGGTCGTCACCTTGAGCGGACGCAGGACGACACGCGCCGGATCCGGGCGAAGCGTCGGGGCGTCGCGGGTCGTCACCGGGGTAAATTTCACGACTGCCTCTGCGTCATCGGGCGCCCATGTGCGTCCGCAAGCCGACGCATCGAGCCGATCCGGTCGGCTCGCCGGTCCTGGAGGGCATGCAACCGTCGGATATCAATCTGCGCGAGGAGGTGAACGAGCACCGACTCCGCGCCGCGGTTCTCGTTGGCGCGATCGGGGTGGAGGCCATCGCGGCAAGCGCCCGTAAGTGGATCGACAAGCGGCGTCCGCAGATCATTGGCGCCACTGAACCACGCGAACGCGCGGTCGGCCTCTGTCACCCATCGTCCATCGCCGTCGGTGTGCCAGGCCTTAAGGCAGGCCGCGACGGTGGCGGCCGCCTCGAGCGGCTGCTGGTCGAAGGCCAGAGGCGCCGTTCGACCCGTCCCGAAACTATCGCTGCCCACGGGCCTGAAGACGCCGGACGGCGCCGTCTGTGTGGCGACGAGCCAGCGCAGGGATCGGAGGCCCAACGCCGCGCAGTCGAACCGGTCGCCGCTCGCCGCCTTCGCCAGCAGCGCCTCGGGCAGACGGGCATTGTCGTAGGCGAGACCGTTCTCGAACCAGATCCAGTCGTCGCTCTCGACTGTGGCGAGGATCGAGAGAAGTCGGTCGGCAAGCAGGTCCCGGAGCCGCCGCGCGGCGGCATCTCCCGGCGCGCGGTCGAGGACATGAGCTAGTCCGAGCAGCGTGAAGGCCCAGGCCCGCGGCGGCCTGAAGGTCTCGACGACAGGCGCGGCCTCGGCGAACAGCGCTGCCGCCCAATCCCGGCGCGGTGTCGGCTTTCGGCAGGCGGCGACGGCGCCGAGCGCCCAGAGCGTGCGGCCATGGCTGTCTTCGGAGCCGGCCTCCTCGAGCCAGCGCCGGTCAAAGCTCATGAAGTTACGAAACCGGGCCACCGCCGGGTTCCAGGCGTGCTGCACGAAGCTCGCGAACCGCATCGTCAGCGCGTCAGGCAGACGCTCGGACGTGATCTCCTCCTCGAGAGAAACGGCGAGCAGGAGCGCGCGCGCGTTGTCGTCGACGCAATATCCGTGGGCAGGGTCGGGCACCGAGTGGATGGCATGCTGGAAGATCCCGACGTCGTCACACATGATCGCAAGGTGGGCGGTCCCTGTCGCGAGCGCCGCGCCGGAAGACGGGGCGGCCAGCACGATCGGGCGCTGCGGGGCAGAGTGGCGCCAGCCTGCACTCGCAGCCTCGAAGGACGCGAGATGCCGCTCTGCCGACCGCGGCCAGATCATTGCCCGGCTGTCGGCATAGGCACGCCGCTCCATTGCGATCCGCCGTGGTTCGCCGGTCAGCAGATCGGCAATGGCACGGCCGGTGGCTTCGCTGTCGCCGAACGGCACCAGATTTCCCCGTCCGTCGCAAAGCAGCTCGAGTGCATGCCAGTAGGGTGTGGAGACGATCGCCCGCCCCGCGCCGAAGCTGTAGGACAACGTGCCCGAGGTCATCTGCGCCTCGTTCAGATAAGGGGTGACATAGACGTCGCACATCGAAATATGGTCAAGCAGCGTCGGCAGATCGACGAAGCGATCGATGAGGACGACGCTTTCGGCAACCTCGAGGCGGTCGATGCGCTCCACGAGGCTCTGGCGATACGCCTCTCCCTGCTGGCGCAGAAGGTTCGGATGGGTCGCACCGAGCACGACGTAAACCGCGTCAGGGCAGCGTTTCAGGATTTCCGGCATGGCGTCGATTACGGCCTCGATGCCCTTGTCGGGGGAAATCAGCCCGAAGGTCAGGATGACCGAGCGTCCTGCGTAGCCGAGCTGGGCCTTCGCTTCCGCTTGGTGGCGGAATGGCGCATCGGGGATGCCGTGGGCGATGACGTCGATCCTTTCGGGCGGTGAGCCATACTCGGATATCAGCAGCGTCCGTCCCTTATCGGCCATGACGATACAGCGCGCCGACAGCGCGATGATACGATCGGTCACCAGCCTCTCGGCGGCGGAAGGCTCGGCCAGAACGGTGTGAAACGTGGTCACGACAGGAACCGTCAGACGGTCCAGAAGCGCGAGGATGTGTCGTCCGGCGGGTCCGCCGAAGATGCCGAACTCGTGCTGGAGCGAGATGACGTCAAAGTCGCCCCTGTTCAGCAGATCGGCGGCGTCGAGATACTCCTCGGGCCGGGCCTCGTGGATCTCCCGAATGACGACCGGCGGATAGGCGTGGCTCTGACCGTTTTCCGTCATCGCGACGATGACGCAGGCGCAATCGGGGCGGGATCGGGCGACAGCGTCCCGGAGATCGGTCGTATAGGTCGCAATCCCGCACAGCCGGGGAAGCGAATTGCCGATGAACGCGATGCGCAGCGGACGCTTCATCCTCGCGATCTCGCGACGGCAGATGCGAGCGCGGCGGGTGGGCGCCGTCGGGGCGTCCCGGGGACCGCAGCCGGCAAATCGTCCGGCGAGCCCGGCGCCACCGAAAGTGGGCGAAGAAGGTCTGGCTCGGGACGGTCGTTGGCATAGGCGATCAACAGGACGGCGTCGTCGACGCCGACGACGAGCACGGAGCGCTCGTTCTCGAAAAAAATCGCTTCGCCGACGCCCGCAGAAATTCCTGCGATTTGGATTTCGCCATCGAGGGCGAGCACCCAGGTCTCCCGCTTCGTCTCGATGTGCAAGGACGACCCGCCGGCGAGATCGAGATGCTCGAGGACGAAGAACGGCGTCACTGCAATGACGCTTCGCCCATTGCCCATCGGAATTGCGCCGGTCGTTGGCGCCGCGGGAGAAAGACAGGCAACGGCAATGGCTGCGTCGACCTGAAGTCCGCGATGCCGGCCGTGATCGAACAGGCGGTACGTGGTGTCGCTTCGCTGCTGGATCTCCACGATTGCCAGGCCGGGACCGATGGCGTGGATCGTGCCGGCCGGCACGACGAAGACGTCGCGCGCGACGGCGGGCCGCCACTGCACCATCTCGTCGATCTGGCCCGCCTCGACGGCCTCACGAAGTTCGACCGCCGTCACGGACCGTTTCGGCCCGAGCGCCACACGCGCGTCCGCGTCGGCAGCGAGGATATACCATGCCTCGGTCTTTCCGTGCGGCTCGCCCGCGGCCTGCGCCTGCATCTCGTCGGGATGGACCTGGATCGACAACGGTTCCGATGTGAAGAGGAGCTTAAGCAGCAGCTGAGAACTATCGGCTTCGGAACCGGCACGACCGAACCAGATTTCACCGATCTTCGCGCCGCCATGATCGTCTCGATTCCAGGGACGCAGATCCGTGCGTCCCCACGGCTTGGCGACCGCGCGGAAAGATGCATGCTCGATTACCATTGCCAACTTCCTCGGATGGCGTCGTTCCCGACGCGCGATGTCTTGGCTCCCGCAGCATGCCCCCTCTGGGGACATTGCTGCGCAATGCCCTGCCGGGCAGTGGGTGATCTGCTCTTGGCTGAACCTGCTTCCCTTCATATCCAGTCCCCTTGCGTCGGTCCGGATTCCAGCAGCGGCTGGAGGAAAAACAACGGATCATGTCAAGGCTTTCCGATCCCGGTCGGCGAAGTGACCTTCATCAGTTAACGAAGTACCAGACCGACAGGGCGGCGCCAATGGTGACGACCGACCATCGGATGGTCCGGATGGGCACGTGCCTGGCAACCACCACGCCGAGGAAACCGCCGGTGATGCTGGAGATCGTGACGATGATCGCCTCGGGCCAATGCACCAGTCCCGAGAACAGGAACAGGATGACGGCGAAGCCCTGCATGAAGACCGACAGGATGTTCTTGGCCGCATTGGCGGCGTGGAACCGGTCGCCGAACAGCAGGGACAGAGAGGCCAGCATTATGATGCCCATGCCCGCGCCGAAATAGCCGCCGTAGATGGCCACTAGACCCTGCAGCCCGGTCGCACCGGCCGTGGTCACCGAAGCGGACCGGGCAGTCGCGGCGCCTCCGCCGTTGAGCCGGAGCATCAACGCCGGGATTCGGGGCGACACCGCGAACAGAATGGTGGCGAGCAGCAGAAGCCACGGGACGAGACCACGGAAGGTCGTGTTGTCGGTGTGGAGCAGGAGCCAGCCGCCGAGCAGCCCGCCGGCCGCCGAGATCGTGCAGAGCGGGACGAGCATGCGTCCGAGGGCGACGATCTCGCGCCGGTAGGCCAGCGTCGAGGCAATCGAGCCCGGCATGACCGAAACGGCGCTGGTAGCGTTCGCGGGGACGGGCGGCAGCCCGACCGCCATCAGGGTGGCAAAGGTGAAGAACGTCCCGCCGCCCGCAATCGCGTTGACGGTTCCGGCGAGCATTCCCGCGACGACGAGCGCGACGATGTCGAAGGCAGTTGGCATCATGGGAGGTCGATCCGGCTGGAGAAGGTATACGCTGCCGTCATTGCATCTGCAGATCGATCGCCGGGGGAGGTGCGGTCATTCACACGACCGCGGCAATACCGACGACAAAGCTTGGATTCATGACCGCGCACCGGCGTACGCGGCCTGAACCAAGCGGACGAACGTCGGCTGGCGGTTTGTAGGTCCAGCCCGCCGCTGAGTTTCGCTCGGGATGCTGGGTTATTCGAGGCTCATGGCCTGAGCAGGCTTTTCGTTCGGCCGGTGGTCATGCCGGACACGGATTGATGCGGCGCAGTTGAACGAGGCGCCGCATGTTGTAGGCGAGGTTCTTCATCCCGAT
>JBBQDX010000212.1:0-7851 GCA_038320125.1 Rhodobacterales bacterium | reverse complement strand
GTGCCGACCACCACGCTGGCCCGGCCATCGCACCAATGCCCCATCGCCATCTTCTCGCTGGTCGCCTCGCAGTGCACGTCCACCAGGATCGCATTCACCGCGCGGCCAAGGGGATGCGCCTTGAGCACCGGCTCGATGGCGGAGAAGGGGTCGTCATAGGGCCGCGACATGAAGACCTGCCCCAGCACCTGCGCGACGAGAAGGCGCTTGCCGGCGATCTCGAACACCCGCCAGCCCTTGCCGGGCGCCGCCTTGGCGAAGTTGATCGGCCGCAGGATGCGCGGATCGGCCTCGATGGCCTGCATCATGTCCTTCTGGTCGAAGGCATGGTCGCCCAGCGTCACAACGTCGGCCCCCGCCTCGAAGAGGCCCTTCGCCTGCGCGGCGTTCAGCCCGCGCCCCGAGGAGGCGTTCTCGCCGTTGACGACGACCGCGTCGAGCCGCCAATCCTTGCGCAGGCCGGGCAGGCGTTCGGCGATGGCGGTGCGACCGGTCCGCCCCATGACGTCGCCGAGAAACAGGATACGCATCGCGCCCGGTTACGCCGCTGCGGTGCGGCGCGCAACATCGAAGCGGCGCCCCGACCGGCAGCGCCGCACGGCCGGTTGCGCCCCGGGCCCCGCCCGCGTATTCGGGTCGCCGACCAGATCCCGGAGGGCGCGCCCATGACGACCGCAGTGTTCATCGACGGAGAGGCCGGAACCACCGGCCTCCGGATCCGCGACCGCCTGGCCACCCGCGACGACATCCGCCTCGTCACCGTTCCCTCCGAGCGCCGCAAGGACGCGGGCGCGCGCCGCGAAGCCTTCGCCGAGGCCGATGTGGGCATCCTCTGCCTGCCCGACGACGCGGCCCGCGAGGCGGTGCGGCTCGCCGGCGCCACCCGCCTGATCGACGCCTCGACCGCGCATCGCGTCGCCCCCGGCTGGACCTACGGAATGCCCGAGCTGCCCGGCCAGCGCGAGCGCATCAGGGGCGCCACGCGCATCGCCAACGTCGGCTGCTACGCCACCGGCGCCATCGCCATCCTGCGCCCGCTGGTGGACGCGGGCATCGTGCCGCCCGACCACGGCGTCGTCCTCACGGGCGTGTCCGGCTATACGGGCGGCGGCAAGGCGATGATCGCGGAGTTCGAGACGGGCACCGCGCCGGGCTTCTTTCTCTACGCGCTGGCGCAGGGCCACAAGCACGTGCCGGAGATCGTGGAATACGCCCGCCTGACGCGAAAGCCGCTGTTCCAGCCCTCGGTCGCGGGTTTCGCGCAGGGCATGATCGTGCAGCTCCACCTTCACGCCGACCTCTTGCCCGGCGGGGTGGCGGGCTACGCCCGGATCGAGGCGGCGCTGCGGGACTTCTATGCGGGCGACCCCTTCGTCTCGCTCGGCGCCACGGGCGAGCGTCTCGACCCGGCGGCCCTGAAGGACACCAATCGCATGGTCATCGGCGTGCAGGGCGACGGGGCCGGGCGCGTCACCGTCACCGCCGTCCTCGACAACCTCGGGAAGGGGGCCGCGGGCACGGCGGTACAGAACCTCAACCTGATGATCGGAGCCGACGAAACCGCCGGGCTGACGTAAGGACCTCGCTCCTTCGGCCTGCGGGCACGGCACGAGCGGGCGGTCTGCCGGTCCCTCACCGGACAACCAGCCCGCCCTGCTCCACCCTTCCCCGATCGCCCTCGTCCGGCTGCCGGGGATCGCCCGGGCGCGGAAGGTCCCGAAGGTAGGGCGCTCCCCACCCCGGCAGGGTCGCCGTGCCCCCGGGGTCCGGCGATGCTTTTCTCGATGGCGTGAGTTTCCCGACGCTCCTCCTCCCCGGGCCTGCCGGGATCGCGCTGCCGGATGCAGTGCTGCCGAGCGTCACCGATGGCCCGATGGGGCCGACATGCCCGCCCCCTGCGCCCGCGTCCCGGCCGATGATGCCGGCACTCCGGCGCTCGGGCTCGCCACCTCCGGCACATGGGACGTGTCCGACGACGCGCATCCGATCCTGTCGAACGCCAGCGGGGCCGCGAAATCCGGCATCGACCCCGTGTCCGCCGGGATCGTCCCCGGTCGCGGATCCGCCGCTCGAGCACGAACGGGGCAAGGCGCCTCAGGCCCGGCCCACCCGGGTGGCGGCAACCGAACCTTAAGGTTTCGCTGCCATCAGGGACGGGCCTTTCCCCCCGAACGACGAGCCTTCCGCCGTGCCCGATCCCGCCGCCCTCCGAAGACCCTCCCCCGCCCTGCCGGTCGCCGCGCCGGCGCGGCAGGTGCCCTCGGCCGGCCCGGTCCGGCTCAGCCCCCGGCAGAAGGCGGCGGTCGTCATCCACCTCCTCGTCAACGGCGGGGCCGATCCGGGGCTGCGCGAGCTTCCGCCCGACCAGCAGCGACGCCTCGTGCACGAGATGGCCGCGTTGCGCTTTATCGACCGGGAGACCCTGTCCGACATCGTCGCCGAGTTCGCCAGCGAGCTCGACAACATCGGGCTGCATTTCCCCCGGGACGCGGGGAAGGTCCTGGCCTCCCTCGACGGGTGCCTGTCGATCGAGGTGGTGGAGGCGCTGACGAGCGAACTGGGCGACAGCGTCGATCCGGGCGAGGGTCCGTGGCGGAGCCTCGCCGGTCTCCCGGAGACCGAGATCGCCCGACTGATGGAGGGCGAGTCCGACGAGGTCTGCGCCATTCTGCTGTCGAAACTGCCCCCTGCCCGGGCGGCCACGCTGATCGGCGGCCTGTCGCCCGAACGCGGTCACGCCATCGCCGCCGCCTTCGCCCGCACCGAGGGCGTGACGCCGAGGGCAGTGTCCCGCATCGGCCTCGTGCTCGCCCGCCAGACCGCCTCGCGGGCCGTCCCCGCCTTCGAGACCGACGCGGTCCGCCGGGTCGGCGGCATCCTCAACAGCGCGACCTCCGGCGTGCGCCGCGCGATCCTCGAGAGCCTGGAGGCCAGCGACGCGACCTTCGCGGGCCGCGTCCGCGCCGCGGTGTTCAGCTACGAAAACATCCCCGACCGCCTCGTGGCGCGCGACGTGCCGCGCGTGCTGCGCGAGGTGGACGGCGACGTTCTCGTCGCGGCGCTGGCTGGCACCCCCCCCGAACTGGCGGCGGTGCGGGACTTCCTCCTCGGCTCCCTGTCCACCCGGATGGCCGACCAGTTGCGCGACCAGATCGCCGAACTCCCCGAACCGCCCAGGGCGGAAGCGGCCGACGCGGCGATGGCGGCCGTGGTCACGGCCATCCGTGACCTCGAGGAGTCGGGCGAGATCGCCCTGACCACGCCGGACACGTGACGGCGGATCCCCGGGGCAGGCCCCGGGGCGCATCGGGGTCCTGGGGGCGCAGGCAGCCTTGCCATCCCCGACCGGTCCGCCGGATCGGCGCGTTGGACGCTCCGGCAGACGTCCCGCTGGTCCGAGCCCCCGCCGCACCCTAGATACCGGGCATGATCCTCGAGTTCCGCGAAGAAGGCATCTACTGCCCCGCCGGCCGCTTCCACATCGATCCGTGGAAGCCGGTCGACCGCGCCCTCGTCACTCATGGCCATGCCGACCACGCCTACTCCGGCCACCGCCACTACCTCGCCACCGAGGCCGCGGCGCCCGTGATGCGCCACCGGCTGGGCGAGATCGACATCGAGACGCTGCGATACGGCGAGATCCGCGACATCCACGGCGTCCGCGTCAGCTTCCACCCCGCCGGCCACGTCCCCGGCAGCGCCCAGATCCGGGTCGAGCACAGGGGCGAGGTCTGGGTCGTCTCGGGCGACTACAAGACCACGCCCGACGCGCTCTGCGAACCCTGGGAGCCGGTGCGCTGCCATGCCTTCATCACCGAATGCACCTTCGGCCTGCCGGTCTTCGACTGGGCCGAGGAGGCGACCCTCGCGGCCGAGCTTAACGCCTGGTGGCGGGCAAACCGCGAGGCCGGACGCACCAGCGCCATCGGGGCCTATTCGCTGGGCAAGGCACAGCGCGTCATGTCGATGGTGGACGCTTCCATCGGCCCGATCCTGACGCATGGCGCGGTGGAGAACACCAACGCGGTGCTGCGCGCCCAGGGGCTCGCGTTGCCCGACACGATCCGCGTGACGCCGGAGACCACCGCGAAGACCCATCCCGGTGCTTTCGTCGTCGCCCCGCCCTCGGCACTCGCCGGTCCCTGGCTCCGGCGCTTCGGTCCGGTCTCCACCGGCTTCGCCTCGGGCTGGATGGCGCTCAGGGGCGTGCGGCGCCGGCGGTCGGCGGACCGCGGATTCGTCATCAGTGACCATGCCGACTGGAAGGGCCTGAATGCCGCCATCGACGCGACGGGCGCCAGCCGCATCTTCGCCACCCACGGCTACACCGCGACGTTCCGCGACTGGCTGGAAAGCCGCGGCTTCGACGCGCAGGTCGTGAAGACCGAGTTCGGCGACGAGCTTCTGGAGTCGCTGGAGGCGGAGACGTGACCGCCTGTCCCGACAATTCCCGCCGGGACGCGGCTCCCGCCTCCGACGCCGTCTCCGATCCGCTCGAGCCCCGGCGCGACCCCGCCCGCCCCGGGCCCGGTGCCCCGGGCGAGGTCATGTCGCCGCTGTCGGCCCTGCGCCGCATCCTGCGCGACGGACTCTGCTGGGCCGACGTCCGCGACCTGCCGGTCCATGCCGATGTCACCGCCGCGCCGACCGTGCCCATCCGATGCGCCCGCAGCGACCTATCGGAGGGCTGCGCCGACGCAGACGGCGCCCGACCGCGCGCCGCGGGGGTCTCCGTGACGGTGCAGGAGAACGGCGTGCTCCATGCCTGGCAGGTCTTTGCGGCCCGCACCCCGGGGGCCGACCGCGCCATCGACGCCATCGCGAAGGCGCTGGAATGAGAGGTGCGCCGTGAGACGCTTTGCCCGCGCCTACGCGGCCCTCGATCAGACGACCAAGACCTCCGCCAAGACCGAGGCGCTGGCGGCCTACTTCCGCGAGGCGCCCGAACCCGACCGCCTCTGGACCATCGCGCTGCTGTCGGGCCGCCGGCCCAAGCGCGCCGTCAATGCCACGCTGCTCGCGGAATGGGCGGCCGGGGTGGCGGGGCTGCCGATGTGGCTCTTCAAGGCGAGCTACGACGTCGTCGGCGACCTCGCGGAGACGATCCACCTGATCCTGCCGGAGCCCGAGGCCGCCCCGGACCGCAGCCTCTCGGACTGGATCGCCGAGATCCGCGCGCTGCGCGACCTGCCGGAACCCGAGCGCAAGGCCGCCGTGCTGGCGGCCTGGGCCGCGCTGGCGGGCACCGAGCGCTTCGTCTTCAACAAGCTCATCACCGGCGGCTTTCGCGTCGGCGTCAGCCAGAAGCTGATGACGCGCGCCCTGTCGAAGGCCACCGGGATACCGGAGGCCGAACTCGCGCATCGCCTGATGGGCGGCTGGACGCCCGAGACGACGAGCTACGCGGCCCTCATCACCGCGCCCGATCCGGAGGCGGACCTCTCCCGTCCCTATCCCTTCTGCCTCGCCCACGGCATCGACGGCGGTCCGGAAAGCCTCGGCGATCCCGTGGACTGGATCGCGGAATGGAAGTGGGACGGCATCCGCGGCCAGCTCATCCTGCGCGGCGGCCATCACCATCTCTGGTCGCGCGGCGAGGAGCTGATGAGCGACCGCTTCCCCGAGTTCGCCCGCGCCGCCGACTTCCTGCCGGACGGCACGGTGATCGACGGCGAGGTGCTGGTCTGGGACGCCATTGCCGAGGCCCCGCGCGGCTTCTCCGCCCTTCAGACGCGGATCGGGCGCAAGTCGGTGCCGAAGAAGCTGCTCACGGACGCGCCGGTGATCCTGCGCGCCTACGATCTTCTGGAGGAGGACGGCGAGGACCTGCGCACCGTGCCCTTCGCCACCCGCCGCGCCCGGCTCGAGGTCCTGCTGGCCGCCGTGCCGCCCGAGGCACCGGTGAAGCTCTCGCCGACCATCCCCTTCGAGACCTGGGACGCGCTGGCAAAGACCCGCGCCACCGCCCGCGAGAGGCAGGCCGAGGGGCTGATGCTCAAGCGTGCCGACAGCGTCTATCACGTCGGGCGCAAGCGCGGCGACTGGTGGAAATGGAAGCTCGACCCGCTCTCCATCGATGCCGTGATGATCTACGCGCAGGCCGGGCACGGGCGGCGCGCCAACCTCTACACCGATTTCACCTTCGCCGTATGGAAGGGCGAGGAGCTGGTGCCCTTCACCAAGGCCTATTCGGGGCTGACGGACGCGGAGTTCCGCCAGATGACGCATTGGGTGCGGCGCAACACGCTGGAACGATTCGGCCCGGTGCGTCGGGTGCCGCCGGAGCATGTCTTCGAGATCGGCTTCGAGGGCATCCAGAAATCCACCCGCCACAAGTCCGGCGTGGCCCTGCGCTTTCCGCGAATGCTGCGCTGGCGCCACGACAAGCCCGCCGGGGAGGCCAATACCCACGCCGATCTGCTGGAGATGCTTGAGGTCTACGGCTGACGGCGTTCCGTCGGGTCGGCACCCGCGCCGTTCCGCCGCCCGCTCCCCGCCCCGCTCCGACCCGCCGCCGGCCACCGCCCGCCCCGTCGCGGAGGGTGCCCGAAACTGCCTGCGCCTGCCCCGACCATAACCTCGGCGGTCCCGGCGACCTCCGCCTGCGGAAGGATCGTGCCGAAGATGCGGTCGAGGGTTGGACTTTTGGCGACGATCGCACAACGTGGCAGTCGGAGATGGTGCCGCGCAACATCGAACACGTCACCGCCGACGCGCTGATCGGCGACTTCCTTTGGGGCCTGCGCCTGGTATCCGGCCGAGGGAGCGCCCCGTCGCGGAGGGCGGTGGGGCCCCCGCGGCTTGCCGACCGGGGCCTGCATGTCGAGATGCTGCCGCGGAACGCCGGCGAGGCGCTAGCCCTCCGTATCGCCGCCCCGCCCGCGCCTGTCACCCTTGATCATATGGCCGGGCCAGACCGCACGGCAGGCATCTATGCGCCGGGCTTCCGCCAGGCTCCACGACCTGCTCGACCACGGCGAGGGCCGCGTCGATTTCTCCGAAACCTGCCGCGCTTGCGCCCCGCGGTTCGATGCCGCCGTCCCCCATGCCGCGGCGCCTCTCACGGTCGATCCGCCGCGCTGCCCTTCGGGGCTTGGACCGGCCGCAGATCGGGCCGCTCGATGCGCCCCCGGCCACAGCGGGCGCGCGGCTCGAGGCCTTCGACCCCGGCGGTGCCGAGAAGGCGACGCTGCGGGCGATCCTGATCGGCCATTCCGCCCGCCGCGACGCATCCCGATCTTAGCCGGCGCGTTGGAGCGGCATCGCTTCCCGCCCCGCCCGCCAGGCCCGGCAGGCATCGCCGAAGGCTACGAAGAGCCTCCGCGAGACCGGGTCGGCCGCCGCGTTCCACTCCGGGTGCCACTGCACGGAAAGTGCGAAGCCCGGCGCGCCGTCGATGACGATGGCCTCGGGCGTGCCGTCGGAGGCGACCCCGTCGACGCGCACCCGTGGCCCGGGCACGTCGATCCCCTGGCCGTGCAGCGTGTTCGTCATCACCGTCTCGCTCTCCATCAGCCGCGCGAAGGGCCCGCCCGGCGTGAAGGTCACGGCGTGGCGAAGCGCGAACTTCTCTTCAAGCGTGCCGTCCGGCGGCATCCGGTGGTTCATCCGTCCCGGCAGGTCGCGGATCTCGGGATGCAGGGTCGAGCCCATCGCGACAGCCACTTCCTGAAACCCGCGGCAGATCCCCAGGAACGGCTGGCCCCGTTCGACGCAGGCCCGGATCAGCGGCAGTGCTACCGCATCGCGCGCCCGGTCGAAGGCCCCGTGAGCGGGCGTCTCCGCCGCGCCGTATTCCTCCGGATGGACGTTCGGCCGCCCGCCGGTGAAGAGAAACCCGTCGAACACCGC
>JBBQDX010000211.1:0-7934 GCA_038320125.1 Rhodobacterales bacterium | reverse complement strand
CTGGTCGATGCCGTCACCCGGGTGCCGAAAGAGGTCTGGGGCGACAGCATCCTCTACGTCTATGGCGGCAACCTCGACCAGCAGCCGGAAGAGTTCCAGGCCCAGGTGAAGGACCTGTTCCGGATCGCGGGCGGCCGCATCCGCTTCCGGGGCAGCTACAAGAGCCACGAGCTGCCCGGTCTCATGCGCGACGTGGACTGGATGATCGTGCCCTCGACCTGGTGGGAGAACTCGCCCGTGGTGATCCAGGAGGCTTTCCATCACGGTCGTCCGATCATCGCCTCCGACATCGGCGGCATGGCCGAGAAGGTGCGCCATGGCGTCGATGGGCTGCACTTCCACGCCTCCTCGGCTGAAAGCCTTGCCGACCGGCTGGCCGAGGCGATCGGCGATCCGGCGCTCTGGGGACGGCTTCGGGCGGGGATCCGGCCGCCGATGACCGCCGCGCAGACCGGGCGCCGCCATGCCGAACTTTTCGGCAAGCTCATCGACCGCCGGCAGCCGATGCTGAAGGTCGTCTGAGATGCGGCCGGCGGAGGCTTACCGCGCCGCGATGCGCGATGTCCTGCGCGGCGGCCTCGCCGCCGGCGCGGTGGGCTTTTTCGTGAACGTCCTGCATCTCGGCATGCCGCTCTACATGATCCAGGTCTACGACCGGGTCCTGTCGTCGCGCAGCATGGACACGCTTCTGGCACTCCTCATGCTGATCGGCGTCGTGCTCGGCTTCCAGCTCGTGCTCGACGTGCTGCGCCACCGCATCTTCGCCGTCCTCGGCGGGCGGTTCACGGCGCGGCTCGGCACGCCGGTCTTCGAGGCCGCCGTCGAGACGACGCTGCGGGACGGCCCTTCGCTCGCGGCCTCCTCGGTGCGCGATCTCGCCGATCTGCGCGCCTTCATCGTCAGCGGCACCATCGCGCTGCCGGTCGACCTGCTGATGACGCCGCTCTTTCTCGCCGTCCTGTTCCTGCTGCATCCCGCTTACGGCCTCGTGGGCCTCTCGGGCGCGCTGCTGCTGGTGCTGGCCGCGGTCGGCATCGAGTTCGCCGTGCGCCGGCCGAGCGCCCGGGCCTCCGCCACGAACGGGCTCGTTCAGGCCGAGACGGCGGAGGCGATGCGCAATGCCGAAGTCATCACCGCGATGGGCATGCTGCCCGCCCTCGCGCGCCGCTGGCGCCGCAGCCAGGGAGAGGCCATCGAGGCGGTGGAGCGCGGCCTGCGCGTCGCCAGGGGGCTCTCGTCGCTGGTCCGGACGGTCCGGATGGCGTTCCAGGTCGGGATCATCACCACCGGCGCGGTCCTCGTCATCAACGATGCGGCGACGGCCGGGACGATCATCGCCGCGTCGACCCTGACCGGCCGGCTGTTGCTGCCCTTCGAGCAGCTCGTGGACGGCTGGCGGCAATGGGTCGATGCCATCGGCGCGGCGCAGCGCCTGCGCGACATCACCGAAGCCGGCGCCACCGATCGGGCGGGCGAAGGGTTCGAGATCGCCACCGGACGCCTGAGCGCCGACCGGCTGACCTATGTGCCGGGCGCCCAGGGCAGGCCGCTGCTGCGCAACGTCAGCTTCGAGATCGCCTCGGGGGAGCTCCTCGGCATCGTCGGCCCCTCCGGCGCGGGCAAGTCCACGCTCGCCCGCATGCTCGTCGGGATCTACCGTCCCACGGCCGGCGGGGTCTATCTCGACGGGCAATCCACCTTCATCCACGAGCGCGCCGCCTTCGGGCGGGCGACGGGCTACCTGCCGCAGGAGTCGACGCTCTTCACCGCCACCATCGCCGAGAACATCGCCCGCTTCGGCGACGGCGACATGGAGGGGATCGTCGCCGCCGCCCGCGCCGCCGGCGTGCACGAGCTGATCGGATCGTTGCCAAACGGCTACGCCACCCGGCTCGGCGGGGCGGGCGTGCAGCTCTCGGGCGGGCAGAAACAGCGGGTCGCCCTCGCGCGAGCCCTCTACGGCGATCCCCGGCTGCTCGTGCTCGACGAGCCGAACTCCAATCTCGACGCCGAGGGCGAGGCGGCGCTCGTCACCGCGATCGACGCGGCCCGGACGCGGGGGGCGACGGTGATCGTCGTGGCGCAGCGGATGTCGATCCTGAACCGCGCCGACCGCCTCCTCGTCCTCAAGGACGGTGCCGTCGCGCAGTTCGGCCCGCGCGCCGAGGTCATGGAGACCATGACGCCGCGCCACCTCGCGCCCCGGCCCGGGCCGCACGTCAGAAAGATCGCGTCATGAGCCTTGCCATCGAGGAGACCCGTCTGCAGCCCTATGCGCCCATCGTCGTGGCCGCGCTCCTCGTCGCCGGCGCGTTCTTCGCGACCATGGGCGGCTGGGCCCTCTTCGCCCGCCTCGACGCGGCGGTGATTGCCCAGGGCACCCTGCACGCCGACAGCGAGCGCAAGAGCGTCGAGAGCCTCGAGGGCGGGATATTGTCCGAACTTCTCGTGCGCGCCGGGGATCGCGTGGAGAAAGGCCAGGTCGTCGCGCGGCTCGACGCGACCCAGATCGGCGCCGCCCTCGCCCAGCTTCGCGCCGAGCTGGCCCAGGGACGTTTCGCCCTCTGGCGGCTCGAAGCCGAGGAGGCGGGCGTCGCGCCCGATCTCTCGGCCGCCCCCGAAATACCGGGTATCCGGACCGGCGACGCGCCGGACGCGGCGATGCATGAGGGCCTGCGCACCACCGCCGAGCTCGCATTGCACGCCGCCCGCCTCGGCGCCCACCGCGCGCAGGTCGCGGCGCTCGATCGGCAGATCGACCAGCTTGGCGCCGAGATCGCCGCCTCCGACGCGCGCGTCGCCGCCGCCGGCCGCCAGCTCGCGCTCTGGACCGACGAGCGCGACCGCACCGCGACGCTCGTCGAGCGGGGCGCCGTGCGAAGGCTCGATCTCATGGAGTTCGACCGCTTCGTCGCCCAGACCGAGGGGGCCCGCGACGAGCACCTCGCCCTGGCGGAGGCGGCGCGGCAGGACATCGCCCGGGCCCGGAGCGAGATCCGCGCCGTCGAGCAGCAACGCCGCGTCGAGATCGTCTCGGCCCTCGTCGAGACCCGCAAGCGCCTCGAGACGCTCGGGGCCCAGATCCGCGCCGCCGAGGACGTGCTGGAGCGACAGCAGCTCCGCGCGCCGCAGGCCGGGCGCGTGGTCGAGATCACGACCGTCACGCCGGGCGCCGTGATCAGCCCGGGCGAGCCGCTGATGACGATCCTGCCCGCGAACGACGAACTCGTGGTGCTGACGCAACTGCATCCTTCGGCGATCGACAGCATCCATGTCGGGGTCCCGGCGCAGGTCCGCTTCGTCGCCGTCAAGAAGGCGGGCAGCCCGATCGTCGCGGGCACCGTGTCCTACGTTTCCGCCGACGCGCTCGAGGACGCCGCGGGCGAGACCTATTTCGAGGCCCGCGTCACGCTCGACGCCCCGGCTCTCGCCGATCTGGCCGGCGTCGCGCCGGTCGCGGGCATGCCGGTGGAGGTCTCGCTGACGATCGGCGAGCGTCGCGCCGGCGACTATCTCGTCGAACCCCTCCTGCGTCGCCTCGGCCGCGCGATGCACGAGGAATGAGCGTTCATCGCCTGTTAAATCCCGCCCCCTAGGATCACGCCATGATCAGACGCTGCAGGCTCCGGACCCAGACCCAGACGACGGAACCGACGTTCTTGCGGAGCTTTCCCGCCCGCGACCGCGATCATCCTCGCAGCCCGCCTCCGCGCGCTCGGGATCGAACCGGGTCACCGCTCCTCCCGCCAGACCCTCGGCACGATGTGCGAGGCTCCCTGAACCGCGTCCCGCCAGCCAGCCAGAGGTCATGGACATGCCCCAGATAACCCTTCCCCTCTCCCGCGCCGATTACGCGGCGATGGACGCCTGCGGTCTCAGGCTCGGCGGCCTCGGCGCGGCGGGGCGGATCGACGCTGCCTCCCGGTTCGAAGGGCCCACGTCGGTGGTTTCCACCGTCACGCCGGGCGCCTTCCTCGATGTCGGGGCGTTCTGCAACCTCTCTGGCGGAACGCTCAACAACCTGCGGGCCGGCCGCTACTGCTCCATCGCCTCGGGCGTGGTGATCGGCGCGCACGAGCACCCGACCACCTGGTTGACCACCTCGCGCACCGCCTATTATCCGGAGGTGCACGGCTGGGACCGGCTGATGACCGCCGGCGGGGTGGAGGATCTGAGGGGCAAGGTGCGGCCCTATTCCGGGTCCTGCCCGGTCACCACGCTGGAGCCGGACGTCTGGATCGGGCAGGGAGCGTTCCTCAAGTCCGGCATCACCGTCGGGACCGGCGCCATCATCGGCGCCCGCGCGACGGTGGTGAAGGACGTGCCGCCCTACGCCATCGTCGTCGGCACGCCGGGCCGGGTGCTGCGCCTGCGCTTTCCCGAGGCGGTGGTCGCGCGCCTTCTCGCGTCCTGCTGGTGGCGCTATTCCATCTACGATCTCTTCGATGCGCCGATGGACGACGCCGAGGCGGCGCTCGACGTGATCGAGGAAAGGATCTCGACGGGGGCCGTCGCACCCTACGAGGGCCCGGTCGTCACCGGGGCGGAGTTCGAGGATCCGGCGGCGCTTCTCGCGCGCCTCGCCCCCGTGGAATTGGCCCGGGCCGGCTGACGGCCCGGCCCCGCGCCCGCGGTCTCGCGGTCAGGGCGCGTCGTCGGCGATCGAGAGCTTGCCCGTCTCCTCGCGTCGCAGGCGCCAGGCGACGAGATCGCGTTCGGGGCCAACCTCGCAGTCCGGTCCCAGCGGCATCCGCACCGCCGTGAGCCAGACCTCGCCGACGAGGGTCTCGAAATTGCGCGACGGGCTCCCGGGGGCGATCAGCGCCGGGTAGGCATAGGCCGCCGGTGCCGCGCAGTCCCGCCGCCAGAGCAGGGGCAGCTCGACCAGCAGTTCCGGCGCGGACCATGCCAGCAGGTCGGAGGATCGCTGTAGCCAGATGCCGTGCCGCCCCAGGGCCGACCGCGGCGTCACCGCCAGATAGACACCGTCCTCGCCCCGCAGGACCGACGACAGCGTCGAGGTCACGCCCGAGACCGGAGCGCAGGTCCGGCCCCGGCCGAACCCGATCCGCCCCGAAAGCCGCGCCCCGAAGGCCGCGCCGTCCCAGGCGAGCCATGCACCGCCGGCGACCCGCCGCCGCAGAAGGCACGCACCCCGCGCCTGCGCGCCATGGGCTTCCGCGAAGACGAAGACGTAGAGGAACCGGCCGGAGCGGAAGATGTTCGACGGGTTGAAATAGCCCGACCGCCGCTTCTGCGCCGGGTCGTAGGCCAGGGGCAGGGCCGCGACGGGCGGGCCGGGGGCACGCGTGAAGGTTTTGCCGTCGCGGCTCTCGAGCGCGATGACGGAGCTCCGCCAGCAGGCCATGTAGGTGCCGGCCAAGCAGGTGCCGTGCCGGTCGCCGTGATACTCCACGTGCGCCAGGGCTTCGATGCGGACGTCCGCATGCGACCAGACGGAGGCGATCCAGACCCGGTCGTCATGGGAGCGCGGGTCGGGATCGTGGTCCCCGGCATAGGCCACGACGCAGCGTCGCTCGAGGGTGAACGGGTCCGGACCGGCGCTGACTCGGGACGCCTGCGAGCCCGCGATCATCGCGACGCCGGTCCCCTCGCGCCAGAACCGGGCCGGCGTGTCGGGGATGTCCCACCGCGTGCAGGCCTCCTCCGACCAGTCGAACAGCACCGTCTGGGCGGTGGCCGCCGTCGCCCAAAGGCTCAGGACGAGCGCAATCCATCGCATTTCTCACCTCCCGCTTTAGCAAGGCGTTAAGGCACCCGGGGTTAAGAGACCGCAAACGCAGCAGGAAGATCCGCCATGACCGACATGCCCACCCGCCTCGCCGCCGAGGGCGAAGCCCGCGCCGGTGCCCGCATCAACGGCGTCATCGACGTGCCGCGCCCGGGCCGCGTCTCTGGCTGGGCGATCGACCGCGGCGATCCCGGCGCCGCCGTCACGGTCCGGATCTCGCGCGAGGGGCGCCTCATCGGCGAGGTCAGTGCCGACGGCTACCGCCCCGACCTCGAACGCGGCGGTATCGGCACCGGGCGCTACGGATTCGCGCTCGACCTCGACGCGCCGCTCGAACCCGGTTTCGAGTTCACGGTAACTGCGATGGCACGTGCCGACGACGGAACCTCGGGCGAGCTGCGCCGGATCGGCCGCGCGAAAGCGAGCGAGGACCCGGGTCGGCGGCTCTCCGAACGGCTCTTCGAGGAGCTGGTCCGTCTCCGCATGGCCATCGGCCGCGAGGCGCGCACCGCCGACGCGCCGCTCTGCGACGCGATGGAGCGGATCGAGGTCGTCCAGGCCCGCATCGAGACCGCGCTGTCGGCCATCGAGCCGCCGCAACGGTCCGGCACGGGCGGCCTCGTGATCGCGGTCACGCTGGCGCTGGTCATCGGCGCGGCGTCGCTCGGCCTCGGCCTTTGGTCGCTCTTCGCCGCCTGATGGACCCGGCGGTGCCCGATGCCAGCCGGGGTGCCATTACTTCTCTGGCCGCTCCCGCCCCCCTCGGCCGCGCCGTGCCCCATGTCATGTTCGTCCACGACGACGGACCGGGGCAGTTCGGCGCCCTCGCCCGCCATCTGGCCAGCAAGGGCTGGCCGGTCATTTTCGCGTCCCGCACCCCCGTCGCGATCCCCGGCTGCCGAAGCCTGACCTACGGCCCCCGGCGGGCCCCCTCCGGGCGGACGCATCCCTACGCCCAGGCCTTTGACCGGGCGGTCCTGAACGCCCAGGGTTTCGCGGCCGCCGCCCTTGCCGCCGCCCGGTCCGGCACCCGCCCCGATATCGTGGTGTCCCATGCCGGACCCGGCGCCGGGCTCTTCGCGCGCGATATCTTCAGGGGCGTCCGGACGGTGGCCTATGCGGAATGGTGGTACGACCACCCCGCCCTCGATCTCGACTATCTCGGCGTCGCCCACGGCGATCTCGCCGACCCCGACCAGGCCATGGTCGAACGCGGCCGGAACGCGGCGATGGCGCTCGAGATCTGCTGCGCCGACGCCACCATCTGCCCGACCCGGTTCCAGGCCGGCCGGTTCCCCGGGGCGCTCCGCCAGCGGATCACCCTGCGTCACGACGGCATCGACACGGCCTTCTTCCGGCCCCATGACGCGCGCGGCGACCGTGCCGATTGCCCCGCGCCGCTGCACGCCCTCGACCCTTCCACGCCGCTCGTGACCTATGCCACGCGCGGCATGGAACCTCACCGCGGATTTCCGCATTTCATGGCGGCCCTCCCCGCGATCCAGGCCGCGCGGCCCGACGCGGTGATCGCGATCGCGGGTGCGCCGTCCGTCGCCTACGGCACCGATGGCATGCGCCGGGTGGACTGGCTGGCCCGAGGACTCTCGACCCCCGGCCTCGACCGTGGCCGCGTCGTCCTTCTGGGCATGCTGGGGGCGCGTGCCTATCGCTGGCTCCTCCGCCGCAGCGACGCGCATGTCTACCTGACCGTGCCTTTCGTGCTGTCCTGGTCGATGCTCGAAGCGATGGCGACGGCCTGTCCCCTCGTCCTGTCGGATACCGCGCCGGTGACCGAATTCGCGGATGCGGGCTGCGCCATGCTGGCCGACATGCGCGATCCCGCCGCGCTCTCGAACGCCGTCGGGCAGACGCTGGACGACCCTGTCGCCGCCCGTCGCCGGGGTACCGCCGCGCGGTCCGTCGTCAGGCGCCGCGTCAGCGCGACCAGATTGCACGCCGAGGCCGCGGCCTTCCTGCGGGACCTGGCCTAGGCGCCGGGCCGATCGAGCCGGGTGCGGACCGGGGCGAGTGCCGCCCGGAGGCTTTCCTCCGCCACGGCCTCACCGGAGCACGCGGGGTTGCATGGGATCACGGTCGACGTGGGGGGTCAGTGATCTTGGCGGCCGATCCTGGTCGAGACCGGTTGCGCGCCCGATCCGGGCCGCCCCGAAACCGCCGAGGA
>JBBQDX010000210.1:0-7989 GCA_038320125.1 Rhodobacterales bacterium | reverse complement strand
GTCCGGGCGCGAAGCCAGGCCATAAACTCCGTCGAATTGGTGGCATGTCCGTGCCACTTCTGCGGCGGGATCGGCGCCCGCACCACCGGAGCCTGTGGCCGGTCGAGGGCATGGACGACCTCGTGCAGGAGCAGCCCCTGCCGCAACGTCGGCGACACGAGGTTCGCAATCTGGTAGGCGCGCGAATTCTCTCCCTCGAACCGCACCGGCACGATCGTGGCACCGCTCTGGCGGATCATCTTGGCGGTGAAGGGGTGCCATGACTTCTCTACCGCCGCACCGAACGGCGTCTCCGCGGAAGCGACCGCCCCGGCCGGGAACACGACGATGACTCCGCCCCGCGCCAGATGCGCCATCGCCGCCTGCCGCATCGCCAGATTGCGCGCGCGGGCGTCCGGCTCATGCGGGAAGGGCACCGCGATCATGTAATCGGCCACTTCCGGCACACCGGCAAGAAGACTGCGCGTCAATATCCGGAAATCGCTCCGCACCCGCCCGATGATCTCGGCCAGCACCATCCCGTCGACCAGTCCGTGCGGATGGTTCGCCACCACGACGACCGGCCCGCGCCGGGGGATGCGCGCGATCTGCGCGTCGGGCGTATCGACGCGAATGCGCATGACGCGCAAGGCATGGCCGAAGAACTCCGGCCCGGTCTCCACGCCTTCGCGTTCGAACCGCCGGATGAGCCGCAGCAGGCGGGTCTTGCCCGTCAGCCATTCCATCGCGCGTATGGTGTTCGATTTCCACGGGTCGGTGAACGTTCCCGCGTAAC
This sequence comes from Rhodobacterales bacterium, assembly GCA_038320125.1. Taxonomy (GTDB): domain Bacteria; phylum Pseudomonadota; class Alphaproteobacteria; order Rhodobacterales; family Rhodobacteraceae; genus Jannaschia. The sequence continues at coordinate 7,214 of JBBQDX010000210.1, read as the reverse complement.
TGAGCCGGCCCCGGTCATAGGGCCGATACCCGTCGTCCTCCGTCCTTGCGCTGGCGCGGAAGAACAGGCTGTCGCTCACATCCCTTCCCCGAAGAAATCCGCGACGAGGGCCGCCAGCGCGTCCATCAGGGGTTCCGCCTCCGGTCCCGTCGTCTCCACCACGATGGTGCTGCCGCGCGCGGCGGCCAGCATCAGCAGCGACATAATCGAGTCACCCATGGCCTCGACGTCGTCCTTGCGGACGGTGGCCCGGGCGTCGAAACGCTCGACCGTCTCGGCGAACCGGGCCGAGGCGCGGGCGTGCAGCCCCTTTTCGTTGACGATCTTCAGGTGTCGCGTCGCCATCAGGCCACATCCTCCGGTCTGCCTCAGGCGACGGGCCCCGCCACGACGTCCATGTAGCGCGTTCCGGCCGCCTTGGCCAAGGCGAGCGCTTCCGACAGGGGTTTTCTGCGGCTGCGCGACAGCTTGATCAACGCGGGAAGGTTCGCCCCGTAGAAGATGACCCTGTCGCAGGCCGAACAGGCCCCCATCGACAGGTTCGAGGGCGAGCCGCCGAAGATGTCCGTCACCACGACGACCCCGTCGCCGGCATCGACGGCGTCGGCGGCAGCGCGGATCTCGGCTTCCTTGCCCGCACGATCGCAAGCTGCGGCGACCGAGATCGCGCGAAACCCCTCCTGCGGGCCGAGCACATGCTCGACCGCACGCCGATATTCCTCGGCCAGGCCCCCATGGGCGACAATGACGATGCCGATCATGCGGCGCTTACCCCGTGGCCCGCACCCCCCGAGCCTTTCGTGACCTCCGCCGCACCGCGGCGATCCAGTTCCCGATGACGTGTAGACACCTGCCAACCCTGCTCGGCAAGGGTCGCGGCCAGCATTTCCGTGACGGCAACCGACCGGTGCCGTCCGCCGGTGCAGCCGAAGCCGATCGCGAGATGCGCCCGCCCCTCCTCGCGGTAGGCCGGCAGGAGCGACAGGACGAGTTCGCTCATCCGATCGAAGAAGTCGGCGAAGCGGGCGTCGGCGGTCACATGCGCCCGGACCGCGGCATCGCTGCCCGTGCCGCCGCGCAGCGCCGGAACCCAATGGGGATTGGCCAGGAAGCGGACGTCGAACACCATGTCGAGGCCGCGCGGCAGGCCGCGCTTGTAGCTGAACGACTGCACCGAGATCGCCACCTGCCGCGCGTCGCGGCTGAACCAGCGGAGCACCTCGTCCTTCAGATCGTGCACCGTGAGCGCGGTCGTGTCGATCACGATGTCCGCATGATCCGCCACCCCGTCCAGGATCGAGACCTCCCGGGCGACCCCCGTCTCGGCATCCTCGGAGGGAGCAAGCGGGTGCCTGCGGCGGGTTTCGGAGAAACGCGCGACGAGCGCATCCGGCGCGCAGTCGAGATAGAGCAGCCGCACGGCCACCCCGGGGTCGGCGCGCAGCCGCGCGGTCAGCGACAGCAGCGCCTCGACGCTGAAATCCCGGTTGCGGATATCGAGGCCGAGCGCCAGCGGCCGGTCCGTCCCGGCTTCGAGAAGCCGCGCCATCAGCGACAGCGGCAGGTTGTCGATCACCTCGTATCCCGCATCCTCCAGGACGTGGATCGCGGTCGTCCGCCCCGCACCCGACGGTCCTGTCACGAGGATCAGCTCCTGCGGGGGGGCGCCGGTCGAATTGGGGTCGGGACGTGTCATCTGGGCCTCGGGATGCATGCGTCAGAGATAGTCGCGCGGCGGGGCCGACGGTAGGGTGCCGGAGACCTCATGACGGGGCCGTGATGGCGGGGCCGGAGGCCAGCCAGAGAAGGATCTTGGCGGCGGCCCCCGCCCGCGCCGGATGCCGGACGAGCGGGATGCGCCGGCCCAGAAGCGTCATCGTGTCCACGTCCGGCAACCGCGCCCCCGACGCGGCCAGCAGCACCGCGCCCCGCACCGCCGCCGCCCCGGTCGTCGGAACCTCCACCAGCCCGATTCCCCGCAGCTCGAGCTTCCGCATCGCCGGATCCACCCGGCCACCGGGGTCGTCGCCTCCTGCCCCGTCGTCCCTTGCCGCATCGGGGCCGGTCACCCAGAGAGCACCCTCGTGGGCCTCCAGCAGCAGCAGGTCGTCGACCACCAGACGCGCGCCCAGCAGCAGCATCTCCGCCGCCAGCCCGCTCTTGCCGGCGCCGGAGGGCCCGAGCAACAAAAGCCCCCTCCCCCCCCGCTCGACCGCGGTGCCATGCATCGTCGCGCGGCCGTCGCGGCGCAGGTGCGGGCGCGGAAGGCCGGGCGCGTCGGACATGCGGAGCCCTCCCCTCAGATCGGCAAACCGACGACGAACCGGGCGCCCAGCGGGTCGGACGTGAGGTCCATGTCGGTCGGACGGATGTTCTCGGCCCAGATGACGCCGCCATGCGCCTCCACGATCTGCCGGGAGATCGCGAGGCCGAGGCCCGAGTGGTTGCCGAACTGGTTCTCCGGCCGCTCGGAATAGAACCGGTTGAAGACCTTCGTCAGCGATTCTTCCGGAATGCCGGGCCCGGTGTCCTCGACCACGACGAGCACGCGGTTCTCGCGCCGGCGCAGCCAGACACGGACCGCATCGCCCTCCTCGCAGAAGCTGATGGCATTGGTGATCAGATTGACGAAGACCTGCGCCAGCCGCGCCTCCAGGCCCATGATGACGATCGGCTCCTGCGGCAGGTCGGTGATGAAGTCGATGCCGTCCACCTCCGACTGCTGCTCGTGATACACGCCCAGGTTCGAGATCATCCTCACCAGATCGAACGGCTCCTCCTCCTCCTTGACGAGCTCGCTGTCGAGGCGGGAGGCGTTGGAGATGTCGGAGACGAGCCGGTCGAGGCGGCGCACGTCGTGCTCGATGACGTCGAGCAGGCGGGTGCGCTGGTCCTCGGTCCGGGCCAGACGCATCGTGCCGACGGCAGAGCGGAGCGAGGCCAGCGGGTTCTTGATCTCGTGGGCCACGTCCGCGGCGAACTGCTCGTTGCCGTCGATCCGGTCGTAGAGCGCCGAAACCATGCCGCGCAGCGCGCCCGACAACCGACCGATCTCGTCGGGCCGGGCGGTCAGGTCCGGGATCCGCACCCGCTGCGGCGACATCTTGCGGGCATGCCTGTCGCGGCCCAGTTCCGCCGCGGCCGACAGGTCCGCCAGCGGGTTGGCGATGGTCGAGGCGAGCACGAGGCTCAGGCCGATGGAGACAAGAAGCGCCACCACGAACATTTGCAGCAGCTGCTCGCGCTCCACCCGGACAAGCGCGTCGATTTCTCCCGCCCGCGTCGTCACCGCGATCGTCCCGAGGCTCGGACCGGTGAGGCTGATCGGCGTCGCCACCGTATAGAGCCGGCCCAGGTCGCCGTCGTAGCCGCGGATGGCGGAGCCGTCCGGCCCCATCGTGTCGACCATCTCCTGCGCGACGTCCACGGGCTCGGGCATCACGGCGGGCTGGCGCTCGAAGATCGAGGTGAGCATCTCCCAGATGCCGTTCAGCGCCGCTGTGATGATCGTCGTCTTGCGGGTGCCGCCGTTGAGACCCTGGACCGTGAGCGGCATGGCCGAGCCGATCGTCTGGGCGATGAGCTGGCCCGCCCCGTCGAAGACATGCGCCTCGACGCCCTCCGCAAGCTCGATGCGCGACAACAGCGCGGTCACCTCGGCCCCGTCGCCCGCGCCCGGGGCAGCGGGAGCGCCCGGCGGCAGCGACGCCTCGAAGACATCGGCGATCAGCCGCGCCTCGGTGACGAGGCCGCGCTCGCGCTGCACCAGAAGACTGTCCCGCGACGGGTTGAGAAACATGACGCCCGAGACGAGCATCAGGATGGCCAGCAGGTTGAAGAGGATTATCTTTCGCGCCAGCGGCGAACGGTCGAGCGAGAACAGGCCGCGCCGTTCGCGCGCGGCACTCAACGCGCGCTCCGTGTCCTCGGGGTGGTCCCAGTCCTCGCCCAGCACAACCTCGCCGCCGTCCCCCTCGATGGCGGAACGGCGGAACCAGCGGTGCCGGGGCGCTTGGGAGGCCACGTCCATGTCGGTCAGGGAAGCCATCCTGGCACGGCCTACTCTTCGTTGTAACGGTAACCGATGCCGTAAAGCGTCTCGATCGCCGAAAACTCCGCATCGGCGGCGCGCATCTTCTTGCGGAGGCGCTTGATGTGGCTGTCGATGGTGCGGTCGTCAACATAGACCTGATCGTCATAGGCCACGTCCATGAGCGCATCGCGCGACTTCACGAAGCCGGGCCGCTGCGCCAGCGCCTGCAGGAGCAGGAACTCCGTCACCGTCAGCGTGACGTCGCGGCCCTTCCATTTCACCGCATGGCGCAGCGGGTCCATCGTGAGCTCGCCGCGCTGCATCACCTGCGTGTCCTCGGGCGTGTCGGTGTCGTCCGACGCGATCGCCTCCTGACGCCGCAGGATCGCGCGGATGCGCTCGACGAGGAGGCGCTGGCTGAACGGCTTGCGGACGTAGTCGTCCGCCCCCATCCGCAGCCCGAGAACCTCGTCGATCTCGTCGTCCTTGGAGGTGAGGAAGATGACCGGAACGGTGGACTTCTGGCGCAGGCGCTGGAGCAGGTCCATGCCGTCCATCCGCGGCATCTTGATGTCGAAGACGCCCAGATCGGGCATCTGGCGGCCGAACGCCTCGAGCGCCGATTGCCCGTCGTTGTAAGTCTCGACCTCGAAGCCTTCCGCCTCGAGCGTCATGGAAACGGACGTCAGGATATTCCTGTCGTCGTCGACGAGCGCGATACGCGACATGTCAATATCCTCTGGTTGCCTGTTTACTGCCGTATTTTTCTTGCAGAGTCCCCGAAGACAGACCCGGAGATCAACACAATTCGCGACACGGTTGATTCGCTGCCTCGACTGTGACCCGCATGCCATTAAGGCGAAGTTAAGTCGCTGTCGCCCGGGAGACACATGATTGCGCTAGCGAATTCGACTGGTGGCGCTAACGGACCCTGCCCCCGCGGGCGTCGGGGTGCTAGCACGGACCGAACGGCGCGGCGCGACGGGACCGGCCGCCCGAGGACAATGGCCGCCCCCGCACCCGGCAGCCCGACAACGAGGACCAGATGATGACCGATCGCGTGAACCCCGACCAAACCCTTGAGACCCAGGGCATCGAGGGGTTGGGCCAGGTGCACTACAACCTGCCGGAGGCCGCGATGGTCCAGGCGGCGATCGAGCGCGGCGAGGGCACTCTGGGCATAGGCGGCGCGTTTCTGGTCACCACCGGCAAGTTCACCGGCCGCTCGCCCGGCGACAAGCACGTGGTTCGCTCCGCCGCGACGCGGGATACGATCTGGTGGGAGAACAACGCCGCCATGACGCCCGACGCCTGGGACCTGCTGCGCGCCGACATGCTGGAGCACATGAAGGGCCGCGATTACTTCGTGCAGGACCTGTTCGGCGGGGCCGATCCGGAGCACCGCCTCGACGTGCGCGTCATCACCGAACTTGCGTGGCACGGCCTCTTCATCCGCCACCTACTGCGCCGCCCCGACGCCGACGAGCTGGCGCGGTTCGTGCCCGAATATACCGTCATCAACTGCCCGTCCTTCACGGCCGACCCCGCCCGCCATGGCTGCCGCTCGGACGTGGTCATCGCGCTCAACTTCGATGCCAGGGAGATCCTGATCGGGGGCACGGAATATGCGGGCGAAAACAAGAAATCGGTCTTCACGCTGCTCAACTACATCCTGCCCGCCGACGGCGTCATGCCGATGCACTGCTCCGCCAACCACGCGATCGACGACCCCGAGGACGCCGCCGTCTTCTTCGGCCTGTCGGGCACCGGCAAGACGACGCTCTCGGCCGCGCCCGACCGCATCCTGATCGGCGACGACGAGCATGGGTGGTCCGAGCGGGGCATCTTCAACTTCGAGGGGGGATGCTACGCCAAGACGATCAACCTCTCGCCCGAGGCCGAACCCGAGATCTTCGCTACGACCGCGAAGTTCGGCACCGTGATCGAGAACATGGTCTTCGACCCCGGCACACTGGAGCTGGACTTCGACGACGACAGCCTGACCGCCAACATGCGCGCCGCCTATCCGCTCGACTACATCTCGAACGCCTCGAAGACGGCCCTGGGCGGCAACCCCCGCAACGTGGTCATGCTCACCTGCGACGCCTTCGGGGTCCTGCCGCCGGTCGCGCGTCTGACACCGGCGCAGGCGATGTACCATTTCCTCTCGGGCTTCACCTCCAAGGTCGCGGGCACCGAGCGCGGCGTGACCGAGCCGGAACCCACCTTCTCCACCTGCTTCGGCGCGCCCTTCATGCCGCGGCGCCCGGAGGTCTACGGCAACCTGCTGAAGGCCAAGATCGCGGAACACGGCTCGGATTGCTGGCTGGTCAACACCGGCTGGACCGGCGGGGCCCACGGTACCGGCAGCCGGATGCCGATCGCGGCCACGCGCAATCTGCTCTCGGCGGCGCTGTCGGGCACGCTTGCCAAGGGAAAATTCCGCCGCGATCCGAACTTCGGCTTCGAGGTGCCTGTCTTCTGCGACGGCGTCGCTGAAGATCTGCTCGATCCCCGCCGCACCTGGACGGACAAGGATGCCTACGATGCGCAGGCGCGAAAACTGGTGCGGATGTTCTCGGAAAACTTCGAGAAATACCTCGCCCATATCGACGATGACGTGAAGGCCTGCGCCATCGGCTGACCGCCACGTGCCCGGGTCCACGAGCGGACCCGGAAGGCAGGAACCCCTCGTTCGGCCCCCCGCCGCGGGACGACACCGGACAGTTCCAAGGTCATCGCGGCGGACCCTGCCCGACCACGGGCCAGACCCTGTCACCAGGGATCATGCGAATATCGCCTGCACCTTCCCGCCCTGCCGTGCCTTTCCGCAGGGCGGGCGCTGCGCAAGGACCGCGCCGCCCATCCGCTTAGGCTTGAAAATCGGGTCGCGGTGGACACATGAAAGGCGGACCATCGATCGCGACACCATAGGCTGTCGCTCCCATCCTCTGCCCCGCCGCACCGCCCAGCCGAAAGGCCGACATGCTCCGCTTCCTTCTCCCCCTTACGCTCCTGGCCGCGCCGGCGGCAGCCCAAGTCCGGCTCATCGAGGCCGGCATCATCTGCCCGCGCGAGAGCCGGGGCGACTTCGTCGAAGCGCCAGGCACGGAGGCGGGCCACATCCGCCGCATCGAGGAGGCGCTGTCCTTCGACCTGCCCGACCGGGTCGTCCCGACGA
>JBBQDX010000209.1:0-8020 GCA_038320125.1 Rhodobacterales bacterium | reverse complement strand
TCCGGCCCCTCCGTCCGGTTCGAGTTCACCGCCCGCGATACGCGGTGCCGCGCGATCCGGCCTTCGGGGGCGGCGCGCATCAGCGGCGCGGCCCCGGCGCCCGCCTCGCCCAGCCATAGCGGCCAGTCGGCCTCGGCAAGCATCACCGGCTCCCTGTGGTGCAACTCCGACATCGTCGGCCCCGCGGCAGCGGTGACGATGGCGCAGGTCGCCAGATCCTCCGGCCCCCAGGCCTGCCAGATGCCCGCAAAGGCCAGCACCTCCCCCTCCGCCGGATGGAAGTACCACGGCAGGCGGTCGCCTTCCGCGCCCTTCGTCCATTCGTAGAATCCCGTCGCCGGGATCAGGCAGCGCCGCGCGCGGCAGGCCTCGCGGAACGCGGGCTTCGACGCCACCGTTTCGGCCCGCGCGTTGATCAGCAGCGGCCCGCCGGCCGGCGTGGCGTACCACCGCGGCACGAAGCCCCAGCGCATCGACACCAGCCGTCGCCCGGCCTCTTCCCCGCGTGTCACCACCGGCACCTGCACGGTCGGACAGACGTTCCAGCGCGGCCCCGCCGGCAGGTCGTTCGACGGCGACGCGCCGAAGATCCGGACCATCGCCTCCTGCGGCAAGGTCAGCGCATAGCGGCCGCACATCAGGAATGGTGCGGCAGCGGAAACTCCAGCTCGGCGCGGTAGCCGACGGTCGCCGGGACGACGCGCAGAAGTCCGTCGAGCTGCGCCGCCGAGGCCTCCATGATCCGCTGACCGAGGCCAAGCCCGGTGACGACGCCGATCGTCCCGACGCCGTCGTCCTCGCAGGAGAGGGCATACCGCCCGTCCTTCACCGCCGTGCCGCGCAGCACGATCCGCCCGGACCGGCCATCGGGAAAGCCGTGCTTGCAGGCGTTCGAGATCATCTCGTTGACCGCGACCCCCAGGGCGGACGCCCGCCGGTTCACCAAGGCAAGCGGGTCGAGCCGCGCCTCGATATCCACGCCGGGCGGCGACATGCCCTGCAGGTGGTTGGCGATCCGCGTGAGGTAGCCCGTCATGTCAATCGGCGCGTCCGGGTCGTCGGCGCGGTGGAGGTCGCCGTGCAGCTCCACCATCACGTTGATGCGCCGCTCCACCGCGGTCAGCGCGTCGCGCACCTCCGGCTTGGCCCGGCGCGCGGCCATCCGCGTCATCGCGGCGACGTTGGCCAGGCTGTTCTTGACCCGGTGATCGACCTCGCGGCGCATCGCATCCTGCTGGCCCAGCGCCACATGCAACTCGAGAACCTGCATCACCTGCTCGGCCAGGATGGCGAGCGCCCGGCTCTGCGCGTCGCTCAGGGCGCGCGGCCGGTAATCGAGCACGCAGATCGTGCCGAGCGGAAGTCCCTGCGGCGTCACGATCGGGGCGCCGGCGTAGAACAGGATCGGCGAGTCCGCCGTCGTCACCAGGGGGTTGTCCAGCGTCCGCAGGTCGAGCCGCGTATCGGAGATCACGGACACGCCGTCCCGCAGGATCGCATGGCTGCAGATCGAGACGCCGAGCTCGTTGCCGGTCGCCTCGGTGCCGCGGGCACCCTCGAACCGCTGCACGTCGGCGTGGACGATGGAGACCATCGCAATCTCGCAGCCGCAGATCTGGCCGGCAAGCTCGACGAGCCCGTCGAACGCGCCCTCGTGCACCCGCGTCTCGAGGCCGTAGTGCCGTATCGCGGCGAGACGCCGCTCCTGCTCGGGGTGAGTCTCCGCAAGCATCGTCCGAACTCCCCATCCCCCGACCGTCGATCCGCCCACCGCGGATCGCCGTAACCGCCACGATATCATTGTGCCGGGTCGATAGCCTTTGAATACACGAGTTTACGTCACCGCAACAGGGGTCCGAAGACATCCGCCTCCGGCCCCCCATCACCGCAACCCCGACCGCCGCACGGACCCACCCCGGCCCCGCCCGCCTACTTCGCGACGATGCGGTCGTCCGTCATCGGCACGTAGGGTCCATTCTCGACCAGGTACTCCGCGGTCACGTCCGCGAGGTCGGGGCCGTAGTCGTAGGCATCGGCGGCGGTCTTGAACATCTCGTAGCCGTCGCCGCCGTTGCGAACGTAGTTGTTGGAGACGACCCCATACATTTTCGCCGGGTCGAGCGCCGCGCCGCCGACCATCACATCGCTGACCCGCGATCCCGGCTCGGCCGCGGCGTCGAAGGCAAAAGTCAGCCCCGACACCTGCGGGAAGCGGCCTGCGCCTTCCTCGACCTGGCTCACGCCGTTCTCCAGCGCGGCCAGCAGCGTCGCGCCGTCGACCCGGAAGGTCGAGAGCGTGTTCTGGAACGGCAGGACGGTCAGAACCTCGCCCATCGTCACCTCGCCCGCGTCGATCGACGCGCGGATGCCGCCGCTGTTGGCGATCGCCACCTCGACGCCCTGGTCCTTGACGCGGTCCAGCATCGCATCCGCGATCAGGATGCCCATCTCGCAGACCTGCGCCCGGCAGACGTCGCGGTTGCCGTCGATCGGCTGATCCGTCCGGGCCACCACCTCGTTGCGGATCTCGTCGAGCGGCAGGGCCAGTTCCGCGATGCGCGCCACCGTCGCCTCGTCTTCAGCCACGGCCGCATCCACCAGAATCGGCGCGCCGGAGGCTTCAGTCACCACGCCCGCGTCGTCGAAGGTGACATTCAGCTCGCCGAGGTATTTGCCGTAGGCATAGGCCTGCACCACCGCGGTGTTGCCCACCATCGTCGGATAGGGCCCCTCGGCCCCCTCCATCGCGCCCAGCAGGGTGTTGGTGTGCCCGCCCACGATGACGTCGACGCCGGTGGTGCCCTCGGCCACCGCAAGGTCGACCCTGTAGCCCGAATGGCTGAGCACGACGATCTTGGTCACGCCCTCCGCCGTCAGCCTGCCGACTTCGCCCTGGACGGCGGCAATCGGGTCGCTGAACGTCACGTTCGGGCCGGGGGCGGCAAGCTCGTCGGTATCCTCGGGCGTCAGGCCGATCAGGCCGATCCTCTCGCCGCCCTGCTCGACCACGGTCGATTTTGCCAGCTTGTCGGCCAGCAACGGCTCGGCGGAGACATCGGCGTTCGACATCAGGATCGGGAACTCGATGGCGTCGACGAACTCCGACAGCACCTCGGGACCGTCGTCGAACTCGTGGTTGCCCACCGTCATCCCGTCATAGCCGAGCATGTTCATCATCTCGGCGGCCATCTTGCCCTTGTAGTAGGTGTAGAACAGCGTGCCTTGGAACTGGTCGCCGCCGTCCACGAGCAGGGTGTTTTCGGAGCGCGTCCTCGCGTCGGCGATGGCGTTCACCAGCCGCGCGGTGCCGCCGAAACACTCGCCCGCGACGTTCTCCTCGGCGGCGCAGGGTCCGTCGGAACCGCTGATCGGCTCGAACCGGGCATGGAAGTCGTTGGTGTGCAGGATCGTCAGGTCATAGGCGCTGGCGGCTCCGGCGGTCAGCGCCAGCATGGCGGTCGCGGTCAGGAAACGGGTCATCGGTCTCTCCCCTGGATTGGATGGCCTGGATTGGATGGCCTGGATTGGATGGCACGGATTGGATGGCACGGATTGGATCGCACGGATGGTGCGCAGCTACCGTGCCCTTGTCAAAGCCATATGACGACCCCGACGCTTGACGCGACGTTCCCGCAAGGGCATCCCGCGCCCCATGATCTACAAGCTCTTGCGAACGCCCGAATGGCAGGCTTTGCGCGCGGACGGGTCCACCGCGGGCGCGCCGGTGGATCTGGGCGACGGCTACATCCACTTCTCCACCGCATCGCAGGTCACCGAGACGGCGGCGCGGCATTTCGCGGGCGTCGATGGGCTGTGGCTGATCGCGGTGGCCGAGGACGCCGTCGCGGACGCCCTGAGGTGGGAGGTTTCGCGCGGCGGGGCCGAGTTCCCGCATCTCTACGCCCCCCTCCGCCTCGATCAGGTCGCCTGGGCGGAGCCGCTGCCGCTCGTGGACGGCGCGCATGTCTTTCCCGCCGGAGCGGCATGATCCCGCGGCTCGCCCTCGCCGTCCTCCACCGCCTCGACCCGGAGCGCGCCCACGGCCTCGCCCTCGCCGCCCTGAATGCGGGCCTCGGGCCCCGCGGCGGCCCCGCCACCTCGCCGCGCCTGCGCACGACGCTTGCCGGTCTCGACCTGCCGAACCCGCTCGGCCTCGCGGCGGGGTTCGACAAGAACGCCACCGCCCTCGCCCCCCTCGCCCGATGCGCGTTCGGCTGGCTGGAGGTCGGCGCCGCCACCCCCCGCTCGCAGCCCGGCAACCCCAGACCGCGCCTCTTCCGCCTGACCGAGGACGGGGCCGCCATCAACCGCCTCGGCTTCAACAACGAGGGCGCGCAGGTCATCGCCGCCCGCCTTGCCGCGCGCCCGCCCGGCGTCCTCGGCCTCAACCTCGGGGCGAACAAGGACAGCCCGGACCGCGCCGCCGATTTCGCTTCGGTGCTGACGACCTGCGGTCCGCACGTGGATTTCGCCACCGTCAACGTCTCCAGCCCCAATACCGAGCGTCTGCGCGACCTGCAGGGGCCGGAGGCGCTCGCTGCACTCCTCGCGGGGGTTCTTGCCGCGCGCGACGCCCTGCCCCGCCGGATCCCTGTCTTCCTCAAGATCGCCCCCGACCTGACCGAAACCGAGCTTGCCGATATCGCCCGCGCGGCGAAAGACGTCGACGCCATCGTCGCCACCAACACCACGCTCGACCGCAGCGGCCTCGCGTCCCCGAAGGCGCGGGAGGCGGGCGGTCTCTCCGGCCAGCCGCTCTTCGAGCGATCGACCCGCGTGCTCGCCCGCCTCTCGTCCCTGACGGACCTGCCGCTGGTCGGCGTCGGCGGCATCGCCACGGGGGAACAGGCCTATGCCAAGATCCGCGCGGGAGCTTGCGCCCTCCAGCTCTACACCGCCCTCGTGTTCGGCGGCATCTCCCTGCCGGCGCGGATCCTGCACGACCTCGAGGGGCTCCTCGCCCGCGACGGCTTCGCCACCGTCGCCGGCGCCGTCGGGGCCGACCGCGACCGCTGGCTGTGACCGCCGCGCATCTGCCGCGGGACTCGCCGGGCCTCAGCCGCCGCCGGCACCCGCCGCCCGCTCCAGCGCCGGATATTTCGCGCCGAGCGTCAAGCCCCGCACCGCGAAGGACACCATCAGCGCCGCCCAGAGCCCGTGGTTCCCGAGCCACGGCACCAGCACGAAGACTGCGGCAAGATAGGCGAGGAAACTCACCGCCATCATGTTGCGCATGTCGCGGGTCCGCGTGGCCCCGATGAAGACGCCGTCCAGCATCCAGGCCGCCCCCCCGATCAGGGGCGCCGCCACCATCCACGGCAGGAAGTCACGCGCCGCAAGCCGCACCTCCGGCGCCGTGGCCATCAGGTCCACGGTCCAGCCGCCGAGGAGCGCGAATGCCACGGCCAGCACCGTCACCGTGCCCGCCGCCCACCCGGCGCACATCACGACCGCCCGGCGCAGCAGCGCCCGGTCGCCCGCGCCGAAGTATCGCCCCACCAGCGCCTCGACCGCGAAGGCGAAACCGTCGAGCGCATAGGCGGTGATGTAGACGAACTGCAGCAGCACCTGGTTGGCCGCCAGGATCACCGTCCCGAACAGGCCGCCCGTCAGGAGGAACGACGCGAAGGTGATCTGCAGCAGGACGGACCGGATCAGGATATCGCCGTTCACCGCCACCATGCGCCTGAGGCGCGCGCCGTCGAACACCTGTCGGCGGTCGCGCCAGAGCCCGTCCGCGAAGCCGTCGCGCACGAACCACAGCGCCAGCGCCAGCCCCGCCCATTCCGCGAGGAACGTCGCGAAGGCCACCCCCTCCACGCCCCAGCCGAGCCCGAGCACGAACCACAGGTCGAGCGCGATGTTCGCTCCATTCATGGCCAGTTGCACGACCAGCACCGCCGCCGTCCGCTCCTGTGCGATGAGCCAGCCGGTGAGCCCGTAGAGCGCGATGGCCGCCGGGGCCGAGAGGATCCGGATGCCCATGTAGGCCCGTGCCAGCCCCTCGACCTCCGCCGTGGTGGGGGCGAGCCGGAAGGCGGCCGCGAAGATCGCCCATTGCAGCGCGATGAGCGCCAACCCCGCGCCCCCGGCGATCAGGAGCGCGCGGCTCAGCAGCGCCACCAGCTCCGCCCTGTCGCCTGCGCCGAGCGCCTGCGCGGCAAGCCCCGTCGTGCCCATCCGCAGGAACCCGAAGATCCAGTAAACCGACGACAGGATGATCGCCCCGGCCCCCACGGCGGCGATCGGCGCGGCCAGCCCGAGCTGACCCACGACGCCGGTGTCCACCGCCCCGAGGATCGGCACCGTGGCGTTCGACAGCACCACGGGGACGGCGACCTTCAGGATGCGGCGATGCGAAAGCGCGCTCACGCGTCCCGCTGCGGCATCAGGAAATGGCCGGTCCCCTGGGCGAAGAGACGCCCGCGGTTGTCCTGCCAACCCTCGACGTGGACGCTGGCGTAGCGCCGCCCGGAGCGGTTCAGCCGGGCGCGCGCATAGGCATCGCGCGGCAGGCCCGCCCGCAGGTAGTCGACCGAGAAGTCGATGGTCTTGGGCAGGCGCGGCAGGGTCTCGTGGCTCAGCGTTCCGGGGTCCAGCCGCCCGGCCTCGAGATCGTCCCAGAGCATCGCCCAGCAGAGCGTCACGATGGCCGTGACCTCGAGGAACGCCGCCGTGACGCCGCCGTGCAGCGCCGGCAGGGCCGGGTTGCCGATCAGCTTGTCGTCGAACTGCAGCACGCCGGTCAGCTCGTCGCCGCGCCGGTCGAAGGCGATGCCGAGGAACCTGACGTAGGGCACGCCGTCGACCAGCGCCCGCAGGGCCGCGTCGCGCCGCTGCTTGATGACCTGGACCGGCTCCGGCCGCTTCATGACCGGCCCCCGCGATCCAGCGTGAACGACCCGTTGGCGACGGCGACCGGCCCCTTGCCGGGGTCCTCGTCGAAGGCCTCCGCCCGCACGAAGGCCACCGACCGCGTGACGTGGTGGCAAAGGGCGCGGGCGGTGATCGTCTGGTGCGGCGTGGCCGCCCGCATGTAATCGATCCGCAGGCCGATCGTCGCCGTGGCCATCGGCGCCGTCGGATGGCTCAGCACCGCGGCGCCCGCCGTCGTGTCCATCAGCGCCGAGACCGCGCCGCCGTGGATCACGCCCGTGCGCGGGTCACCCACGAGGCGGGCGTCGTAGGGCATGGCGATCTCCGCCGCGCCGGCGGCCACGCGGACCACCTCCATCGCCAGGGCGCGGCAATGCGGCAGTGCCTGAATGAACTGGCGCGCGCCCTGCAGGCGGGCGGCTTCCTCGAGTGTGGGCTCGAGTGTGGGTTCGGGTGTGGACCCGGGCGTGGAGTCGTCCTGCGGCATGGCGCGCAGCCTTGCCGCGAAGTGTCGCCACCCGCAAGGGTGCCGATGGACAGAGCCGCACGGCCCATGCGAGACTCCCGCCGGGGAGGCCCGAGATGACCGAGCGGATCGACTTCAAGGCGATGTGCGCGCGTTTCGACGTGACGCCCCGCACCCTGCGCCACTACGAATACATCGAGCTGCTGGCCCCCGACCGCGTCGGCCGGGCCCGGTTCTACGGCCCGCGGGACATTGCCCGGATGACGCTGATCCTGCGGGGCCGCAAGTTCGGCTTCTCTCTGGAGGAGATCCGCCAGTGGCTCGATCTCTACGATGCGGACCCCGAGGAGTATACGCAGATGCAGGTCTGGATCGGTCTGGCCGACCGCCAGCTCGCCGAACTCGCGGAGCGGCGCCGCCATCTCGACGACGCCATCGGGGAGCTGACGACGCTGCGCGACGGCGTCCGCCGCGATCTGGACGCCAAGCTCTGAGACCCGCTCTCGGGGGCGGTGCGGCTGGCGGCGTGACCGCCGGTGCCCCCCGGCCCTCCGCCGCACTGCAGAATGCCGAAGGGAGCGGATGACGCCACGGTTCGTTACGTCAACGTCAATGTGACGCAACGTCGAGGTTACGCTTGCGTCAACCCGGGTTGTAAGGTCTTCGAGCGATGCGCAC
>JBBQDX010000208.1:0-8103 GCA_038320125.1 Rhodobacterales bacterium | reverse complement strand
ACCGCCGAGGCCGGGCAGAAATCGCCGCTGGCGCGCCGGATCTTCGGCATCGGCGGGGTTACAGGCGTGTTCCTCGGGAACGATTTCGTGACCGTCACCAAGGACGAGGGCACCGCCTGGGACCATGTGAAGCCCGCGATCCTGGGCTCGATCATGGAGCATTTCCAATCCGGCGAGTCGGTGATGGAAGGCGAGGCACAGACCCAGCACGCCGCGAACCACGACGAGGCCGACAGCGCCATCGTCAGCCAGATCACCGAGCTCCTAGACACCCGCGTCCGCCCCGCCGTGGCACAGGACGGGGGCGACATCACGTTCCACGGCTTCGAGCGCGGCGTGGTCTATCTGCAGATGAAGGGCGCCTGCGCGGGCTGCCCGTCCTCGACGATGACGCTGAAGATGGGGATCGAGAACCTGCTGCGGCACTACATCCCCGAGGTTCTGGAAGTGCGGCCCGTTGGCGTCTGACGCCCCGGTCCCGTCCCGCACGACCCTGGGCTTCGACACGTCGGCCGCGCATTGCGCGGCCGCTGTCGTGTCGGGCGACCTCGTTCTGGCCGCACGGGTCGAAGAGATGCGCAAGGGACAGGCCGAGCGCCTGATGCCGCTCCTGGAGGAGGTGCTGGCCGAAGCGGGCGTGGCTTGGTCCGACCTCGAGGCCATCGGCGTCGGCACCGGGCCGGGCAACTTCACCGGCACCCGCATCGCCGTCGCCGCAGCGCGGGGTCTCGCGCTGGCGCTCGGCGTTCCGGCGGAGGGGGTGACGACGGCGGAAGCTCTGGCGGACGGGCGCGACGTCGTCGTCTGCCTGCCCGCACCGCGCGGTCAGATCTATGCGGGCCGGGCGGGCGAGATCCGGCTCTGCGACGCCGACACCCCGCCCGGCGGCTGGAATGCGCCGCTGACCGGCCCCGGCGCGGAGGCCGTGGCACGGGCGACCGGACGCCCCGTTCTGCCGCATCCCGACCTCGCCTCCGCCATTGCCCGGATCGCTGCCCGCCGCGCCGCCCCCGGCCGGGCCCGTCCCGCCCCCCTCTACCTTCGGCCCGCCGACGCGGCTCTGGCCTCCGACCCGCCCCCCGTGCTGCTGCCGTGACGCCTGCGGACATGGCGGCACTGCATGCCACCGCCTTCGAGGGCGCGGCCCGCTGGTCGGCCGCGAGCTTCGCGGAGGTGCTCGGACTGCGCGGCGCATTCGTCGCCACCGCCGCTGACGCGTTCCTCGTCGGGCGCGCGACGGCCGGGGAGGCCGAGCTTCTGACGCTGGTGGTGGCGGCGCACCGGCGCGGCACCGGCATCGCGCGTGGCCTGCTCGCGCGGTTCGGGGACTCGGCCCGTGCGCGCGGCGCCGCCGAAGCCTTCCTGGAGGTGGCCTCCGACAACGCGCCGGCGCTGTCTCTCTATGCCGGAGCGGGCTGGGTCGAGGCCGGTCGCAGGCCCGGCTACTACGCGGGCGCCGATGCCCTGATCCTGCGCAGGACGCTCTGACGACGGGTCACGTCCGGCAGACCGAGGTTGACGTTGCCGCGCCCCTGCGGCCTTATCCGTTGCATCAACAGCGGCGCGGGGGCGGCCTGGGAACGGTCTCCAACCTCGCCCCAACGGGAGAGACCGATGACCTTCACCAAGACCCTGATGGGGGCCTGCGCCTCGCTCGCTCTGGCGGCAGGCATGGCCGCCGCCGACCCCGGCCTCATCATCGACCTGGGCGGCAAGTTCGACAAGTCGTTCAACGAGAGCGCCTACAACGGCGCGCAACGCTGGGTCGAGGAGACCGGCGGCAGCTATGCCGAGACCGAACTCGCCAACGAGGCGCAGCGCGAGCAGACCATGCGCCGCATGGCCGAGCGCGGCGCCAACCCGGTCGTCGTGCTGGGCTTCGCCAATGCCTCGACGCTCGAAGTGGTCGCGCCGGACTACCCGGACACCCAGTTCGTGATCGTCGACGCGGTGGTCGACCAGCCCAACGTGAAATCCGTCGTCTTCGCCGAACCCGAAGGATCCTACCTCGTCGGCATCATGGCCGCGATGGCCTCCGAGACCGGCACCGTCTCCTTCATCGGCGGGATGGACGTGCCGCTCATCTCCAAGTTCGCCTGCGGCTATGCGCAGGGCGTCCTCGCGACCAATCCGGAGGCCGAGGTGATCATCAACATGACCGGCACGACGCCGACGGCGTGGAACGATCCCGTCAAGGGTGCCGAGCTGACGCGCTCGCAGATCTCGCAGGGGTCCGACGTGGTCTTCGCCGCCGCGGGGGGAACCGGCATCGGTGTGCTGCAGGCCGCCGCCGACGCCGACATCCTGGCGATCGGCGTGGACAGCAACCAGAACTATCTGCATCCGGGCCAGGTCCTGACGTCGATGGTCAAGCGCGTGGACAACGCCGTCTACAGCGCCTTCGAGGAGGGAACTGCCGGCACGCTGGAGATGGGGACGCTCGTCATGGGGCTCGACAACGAAGGCGTCGGCTACGCGATGGACGAGAACAATTCCGACCTCGTCACGCCGGAGATGCTCGCCGCGGTCGAGGAGGCGAAGACGAAGATCGCCAGCGGAGAGATCGAGGTGCACGACTACCTCACGGACAATGACTGCCCGGCCTACTAAGCGAGGTTCATGCGACCGGACGGGGCCCCGCGGGGCCTCGTTTCCAGAGCTGCCGGGAAAGATGGCATGACCGACGACCTTGCGATCGAGTTGCGCGGCATCTCCAAGGCCTTCGGCCCGGTGCAGGCCAACCGCGACATCTCGATCCGGGTGAAGCGTGGCACGATCCACGGCATCATCGGCGAGAACGGCGCCGGAAAGTCGACGCTGATGTCGATCCTCTACGGCTTCTACAAGGCCGACTCGGGCGAGATCCTGATCGGCGGCAAGCCCGTGCAGATCCCCGACAGCCAGGCAGCCATCGCGGCGGGTATCGGCATGGTGTTCCAGCACTTCAAGCTGGTCGAGAACTTCACCGTGCTGGAGAACGTCGTGCTGGGCGCCGAGGACGGGCGGCTCCTGCGGCCGTCGCTGGCGAAGGCGCGCCGGCTGCTCAGGCAACTTGCGGACGACTACGAGATGGACGTGGACCCCGACGCCGTGATCGAGGATCTGGGCGTCGGCCAGCTCCAACGCGTCGAGATCCTGAAGGCGCTCTACCGCGAGGCCGACATCCTCATCCTCGACGAACCGACCGGCGTGCTGACCCCCGCCGAGGCGGACCACCTGTTCCGCATCCTCGAGGGGCTGAAGGCCGAGGGCAAGACCATCGTCCTCATCACCCACAAGCTGCGCGAGATCATGGAGATCACCGATACCGTGTCGGTGATGCGGCGCGGCGAGATGACGGCGACGGTGCGGACGGCCGAGACCTCGCCCGAAGCGCTCGCCGAGCTCATGGTGGGCCGCAAGGTGCTCCTGCGCGTCGACAAGACGCCGGCGACGCCGGGCGAGGTGGTGCTCGAGGTCGAGGGGCTGCGCGTCGTGGACGACCAGGGCGTCGAGCGCCTGCGCGGCATCGACCTCACCATCCGGCGCGGCGAGATTCTGGGCATCGCGGGCGTCTCCGGCAACGGCCAGTCGCAACTTCTCGAGGTGCTGGGCGGCTATGCCACCGGCACCGGCGTGATCCGCATGAACGGCCAGCGGATCGACATCACCGGCACGGCGTCCGACGCGCGCACCCGCCGCGACCGGGGCATCGCCCATGTGCCCGAGGACCGCCAGCGCGAGGGGCTCATCATGGACTTCCGCGCCTGGGAGAACGTGGGCTTCGGCTATCACCACGACCGCAGGTTCAGCGGCGGCTGGCTGATGAACAACGCGGCTCTCCGGGCGGACTGCGTCGCCAAGATGGGGCGGTTCGACGTGCGCCCCCCCGATCCGGACCTCGTCGCCAAGAACTTCTCAGGCGGCAACCAGCAGAAACTGGTGCTGGCCCGCGAGATCGAGCGCAACCCCGACCTCCTCCTCATCGGCCAGCCGACCCGCGGCGTCGACATCGGCGCCATCGAGTTCATCCACCGGCAGATCGTGGCGCTGCGCGACCAAGGCACGGCGATCCTGCTCGTGTCGGTGGAGCTCGACGAGATCCTGGCGCTGTCGGATCGAATCGCGGTGATGTTCGACGGCCGCCTGATGGGGGAACGCCTGCCGTCCCGGACCGATCAGCGGGAGCTCGGGATGATGATGGCGGGCATGACCGGACGGGACGCGGCATGACCGACGCGCTGCCGCGATGGGCCGACATCGTCCTTCTTCCCCTCATCAACCTGGCGCTGGCGCTGCTCGTTTCGGGTATCGTCGTGGCCCTGATCGGCGAGAACCCGTTCCAGGCGTTTGCGATCCTCGTGAAGGGCGCCCTCGGGTCCGCCTACGGCTTGGGCTACACACTCTTCTACACGACGAACTTCATCTTCACCGGCCTAGGCGTCGCTGTGGCCTTCCACGCGCGCCTCTTCAACATCGGTGGCGAGGGACAGGCGGCGATCGGCGGCCTCGGCGTCGCGCTCGCGCTGCTCTATGTGCCCTGGCCTCACTGGTCGATCGCGCTCCTCGTGGCGGCACTGGCGGCGGGGGTGTTCGGCGCGGCTTGGGCGGCAATTCCGGCGTGGTTGCAGGCGCGGCGCGGCAGCCATATCGTCATCACGACGATCATGTTCAACTTCATCGCCGCGTCGCTCATGGTCTATCTGCTCTCGCGCGTGCTGATCGCTCCGGGCTCCGGCGGCTCGCCCGAAACGGCGCGTTTCGCGCCAGCCGTGCACCTGCCATCGGCTGCCGAACTGCTGCCGTTCCTGGGCTTCCCGCCCTCGACGCCGCTCAACGTCTCGTTCCTGCTGGCTCTGGCCGCCTGCCTCTTCGTCTGGGTGCTGATCTGGCGGACGCGGCTCGGCTACGAGATTCGCGCCTTCGGCCAGTCCGAACCCGCGGCGCTCTACGCCGGCATCTCGCCCACGCGCATCATCATGGTCTCGATGCTGATCTCGGGCGCGATGATCGGGCTGATGGCGACCAACTCGGTGATGGGCGAGGCCGAGCGTCTGGTCATCGACCCGGTGCAGGGCGCCGGTTTCGTGGGCATCGCCGTGGCGCTCATGGGCCGGTCGCATCCCCTGGGCGTGCTCATCGCGGCGCTGCTCTTCGGCGTCCTCTACCAGGGCGGGGCCGAGGTGGAATTCGAAATTCCCGGTTTCACGCGCGAGATGATCGTGGTGATCCAGGCGCTCGTGATCCTGTTTACCGGCGCGCTCGACAACATGGTGCGGGCGCCGCTGGAGCGCCTCTTCGTCGACCACCGCGCCCGCCCCGGCCCCGTCCCGGGCACCGCCGGAGGTTCGGTCGTGCCGACGAGCCCGGCAGCCCACGGCGGCGACCCCGATGCCGGGAGGGTGGAGCCGTGAGCGCCGCCATGCATCCCACCGACAGGATCTGACATGGATTTCGCCGACGTCATCCAGATCCTCGACTCGACGATCCGCCTCGCCACGCCGCTGCTGCTGGCTTGCCTTGCCGGCCTGTTCTCCGAGCGGGCGGGGGTGTTCGACATCGGACTGGAGGGCAAGATGCTGGCCTCGGCGTTCCTGTCGGCGGCGGTCGCCTCCACGACCGGGAACGTCTGGCTCGGTCTCGCGGCGGGCATCTTCGCCTCGCTGGCCCTGGCGACGATCCACGGCCTCGCCTCGATCACGTTCCGGGGCAATCAGCTCATCTCCGGCGTCGCGATCAACTTTCTGGCCTCGGGCCTCACCATCGTGATCGGCGAGGCATGGTTCGCCTTGGGCGGGCGGACGCCGCAGCTGGCGGGCGCGGCACGGTTTCAGGAACTCGACCTGCCGTTCGCCGCCGCCCTGCGCGACGTCCCCGTGCTGGGGCCGCTCTATTCCGACCTTCTGTCGGGCCACTCCATCCTCGTCTATGTGGCGCTCCTCTGCGTGCCGCTGACGTGGTGGGTGCTCTACCGCACCCGCTTCGGCCTGCGGCTGCGCGCCGTGGGGGAGAACCCGGCGGCGGTGGATACGGCGGGCGTCAGCGTCGTCGGCCTGCGCTACGCCGCCGTGATGATCTGCGGCGTCCTCTGCGGCCTCGCGGGGGCCTACCTCGCGACGGCGCTCTCGGCGGGCTTCATCAAGGAAATGTCGGCCGGTCGCGGCTTCATCGCACTGGCCGCTTTGATCTTCGCCAAGTGGCGGCCGTGGCACGCGCTCGGGGCCTGCATGCTGTTCGGCTTTTTGCAGACGCTGGGCTTCCGCGGAGATCAGATCGGCGGACTCATCGGCGTGGACATCCCTTCGGCCCTGCTCGATGCGGTTCCCTACATCCTGACGGTCGTGATCCTCGCGGGGTTCGTGGGCCGCGCCATTCCGCCCCGTGCCGGAGGAGAGCCCTATGTCAAGGAACGCTGACGAACTCGCCGCCCTAATCCGGGGCCGCGCCGGGAGGGAGGCACCGAAATACGGCCTCATCCTCGGCTCGGGGCTTGGGCACCTGGCGGATGCGGTGGACGGCGTCTCCATCGACTACGCCGCCCTGTCCGGCTTTCCCCACGCGGGAGTCTCGGGCCACAGCCCGAAGCTGGTCGTGGGCGACCTCGGCGGCACCCGCGTCGCCGTCTTCGGCGGGCGTGCGCATTACTACGAGAAGGGCCGGGCGGATGCGATGCGGCTGCCGCTGGAGGTGCTGGCCGAGCTCGGCGCCGAAGGGCTCATCGCGACGAATGCCGCGGGGTCGCTTCGCCCCGACATGCCGACCGGCTCGCTCATGCTGCTGTCGGACCATATCAACTTCTCGGGTCTCAATCCGCTGATCGGCGAGGAGACGGAGGCGCGGTTCGTCCCCATGGGCGACGCCCACGACCCGAAGATCCGGGCGCGCCTGCGGGCGGCGGCGGAGGCCGAGTCAGTGGAGCTGCACGAGGGCGTCTATGCCTGGTTCTCCGGCCCCTCCTTCGAGACGCCCGCCGAGATCCGCGCGATCCGCACGCTGGGCGCCGATGCCGTGGGCATGTCGACGGTCCCTGAAATCATCCTCGCAAGGTTCCTTGGGCTGAAGGCCGCGGCCATCTCGACCATTACCAACATGGCGGCGGGCCTGAGCGACGAGCCGATCAGCCACGCGCAGACCAAGGCGATGGCGCCCCTCGGGGCCGCCAAGCTCGAGAAGGTGCTGCGCCGCTTCCTGAGCTGAGGCTCGGGCCCCCTTCAGATCAGGAACAGCGTGATCGCCGGGAAGGCCACGAGGATCGCCACGCGGATCAGATCCGACCCAACGAAATAGGTCACCGCGCGGTAGGTCTGCAGCATTGGGGTCGAGCGGTCCATGGCGTTGATGACAAAGAGGTTCATGCCGACCGGCGGGGTGATCAGCCCGACTTCCACCACGATCAGCGTCAGGATGCCGAACCAGATCGCCACCTGTTCGACGGTCATGCCGAAGTCGAGCGCGGTGATGACCGGGAAGAAGATCGGGATGGTCAGCAGGATCATCGACAGCGAATCCATCACGCAGCCGAGCAGCAAATAGAGGATCAGGATCGATACCAGCACCGTCCACGGATTGAAGCCCTGACCGGAGATATAGGCGGCGGCGATCTGCGGCAGTTGCGTCAGCGCCAGGAAGCCGTTGTACATCGACGCGCCGAAGACGATGAAGAAGATCATCGCGCTGGCGCTTGCGGTCAGCAGGATCGACTGGATCAGCGTCTTGCGCGTCAGCCCGCCATTGACCCAGGCGATCAGCCCGGTGCCGGCCGCGCCGATCGCAGCGCCCTCGGTCGGCGTGAACCAGCCGAAATAGATGCCGCCCACAACGGCGAAGAAGACGATCAGTACCGGCCAGACGTCCACCAGGGCACGGAAGCGCTCGCCGTAGGGCAGGCGCGGCGACTGGCCGGCGGAGCCCGGGAAGATTCGCACATAAATCGAGATCGCGATCATGTAGCCGATCGCGGCCAGGATGCCCGGCACGAAGGCCGCGAGAAACAGTTTGGCGATGTTCTGCTCGGCCAGGATCGCGTAGATCACCAGCACGATCGAGGGCGGGATCAGGATGCCGAGCGTGCCGCCGGCGGCGAGCGTGCCGGTCGCGAGCCCACCCGAAGAGCCGTAGCGCTTG
>JBBQDX010000207.1:0-8137 GCA_038320125.1 Rhodobacterales bacterium | reverse complement strand
TGCCGCAACAACCCGACGCGGAGAAGCGCGCGGCCTACAAGGCCGACATCACCTATGCCACCAACAACGAGCTGGGGTTCGACTATCTGCGCGACAACATGCGGGCCTCGAAGGCCGAGATGGCGCAGCGCGGACACAATTACGCGATCGTCGACGAGGTCGACTCGATCCTCATCGACGAGGCGCGCACGCCGCTGATTATTTCCGGACCGTCGGAGGATCGCAGCGACCTATACACCCGCGTCGACCGCCTGATCCCCGAGATCCGCGACGAGCACTTCAAGCTCGACGAGAAGCAGCGCACCGTCACCTTCACCGACGAGGGCAACGAGTGGCTGGAGGAGCGGCTGGTCAGCGCCGGAATCCTGCCCGAGGAGCAGAGCCTCTACGACCCCGAGTCGACCACCATCGTCCACCACGTCAACCAGGGGTTGCGCGCCCACAAGCTGTTCCAGAAGGACCAGCACTACATCGTCCGCGGCGACGATGTCGTCCTGATCGACGAGTTCACCGGCCGGATGATGGCCGGGCGCCGGCTGTCGGACGGCCTGCACCAGGCCATCGAGGCCAAGGAGGGCGCGTCGATCCAGCCGGAGAACGTGACCCTCGCTTCCGTCACCTTCCAGAATTACTTCCGCCTCTACGACAAGCTGGCGGGCATGACCGGCACGGCCGCCACGGAAGCCGAGGAATTCGCCTCGATCTACGGCCTTGGCGTCGTCGAGGTGCCGACCAACCGGCCGATCGCCCGGGCCGACGAGCATGACGCCGTCTACCGCTCCGCGGCCGAGAAATACGCGGCCATCGTCGAGGAGATCAAGACGGCGCATGCCAAGGGCCAGCCGGTCCTCGTCGGCACGACCTCGATCGAGAAGTCCGAGATGCTGAGCCGGATGCTGGACGAGGAGGATCTGCCCCACAACGTCCTGAACGCGCGCCAGCACGAGCAGGAGGCGCAGATCGTCGCCGACGCGGGCAAGTTCGGCGCCATCACCATCGCCACGAACATGGCCGGGCGGGGCACCGACATCCAGCTTGGCGGCAACGTCGAGATGCGCGTCCTGCAGGCGCTTGCGGAGACGCCGGAGACCGAACCCGCAGAGGTCCGCACCCGGATCGAGGCCGAGGTGGCCGAGGACAAGAAGAAGGTGCTCGATGCGGGCGGCCTCTACGTGCTGGCCACCGAACGCCACGAGAGCCGCCGCATCGACAATCAGTTGCGCGGCCGCTCGGGGCGCCAGGGCGACCCTGGCCGTTCCGCCTTCTTCCTGTCGCTCGACGACGACCTGATGCGCATCTTCGGGTCGGAGCGTCTGGAGAAGGTGCTCAACACGCTGGGCATGAAGGACGGCGAGGCGATCGTGCACCCTTGGGTGAACAAGTCGCTGGAGCGCGCGCAGGCCAAGGTCGAGGGGCGCAACTTCGACATCCGCAAGCAGCTCCTGAAGTTCGACGACGTGATGAACGACCAGCGCAAGGCCGTCTTCGAGCAGCGCCTCGAGATCATGGAAGCCGAGGATATCGGCGAGATCGCGCAGGACATGCGCCATCAGGTCGTCGACGATCTGGTGGACCAGTACATGCCGGCCAAAAGCTACGCCGACCAGTGGAACGCGCAGGGCCTCTACGCCGCCGCCATCGAGACCCTGGGCGTCGAGGCCCCGGTCATCGCTTGGGCCGACGAGGACGGCGTCGATCAGGAGGTCGTGCGGACGCGGCTCTACGAGGCCACCGACAAGGTGATGGCCGAGAAGGAGGAAGCTTTCGGCGTCGATCAGATGCGCCAGATCGAGAAGCAGTTCCTGCTGCAGACGATCGACGGCAAATGGCGCGAGCATCTGCTGACGCTGGAGCACCTGCGCTCGGTGGTGGGCTTTCGCGGCTATGCCCAGCGTGATCCGCTCAACGAGTACAAGACCGAGGGCTTCCAGCTCTTCGAGAGCATGCTCGACAGCCTGCGCATCGAGGTGACGAAGAAGCTCGCCCGTGTGCGTCCGCTGTCGGAGGACGAGAAGAAGAAGATGATCGAGCAGATGGTGGCGCAGCAGCGCGCCGGCCGCGCTGGCGCCGATGCCGGCAGCGCCGATGCCGCGCCCGCGGCGGCGGAGGCGGCGCCCGCCGTGGCGGCCCCCTCCGCGCCAGCCGTTGCGGCCACCGCCGCCGCCCCCGGTTTCGTCGGGGACGACCCCGCCACCTGGGGCGACCCGTCGCGCAACGATCTGTGCCCCTGCGGTTCCGGCAAGAAGTTCAAGCACTGCCACGGCGCCTGGTGAGCCACCGCGGCCGGGCGGCACGCCGGCGAAGCCGCTGACGCGTCGCCGGCGCGGGCCCCTCCCATGAACCGCTGCACCGCCGGCTGGCCGGTTGCGCGTCGATCCTGCGACTGACCTGGCCCCTCTGCCTTCCCTGCATCCGCGACGCGGTGCGGGCCGCGGACCGGCACGACGCCGGCGCGCGTATCTCGGGAAAGGCGGAGATGTGTCGATACACCTGCCGCTTTGACAATGGCCCCGGCGGCGGGCTTATCTGGGTCCGCGGAGGGTGGAAGAATGAGCGACGGCGATGTCCGGACGGGCGTGCGGGGTCCGGGCCTGCGGCCTTTTGCGGAACCTCGGACACTTTGCCCGGCGCTTGTCGATCGTCTCTCGCGGAGATTGCCGCTCCGCGACGCGTCGGGACAGGACATCCTCCGGACCCTGCAAAGACAGGCCGTGTGCCGGGATCGGACAGGATGACGCCGGGCGCCATCCCGAGGCCCGGCGGCAGGACGGCCACAACGTCGCCGGGGGACGGCACGCCGATCCGGTGCCGACCCCATCGGTTGCGGTCCATGCCCGATGCATGACTGCGGGGGACGCGTGGCCGGGCGGGGTCTACCCGGTCGCATGAAGGTCTTCATCAACGGGTTCGGCCGGATCGGCCGGTCGATCCTGCGCGCGCATCTGCGGGGCGCCGGCGATTTCGACGTGGTGGGGATCAACGACATCGCACCGCTCGAGACCTGCGCCTACCTGTTCCGCTACGACAGCGTCTTCGGGCCCTGGGCCGGCACGGTGGAGACGCGGGACGATGCCCTCGTGATCGACGGCCGGGCCATCCCCTTTCACTGCACGCCCGACCTGCGGACCCTGTCGCTGGGCGGCGTCGATCTCGTGATGGAATGCACCGGCCACGCAGGCACCCGCCCGGAAGTGGAGCGCGGGCTGCTCGCGGGCGCGCGCCGGGTGCTGATGTCGGGGCCGTCCGCCGTCGCCGACGCGACGATCGTGCTTGGGGCGAACGACGCCCTGCTGGCGCCCTCGCACCGGATCGTCTCGAACGCCTCCTGCACGACGAACGCGGTGGCGCCGCTTCTGGCGACGCTCGACCGGGCCTTCGGCGTCGTGGCGGGGTCGATGACGACGATCCACTGCTATACCGGCAGCCAGCCGACGGTGGACATGGCGCGCGGCGGCTCCGACCTCGCGCGCAGCCGGGCCGCGGCCCTCTCGATGGTGCCGACCACGACGAGCGCGGGCAAGCTGGTGGACCAGGTGCTGCCGCACCTTGCCGGCCGCGTGCCCTGCCAGTCGGTGCGGGTGCCGGTGGCGAGCGTCTCGGCGGTCGACCTCGTGTTCCTGCCGGGGCGCGCGGCGACGGTGTCGGAGGTGAACGCCAGCCTGGCGAGGGCCGGCGGCGTCATCGGCGTCGAGACCGGGCCTCTGGTGTCGTCCGACCTGCGGGGCCGGCCCGAAAGCTTCATCCAGGCGGCGGGCGAGACTCGCGTGTCGGAGGGCGGGCTGATCCGGGTGTTCGGCTGGTACGACAACGAATGGGGCTTCGCCAACCGGATGATCGAGCTGGGCGAGCGCATGGCGATGTCCGAAACCCCCGTCCGCCCGGCGGTCTGACCTCGGTCCGGGGGGGCGCGCGGAGCCCTGTCACCAGCCCGGCCTGCCGCTCTATGATCCGCCACCCGCCGCTTCCAACCGCGCGGGAGAGGTCGCGGTGGAATGACGGCAAATCCGGGTCGCCCTGCCGCAGGACTGCATGCCGTTCGCCCTCCGGCACCCGGTCCGGCGGGAAACCGAGTGGGGAGCTGTCCGAACGAGCGATTTCGATGCCGGCCCCGAGGTCGTCGGGATCGACATCGGCGTCGCGGCCCATGCAGGCGTGCGGAATCGCCGCGTGGGAACGCGGTCCGGATGGCGGCGATCCGGGCCGCGTTGGCGCGCGCAACCCGAGCGGAGGAGAAGCAGCGGAACGCCAGCGCCTGCGCCGGGTCCGACTCCCTGACGGTCGGGTGCGGCAGGTCGGCTCGCGCGAAATCGTCGCAGGCCGTCGACCACAAGACGCCGGTCCGGGCGGCATTGAACGCATCCGCCGTCCGGAAGCGGTGCCGCGGCCAGTCGCAAAGGCGTCGCGCGCGGCGGGGGCACATCGCGCCGCCGTGTCGTGGCAGCAGTATTCGTTGTTGGTCTGGCGGTCTGTCAATCTGGCAGGCCGCCACCCGGCTGTCATGGCGTTCCGCCCGCCATCCGGCCATTGTCGCCGCATCGTCACGACATCCCGCATGGATGCGGCAGTCGTGCCGCCGGCGAGACGAAGCCGCGCGGGTGGCCCTCCGCGTCCTGCGTCGGCATGGCGGCCGGGCAGCCGGCGAGGCGGCCTGCCCAGGGGCCTGCCCGGCACGATGCGCAGCCCCGCCCCGTCAGGCACATCGAAGGCGCAGTCGAGCCACTCCCGGCGACAGTCCCCCGGCGCCAGTTTCTCAGGCGGGCTCGCGCCGGCCCCATGCGACCTCGCCGATCCGCCCCCAGGTCGGCTCGAAGTCCGCCATGCGCCGCGCGTCCCCCACCCGGTCTCCTCGGGTCAGGGCAGGGGATACCGGCGGATGCCCGGTGTTCGCTCCATCCGGGCGCGCGCCTCACAGGACCACCCTGCGCTCCGCCATGCCGCTGACGTCCCTGTCGGCGATCGAGGTGTGCCCGCCGCCCAAATGATACGCCATGTCGCCGTCGGGCAGGTCGCTCGCAGCCGAGGTCACGAACATCTGCCGCAACCCGTCGCTGCTGAGTGCCGGACAGGTTACACGCGCCGCACCGCAGGACAGCGACCGGATGAACCGCCCGTCCGACCCGTGGCAGGCGACGCGCCAGGCGCCCCACTGCGCGACCCAGGCGTTGCCCTCGGCGTCGCAGACGGCCCCATCGGGTGCGAGCCCCGTGCCGGAGAAGTCGGCGAAGACCTCGGTCTTGCCGGCGGGCCAGCCTCTCCGGTCGATGGTCTGCTTCCAGATGGCGCCGTGCGGCGCGTCGGCAAAATTGCCGGGTCCGGCCCGTGCACATTGCCTCACCAAGACTGTTACCGGAAGCTGATCCGGTCAGCTTCGCTCGAGGTTTGTTTTGGGTGGAGCGGGCTTGGTTCGGAGGATCGGCATGGCGACGCGCGCGGAACTGCCACTGGTGACCGGCGAGCGGTATCGGAGCAGCGCGCGCGCAGAACGCGGACGCATCCTGAACGAGTTCGTCGCGCTGACCGGGTCTCACCGCAAGCACGCCATCCGTCTGTTGGCGCGAAGACCGGTGCCTGCGAAGCCTCGGCGCGACCGGCGGCCTGCCTATGGCCCCGACGTCGAGGCGGCGTTGCTGGCGCTGTGGAACCTGTCGGATCGGCTCTGCTCGAAGCGGCTGAAGGAGATGATCCCGCTGCTGTTGCCTGCCGCGATCCGGCATGGCGTCGCCGAAGATCGAGAGGAGCTGCGTCAGTTGCTCCTGAGGGTCAGCCCGGCCACCATCGACCGCCTGCTCTGCGAGGCCCGGATCGCGGCGCAGTCCGGACGCCGGCGGCGGGCGGGCATGGGTTCCGCGATCCGCCGCGAGGGTTCCCATCCGCACCTTCAACGACTGGAACGATCCAGAGCAGGGGTTCGGCGAGGCAGACTTCGGCGAGGCAGACTCCGGCAAGGCAGACTTCGGGGCGCACGGCAGCACCAGCGTGGCGGGCTCGTTCATCCAGACGCTCGTCTTGACGGACATCGCGACCGGTTGGACGGAATGCGTGCCCCTTGTCACGCGCAGCGCCGCCTTGGTTATCGCGGCCATCCGGAGCGCAATGACGATGTTCCCCTTCCCACCGAAGGGCATCGACTTCGACAACGACAGCACCTTCATGAAGGGCGAAGTCGTTCCCTGGTGCCGCGGTGCTGGTTTGGCGGTGCTGGTTTGGCAGTGCTGGTTTGGCGGTGCTGGTTTGGCGGTGCTGGCTTGGTGGTGCTGGCTTGGTGGTGACCCGATCCCGAGCCTGCAGGAAGAACGACCAGGCTTGGGTAGACAGAAGAACGGTGCGGTTGTTCGACGCCTTGTCGACGCCTTGTCGACTACGGGCGGCAACGGGCGGCTCGAGGGTGTAGGTGCGCTGAGGTGCCTGAACCGCCTTTAGGCCGCCTCCCGCTTGCAGGCGAATCTCCGCCATCCGTCGTTCAAGCCGAAATCGAAGCACCGGGTCGGGGCGAAGGTCCACGAGACCTGGGACAAGCCACGGACACCGGCCGAACGGCTTCCCGGTCGGCACAAACTCGATCCGGCGGTGCGGGACACGGGGAAGAGGTTGCGGGCCGTCGCCGATCCGGTCGAGCGGATAGCACTAAGAGCGCCTAACAGAACCGCCTTATCTGGTTCATGCAGGTGATGGCGGTAGCGAGCTTTGTGAGGGCCATGTGGATGTCGGCGCGCCGGTCGTAGCGTGTGGCGAGGCGGCGGAACTGACTGAACCACGCGAAGGTGCGCTCGACCACCCAGCGGTGTCGTCCGAGCTTGGCGGAGGTCTCGACGCCGCGGCGCGCGATGCGGGGCGCGATCGAGCGGGCACGGCACTCGCTGCGGCATCGGCGATGGTCGCAGGCCTTGTCCGCGTGAAGCTTGTCGGGACGTCTGCGCGACCGACCCCGTCGGCCCGAGCGCACCCCCGGGATGGCGTCGAGGGTCGGCGCAAGTGCCATGCTGTCGTGACGGTTGGCACCGGTGATGGTCAGGCCGAGCGGTGTGCCGCGGCGATCCGTGACGCAGTGCCTCTTCGTGCCCGCACGCCCCCGGTCCGTCGGGGTCGGCCCCGTTGCCGCACCCCCCTTTTTACCCCGATGGCAGCGGCCTCCAAGGAAGCGCGGGACCAGTCCAACTCCCCCGCCCGCTCGAGGCGTTCGAGCAGAGTACGGTGAAGCCGGTCCCACACCCCGTCCGCCTGCCAGTCCCGCAACCGCCGCCAGCAGGTCATGCCCGAGCAGCCTAACACCTCGCGCGGCAACATCTCCAAAGGAATGCCCGTGCGTAGCACGAACACGATCCCCCGAAGCGCCTCCCGATCCGGCACGCGCGGACGCCCGCCCTTCGGCTTGGCCGGCTCGTCCGGCAGCAGCCGCGCCACCATCGCCCACATCTCGTCCGTCACAAGCTCATGTCTCATGCCGGTGGACTCCACGAGACACTGATCGGTTTCGTTAGGCGCTCTTATCCGCAATGAGCAGGCCGAACCTGGTCACCGTGTTGATAGACGCGGCCACGGCAATCGGAACGGCATCGAGACAGGCAAGACCCCTGGGCTGACCAAGGCCAATACGATCGCCCAGGCCCCTGCTCCCGAGCAGGTTCACCGACGCTCCTGTCGACGGAAGAAACCTGTTCCCAAGAGGCCTTCCCGTCTCGCCCCCTGCGCCTCGGACATCCGGGTCCGGCCAACAATCGATCCGGGACGACGGCTCTCGCAATCGAAGAGAGGTTGAAAAGAGGTTAACCGCGCAGCACGGGCCGCTGGCAAGCCTCGGGAGCATCCAGCGCCTGGTCAGGCGGATCAGGGCAGAACTGCTGATGGCTGAGATATCCGTCGCCTCGATCTCCGGTGACCGCGCAGCCTGACCCGGTCATGCTGAACTCACCGCCGGGGCTCCCCGCCGCCTGCCTCACGACGGTCGCAGCGTGCAGCCCCGGCTGCGTCACAACCCCAGTCGCCCATCGGGATCTCTAGCTGTTCAGTCCCTTGGTGTGGTGGCATTCTGCCGAGAGCGGCCGAGAAGGATGCTCTATGGGACAAATACTGCATGGCAGCGCCAAGACCACGCACGCCGTCCGAGCGGCGATACAGCGATCGCAAGCTTCGGTCACGG
>JBBQDX010000206.1:0-8148 GCA_038320125.1 Rhodobacterales bacterium | reverse complement strand
TCGGCAGTCCCGCCTCCTGTTCTTTGATCATCCCGATAATCTGCGCCTCGGTGAAACGACTTTTCCTCATCTTGTCTGCTCCTACAGGTTGGGCAGACTCTACATCAGACTGAGGGAACTTCCGGGGGGCAGGTCACAGTTGTAGCGCAACCCCCATCCTGGCGAGGACTGCGGCATCCACCCTGTCGGTCTTGGCGACTTGGCCGATCGCTTCGGCGAACCTGCGGGCCTGGCGCGGATTGACCTTGGCGAAAGTCAGGCCCCGACGCGCCAAGCTGCGTTCGAGGTCACGGTGATAGGCTCCGGATGCTTCGAACACGATGGCAGCACCGTCCTGTTCGGACGCCCATCGGCACAGAGTCGTCAGCCCTGTCGTATTGTTGGAGAACCGTCGGTGGGCCCCGGTTCCTGCATGACAGGCATCCAAATGGTCCTTTGATACGTCCACGCCGATCGCATCTTGCATCGTAACTTCCCTCCACCTCGTCTTGTCATGCGGGCCTCACGCCCAAGTATCCGTTCAGGTCTGAAGAAAAGGCGGGGGCGACCCTACTCGGGAACGGTCCTCTACGACCAAGAGGGATACGATCTATCCCCCGCCACCGCGCGAACATGCGCAATCCGCGTGGCGACTCCCATAATGCACCAGGAGCTGGAGAATGCATAAGACAAGAGGGGATCAAGGTCCTGTTCAAGCTGCCGTTGCGGCAGACGACCGGCATGGTGGCCAGCTTGTTGAAGTTGGCGAACCTGGAGTGGGATGTGCCGGACTATACGACCTTGTGTCGGCGGCAGAAAACACTGGCGGTTCAGATCCCGTATCGACGCGCAGATGGCCCCTTGAACCTGCTGGTGGACAGCACCGGGATCAAGTTTCTGGGTGATGGCGAGTGGCAGGCGCGCAAGCACGGCGTTCAGGGCCGCCGGCAATGGCGCAAGGTCCATCTGGCCATGGATACGGCCACTTCCGACATCAGGGCGGTGGAGTTTACCTCCAGCAGCGATGGCGACAGTCCGGTCTTGCCGGACCTGCTCGAGCAGATCCCCGAGGGTGAAGCGATCGGCACCGTGACCGCCGACGGTGCCTATGACACGCGCCGCTGCCACACAGCCATCCTCGACCGCCAGGCCACTCCGATCATCCCGATCCGCAAGAACGGGCGCCCCTGGAAAGAGGACTGCCCGGCCGCGATTGCCAGAAACGAAACCCTGCGCGCCACTCGGCACTACGGCCGGGCATTCTGGAAGCGCTGGACCGGATACCACGCCCGGAGCCGGATCGAGACGAAAATGCGCTGCCTAAAGGCCTTCGGCGAGCGCATCGCTGCAAGACACCCCGACAGCCAAACCGCCGAAATCCAGATCCGCGTCGCCCTCATCAACCGCTTCAACGCACTCGGCACCGCCGAGATCGTCCGCATGGCCTGACATCAATGGGCAAAAGGGAAGTCACGCCTCAAACGTGAGTTGCGCAACAACGCCGTTCCGTGCAGCCACTATAGCGGTCGAATTTCTCCAATCTTGGAACAATGCAACAGTCCCTCCGCGATACGTCGGAGCAAATCGGGCGGGCCGAAACCTCCGGACTTCGTGACGATCCGCATCCGGCCCCATGGAACCGCCGCAACTGATACCGGCACGCCGGGCGCGATCTCTGCCTCGACGTCGAGCACCTTGACATTGAGGCGGTTGAGGATCGCCGCTGCCGTCTCGCCGCCGGAGGCCAGCAGGGTCATCGGATGCGTGTCGTTCATTCTGGCGGCGATACTGTCCGCGAAGGAAGCTCCCGCCGCCGCCGCGGAGCGCCCCCCTCCACCATCCGTCATTGCGACGATATCTAGCACCTTATCCGCTGCGCCTTCGGGCACGGCACCGTCAGGCGCGGAGTGGACCTGCCTCTGGAGGAGGGCAACCTGGGCCGACGTGACAGGGTCGCGCGATCCGATGGCGAAGAGGATCGGCCCGGTCAGCAGCAGAGGTGTGGGCGCGTACGTCCGGAAGCGATGGCGGGACAGAGCGAATGCAAGACCTCGCGCGCCGACCCAGAGCGTGGCTGCATCTCCGGCACGAACGATACCGTCCAGTGCATCGTCCGTCTCGGCATCGGGGATCTCGACGCTGAAGCCGAGTCGATCCGTCAGGTCGATCGCATCCTCGATCCCATATCCGGTTAGAAATCCGCCGATTTGCAGGCGACCCATTCCGGGGATCGCCGGAACGGCAACGACGCGCGTACGATCCGACAGACGGTGCAGTGCCTCCACCTCCGCCCTGACATGGCCTTTCAGCCGGGAATCGACCTTCTTTATGATCGAAGGGATCTTCCCTAGCGGCAGGACGCGGGCGAGCGTTTCGATACCTGCCACCGCATCTGCGGCGTTCCCCTCCCGGCTTGCCATATCGACGCCGAGAACCATCGGTTCGCTCCTCAGGGCAGCCGCGATCTGGTCCACTCCGCGCGCGACCGCGATCCGGCGCCCGTTACCGGCGAAGGCGACCGCGGAGTCCAGCGCGCCGGTGAGGTCGTCCGCCACGATGAGGACGGTCGGCATATGGGGATATCCGGTCATCGCATCCTGTTGCAGCAAAACTATTGACGTGGCGGGATCTGTCCCCGCGTAGGACGACATGCCATACCGGGGCACACCTGCGGACGGCAGTTCCCGCCTGAACTACTGATACCGCGCTGTTGGGCTGGAGGACATCCCGATGAACACGTCCATCGTCGTCACCATGGGAGACCCCTCCGGCGTCGGCGCGGAGGTGACGGTGAAAGCTCTGACTGGACTCGATGCGGCAACACGTCGCTCGACGATCGTCGTCGGCGATTGGGATACGATGGATCGGGCGTCCAGGGTTTGCGGAATCGCGCTGCCCCTGCTCGAGCCGGACGCGCAGGGCGACGGTCTCCGCACCGACCACGTTGCCACGGACGGGCTGCCCGGCCGGTTCGGTGTCCTTGACCCGGCGTGCGGAGAAGCTGCGTTCCGCTACATTTCCCGCGCGGTGGATATGACGCGGGCAGGCAAGGCCGCCTGCATTGTGACGGCGCCGATCAACAAAGAGGCACTCAATGCCGCCGGCCATCATCACGACGGCCATACGGGAATGCTTGCGCATCTCACCGGAACGCTGAGTTCGTGGATGCTCCTAGCCTCCGAGCGTCTCAACGTTCTCCACGTCTCCACTCACGTCTCGCTACTTGACGCAATCGGCCAGGTCACGACGCAGCGGGTGCTGGACACGATCCGCACCGGCCACCGTCATTTCGGCCGAATGGGAATGGCGACGCCGCGGATCGCCGTGGCCGGCCTCAATCCCCATTGCGGCGAGAACGGTCTGTTCGGCACCGAAGACGTCCGCAACATCCGCCCGGCTGTCGAGGCGGCGCGGCAGGAGGGGATTGACGTGACCGGTCCGATCTCGGCTGACACCGTCTATCATCGCGCCTACGAGGGGGCCTTCGATCTAGTGGTCGCACAATATCACGATCAGGGTCACATCCCCATCAAACTCGTCGCCTTCGACACGGCCGTGAACGTCTCGCTCGGCTTGCCGATCGACCGTTGCTCGGTCGATCACGGAACCGCCTTCGACATCGCCGGCACCGGTCGGGCCAATCACGTAAACATGATTGCCGCCCTCGGATATGCTACGAGGATGGGACGCGCGGCCAGAAGTTAGCGACGAGAGTGGTCTAGACAACGACACCGGTCCTGTGCTCCGTGCATCGACGTCAAATCGGACGAGCAGTCGAGTGGTCTCGATCCCGATATGAGGATGCGCTTCTTTGTTCGATGCAAAGAGGCGTTGAACCTGCCTGAGACGATCGGATCGGAATCGAAAAATCCCGAAGGCTGACAACAAGCGGCCTTTGACGTTCAAACGGTCAGCCAAACCTCGTCGAAGGCAGGCCGAGCGTGACGCCGCGCCGTCAGGATGGGGCGATCGATGCCAGGTCGAACGTCTGCGCGAGAGCCGCGAAAGTCTGGGCGGTTACCGGGTCGAGCGTCACGCCATTCTCGCGGCGATCCCGCGCTACGGCCCATTCCCGGTCGCCCGGCGCAAGGACGCGGGTGTCGGGGCGCGCGGGCGAGGACCTCAGCAGCGTGAGGTAGCGGGTCATGCCAGCGCGGACGGCCTCGACGCCTGCGAACGCAGCAGGATCGATCGCGAGAACAAAGGCTCCGAGCTTGCGGGGGGTCGAGAAATCGTCGCCGCCCATGGGAGCGACGTCGGGCGAGAGCGTCATCCCGGTGAGCACTGCCGACAATACCTCAGCCACGCCTCCGAGCCCCGCGCCCTTGAAGGCGAAGGCGCCACCCAGGGGAGCCAGCATCTCGGCCAGGTTCGGATCGGTCGTGTCCGCGCCCTCCGCATCGGAGGCGGCCCCCTCAGGCAGGGTTGCACCGGTGGAACGATAAAGTTCGACCCGGTTGTAGGGTACGGCGCTGGTGGCCATATCGAGCAGCCACGGATAGCCATCCGTCGGGCAGACGATCGAGAGCGGATTGGTGCCGTGGAACCGTTCGGCACCGTCATGGAGGCGCACGAAGCTGTCGGAGTTGCAGGTGACAAGGGCCAGCATCCCTCGTTCGACCGCCCGCATCGCGTAGGCGCCTGCCGGTCCGAAATGGGAGGAATTCGTGATGCCCACGGCCCCCATTCCCGCCTCCGACGCCAGATCGCAGGCATGGTCCATCGCCGCATAGGTGGCGCGCGCGCCTTGTGCATCGTCGCCGTCCAGCATCCCGGATCCGGCGCGCGTGCGCGTGAACATGAGCTTCGGCGCCTTGTTCAGCCGGCCGCCCTGCAAGGCCTTCGCATAGTGGCCCAGAAGCCGGACGCCGTGGCTGTCTACGCCATGGACCGTGCCATGCATCATCGACGCGGTGCAGTCGCGAACGGTCTCCTCGTCCGCGCCCACGGCGGATAGGACGGCCCGGCAGAATCCGGAGATGGTATCGAGTGGAATGATCATTCGCCCTCAGCGGTAGATGAGTGTTGGGAGCCACATCGTCAGCGTCGGGACGAAGGTGACGAGGCCCAGGACGATGACAAGCGGGATGAGGAACGGTGCCGTGCCGATCACACATTGCTCGAACGGGATCTTCGCGACCCGCGCCAGTACGTAGAGGACCATGCCCACCGGCGGCGTCAGCAATCCCAGCATCAGGTTGAGCACCATGATCACCCCGAAATGCACCGGGTCAATCCCGATCGCCACCGCGATCGGCAGCAGGACCGGAACCATAATCGTTATCGCTGCCACCGTCTCCATGAAGCAGCCGACCACCAGCAGGATCAGGTTGATCAGGATCAGGATGACCCAAGGCTTGTCCGACACGAGCAGAAGCCCGGCCGCGAACTGCTCCGGCACGCGGTTGGATGTGAGTATCCAGGCGAAGATCGATGCTGCGGCCACGACGAGGAGGACGACGGCCGTGGTCTCGATCGTGTCGAAGCTCACGCGCAGGAAGCGCGGCAGGGTCAGGGTGCGGTAGACGACAAGGCCGAGGAACAACGCCCAAGCGCAGGCTGCCACCGCTGCCTCGGTCGGCGTGAACGCGCCCGACAGGATTCCGCCCACGATGATGACCGGCGTGAGAAGCGACAGGAACGCGCGCCGGAAACTCGACCCGAGCACCGACCAGTCGAAGGCCTGATCCCGGCCGAAACCGCGGGTGCGTGCCATGATCGCGATCATGATCATCAGCGCGACCGCCATCAGAAGTCCGGGCACGAAACCCGCCACGAAGAGCTGCCCGATGCTGGAACCCGCAACGACGCCGTAGATTACCATCGGCAGCGAGGGCGGAATGATCGGCCCGATGGTCGAGGAGGCGGCGGTAACGCCGACCGCGAACTTCACGTCGTAGCCCGCGTCCCGCATCGCTTTGATCTCGATGGCGCCGAGCCCGCCGGCATCGGCCACCGCCGCGCCCGACATGCCCGCGAAGATGACGCTTGCGCCTACATTGACATGGCCGAGCCCGCCCCGCATCCATCCCACCCCCGCCAAAGCGAAGTTGAATATCCGCTCGGTGATCCCGGCCGTGTTCATCAGGTTGCCCGCCAGGATGAAGAACGGAACCGCAAGTAGCGGGAAGCTGTCGACGCCGTTGATCATCCGATGCGCCACCACCATCGGCGGCGTGGCACCGCTGAACAGGATGAAGAAAGCCGACGATCCGGCCAAGGCCACGGCGACGGGCACGCCGACCACCAGCATTCCGAACAGCATCACGAACAGCCAGATGATGTCCATGACGTCGTTCCTAATCCAAGGCCCGAAGGGGCTGGTTGTGCGTTTCAGGGTCGATAAGGCGGGACGTGCCGTCCGCCAGGTGTCGCCATGTGTTCCATGCGGCATAGGCCGCCATGCACGCGAAGGCCGCCGTGACGGTCCAGTAAATCAACGACTTTGGTACGTCGATCGACACCATGAACTGCCCGGTCCGCACCGCAATCTGCGCGCAAAGCACCGTCATCGCGATGAAGAACGCTGTCGTCGCAAGGTCGATTGCAGTTTGTGCGATCCGACGGCCGGTGCGGGGGATCCAACGGTAGACGAACTCGACAGCAATGTGGCTCTGTTTGCGGGTGGCCATGATCCCGCCGACGAAGGTGACGCCGATCAGCAGGTAACGCGCGATCTCCTCGGTCCAAGCCACGGAATCATTGAGGACGTAGCGGGTGAAGAACTGCAGGAAGACGACACCCGCCAGCACCCAGAAGAGGACAAGCACGACGGCGTCGGTCCAGTGAAGATCCGACAGGTCGATGACGTCCTCGTCGAGCGCGAGCGGAGCCACGGGCTCCACGTCACTGCGGTATACGGTATCGCCTTCGCGGCGAAGGTCTCTGGGGTCCGGCACACGCATCTGGCGCCCTCCAGCCTCGGGTCGGGGAAGTGTCGGCCGCCATCCCGTGGCTCGACGGGGGGGTGGGAGTTCTACTCGATGGCCTGCAAGCGGTCGTAGGTCGCTTGGTCCCAGGTTGCCGACGGACCGTTATGCACTGCCCGGACGGCCTCGATGAATGGACCGCGATCGACTTCGTTCACCTGCACCCCCTCGCCGCGGAACCATTCGACCAGCTCGCTCTCCGCCTCGATGATGGCGTCGGTGGCGCACACGGCTGCATCTTCCGTGACCTTCGAGAGCGCTTCCCTGTCCGCTTCATCCATCGCATCCCAAGCCGGACCGCCAATGATCGTCAGAAGCGCGTCGGTGATGTGCCCGGTAAGGTTGATGTCCTTTTGCACCTCATGGAACTTCTTCGCCTGGATCGTTGGCAGCGGATTCTCCTGCGCATCGACCGTGCCCTGCTGGAGCGCGAGGTAGACCTCCGCGAAGGCGATGGGCGCCGGATTGGCGCCGACGGCCTCCGGAAACATCATGTAGAGGGGGGCGTTCGGCACGCGGATCTTCAACCCCTCCATATCGCTGGGTACGAGGATCGGTTTGTTCGAGGTAACATGTCGCGCGCCGTAATAGGTCATCGCGGTAATATGGTTGCCAGTGGCGTCAGTATAACCCTGCGCCAACTCGTCGAAGAGGTCAGAGTTACGGTATTGGTCCCAGTGGTCGTAATCGCGAAACATAAACGGCGCGCCGCCGATGGCGATCGGACCATAGGCGCGACCCGCGAAGAGCTGACCGGTATAGATGATGTCCACGGTTCCGAAGCCCAATCCCTCGTTGATGTCCTCCTCCTTGCCGAGCGACGAAGCCGGGAACACCTCGATCCCGAAGCGCCCATCCGTGGATGCCATCAGAGGCTCGTTCGCGGCCACCGCGCAAGTATGGTACGGCTCGCTCGACTCATAGACATGTGCCCATTTCAGTTTCGTCTCGGCGGCGGCGAGCGTCGGCAGAAGACCCAAGGCGACGACACCGGCGGTCGAGATGCAAAGGTGGCGGGTGATGGTCGTCATGGTTTCCTCCCAGAAATATGGTCCGCACGGTCGTCGCCGAATGTGCGGGTACCATTTTGCTATCACGAGTTCCGGCGTTGTCGCTCGGTAATTCTGCGGATTGCTGGAAAAGTTTCCGCATACTTCGCGCCAACCGGGACTGAGCTGGGCCGGAAAAATGAACAGTGAACTGAGGTATGTCCTGAGGACGAAGGGATATGACGAGGGCG
>JBBQDX010000205.1:0-8201 GCA_038320125.1 Rhodobacterales bacterium | reverse complement strand
GGCAGGAAGAACCTCACCTCACATTCGCTGGAAGCCCCTCCCGGTTGTCCAGATGATGCGCTTTCTACTCAATAGCGCCCACGGCAGACAAGTGCGCCGATCCGACACCTACGGACTACGATGGCCGACCGCTGCTTCGTTTGGGGGATAAAGGCGTTACTGGTTATGAGTCTGGAAGCTAGTTTGAGAAAAACGGACATTCGCCGTCATAGACGACGTAGATCGGATCGATCGAAGTCATTTGTTTGGCCTATCTATCTGAACAATATGTTCGTCTCGCTTGACAATTTGTTCGCGTACCCGCCCATCAGACATAGTGAGACATGCAGAGATGTCCAGATAGCGGTATGCGTCTACATCCCGAAGGTCCAACGCCGAGAAACCAGAAAAGGACAACGGATTCGAGGGATGGTGATGACCGCGAAGATAGATCGATGCGTGCCCCTCCGCGTCCGCACGCGCGAGCATCTTGTCGTGATGCGCTCGGAGGAAACGCTCAAGGACCTGTAATCTGACGTCGTAATCCTGTCGTGATTCGACCCGGCCATGATCCTCAGGTAGTTTACATACGTTGCGAAGAAGAAACTGATCATAGAACTTGGTTCCTCCTACGCTCGGCGAAAAATGTCCGTCCCGAACGGCATGACCGAAATAACCGTGGGACATGGCATAGGAATGGCTGAGAAAGTAGGAAGTCGGTAGCGGAAGCCATTCGTTGGTGGACCCGTCGTGTATCTCTATGGTGGCCGCACGTACTCTTGTCGTGTCGAACCATGCGAGGAATGCCGCGTCACCGAGTTTGCTGGAGAAGCCAAGGGCCATCACCGCGATGCAGCAAAGGCGGGGGTAAAGCGATACATCCGCATCTGTCTTGCCTCTTATCGCGAAAAGGACGGATACATTGTTCCAGACCCACGGCCAGAAGAACAGACCGCCGAATACATAGATGCCGATATGCAGAGCATCGTAGAAAAGCGTCGCGAAACGGAGAATAACTATGCGGAACACCACTATGCCGGCCGCCAACTGAATGAAAGCCACGCCGAAATTGCTGATCGGGGCAAAGAGCGAAAAGGCCTCGTAGACATTCTGTGTTAACGTGGGCCACTGGCCGATCGGCGAGACTCCTTTGTAGATGGCCATCGGAATGGAGCTTGCCGTCGGGTTTTCGAGAACCCAGGTCGCGGGCGTCGGCCCCAGTGCGAATTTCGCATATCCCGACCACAGATAGTTCGCAAGATGCATGCCGATCGCCGAAAACGCGAGGCATTGCTCGAGAATTTCCGTCTCATCGTCATTGAGGCGGATAGGTGATCTGGACAGCTTCAGGAGGCCCAGAATACTCGCGGAAATGCCCAGGAACATGGCCATGTCCATCATGTACCGAATGTCCAGCGTGGAAATATTGTAGCCTGATATCTCCGGGGCGGCCTCCCGGCTCAGCAGGAGGAACATTGCCGGCGCATAGGCCATCGACGGCCGGAAAGCCCCGACCACGGCAAACGCAACAGCAGGCCAGTAACTGTAGGTTATGAGGCGATGCAGCCGGTCCGCCCCATCGACGGCCAGGGTCATGTCAACGGGTTCGAAAAGCAGATAGGCGAGCACGCCGATCGCGGATAGCCGCGCAAGACGGCGGAAGATGTCGCCGAATCGGCGGTAATCGA
The DNA here is from genome assembly GCA_038320125.1 of Rhodobacterales bacterium. Lineage (GTDB taxonomy): Bacteria > Pseudomonadota > Alphaproteobacteria > Rhodobacterales > Rhodobacteraceae > Jannaschia. The sequence goes on along the minus strand of JBBQDX010000205.1, from coordinate 6,534 downwards.
CCCAGCTGAAAGCGAGCGACGCCGTGACCGACACGACGAGTACCAGGGAGATTTGGGTTACGTCTTCTGCGAGCAGAAAGAACTTTCGGTGCAAAAAGAAGACGATGACATACGCGATGGACGATACGGCTATCACAACCTGCCGCGATGGATAACCAGATCTTTTCAATGTTATGTCGAGCATGAGGCCATGTTCTGTTTCATATAGATATGTGATTGTATCAGGTATTTTCTCGCAGCCCGAGCGCGTGCGGCTGCTGAAGCTTAGAGCCTGGGTGTGAAGATTGAGTCAATATGGAGTGCGCCCTTATGGCTGGACATTTTCAAGCCGCAGTCGGACTGGCTGGCGGGCCGTGGTGAACTTTGTGTTGAACCGAGCTGAGATACCCAGCAATGAATGCAAGCGTCTTCGACAGCGCACCCTCCCGCCTGATCGGCCGGTGCCGTCGAACCTCTGGTTCGCCTTCTGCGAAACGCCCTCGTTTATGACGACCGTATCGAGGCGTGGCTTGGGGGAATCCATGTCGTCGGCCATCCGCCGAAAGCTCAGAAGCTGCCCTCTCGGGCATGTGAGCATGCCCTGCCGGGCAGCGGGATCGGTTGCGCGAACTTGTTCGCGGGATGTGCAGCGATTGGGCCCTCTCGGGACATTGCCGCGCAATGCCCTGCCGGGCAGTGGACAACGGCAGCGAGTTCATCTCCGTCGAACGGGTCGTTCGGCCCTCGATTTATAAGCCTACGCCAACTACGTCACGCGGGACTTCTCACGGCCCGGCAAACCCACCGACAACGGCTTCACGTTCCGTCGGGGGAAACGCCCCGCGGGGGCCTTTCCCGATCCCTCCTCACGTTCAACAGCAAGCTGCGATCGGAGTGGCTGAACGCACACTGGTTCCTGACGCTTGCCGACGCCCGCGAAAAGTTGGAGACTTGGCGTAGGCACTACAACGGGGACCGTCTCCACAGCGCGATCGGATACAACGTCCCGATCGCCATCCATAATTCCGGTGGCGCAACCAGCCCGTCACCGTGATCGAAGGCCGCAAACACCAGCTTCCAGCGGCCCAAGGTCGGGGAGCAGAGCAACCGCGCAGGCAACCAGGCGTCGATACCGGAATGCCGTTCGACCGGGTGGCCGAACCCGATACGGGGACTCCCGCCCAGACGCAGATGCCGCCCGCCGCCGTGCAAAGCCCCGGCACGGGCGATGGCGGTGCCGTCGATCGCGCCCGCATCGCCGATCTCGAACGGCAGATCGCCGATCTTCTCGCAACACCGGGCGGCAACGCCGACCTGGCGGCGCTGTTGCAGGAGGAGCGCGATGCGATGGAGGCGGCGTTCGCCAGCGAGCCTGCGGAAGCCGAGGAACGCTTCCAGCTCCAGCTTGCCGAAATGGCCCGCAACATGTCCGCCGGCGATACCGGCATGAGCGACGCGGAGCGCGTTGCGCGCGCCGGCCTCGAAGAAGAGCGCCAGCGCCGGGCCGCGATCGCCGAGGCGCAGATCATGTCGGACGGTATCGTCATCGACTCGTCGAGCGCACGCGGCGGGAGCGGATCACAGGGGGGCGGCGGATCGAAGGGCGGCAGCGGAACCGGCGGCGGCTCGGGCGGCGGCGCCGGTCGTGCCCTGTCCTCCAACGAGTCCTTCATAAAGCAGGCCAGCACCCGATCCTACGACACCGCCCGCGCCACGCGCATCGCCGCCCCCGACCGCACCATCGTTCAAGGCACGACGCTGAACGCCGTGCTGGAGACGACGATCAGCACCGAGCTGCCCGGCGTGATCCGTGCCGTCGTTACCGACGACGTGACGAGCTATGACGGCACCAACGTCCTGCTGCCGAAGGGAATCCGCCTGATCGGATCGTACAACTCCGACGTCTCGGTGGTGCAGGGCCGGGTGCAGATGGCGTGGAGCCGGGCGGTGACGCCCGAAGGCGTCAGCGTCGAACTCGGCGGCTACGGCTCGAACGCGCTCGGGATGTCCGGGCAGGTCGATGCCCGGTTCCGCCAGCGGTTCGGGTCGGCCGCATTGATCTCGCTGATGGGCGCGGCACCCGAGGCCATCGTCAACCGCGACAGCGGTGGCGAGACCTCCGACACGGTTGGGGATGTCGGCGACGATCTCACGACCTCGGCGCAGGGCGTGATGGGCGACTACCTGTCGGCAGGTCCCGTGATCTACATGGACCAGGGCACCTACATCACCGTCGTCCTGAACCGGGATCTGGTCCTGTGACCGTGCCGGCCAATCCCGCCAGCTACGCCGAACAGGGCCTTTTGCCGCTGCGCCCCCCTGCTGAAATCCGAGGACCTGAACAAGGTCGTCATCAATCCCGACCAGAGCTTCTGGGTCGAGCATGCCGGTCAGGCCAACATGCGGATATGGGACGGTGCGATCCCGCCCGACCGCCTCAAGCGGCTTGGCACGCATCTGGCGGGCGAGACCAGGAACCGGCTTGGCCCCCAGAACCCCATCGTCTCCGGCCGCATCCAGGTCTTCGGTCAGTCCATGCGGATGCAGGTCATCGCGCCCCCGGCGATCGAGGAGGGTGTCTCGGTCTCAATCCGCAAATACCTCCCCCGCATCCTCGATGTCGACGAGGTGGGCATCCTGTTGGGCGAAGAGATTGATGTCGAGCTTCAGCGCCGCGCGCGGCTGGCGCGACTTTGCGCGCTGGCCGACGCGGGCGACCTGCCGAACCTGCTGCGCCTCGCCGTCGACCTAAGGCTGAACATGCTGGTCTCGGGCGGCACGTCGTCGGGCAAGACCACGCTTGCGCGTGCGATCACGGCGATGGCAGATCGCGGCGAGCCCATGGTGACGATCGAGGAGGTGCCGGAGCTGCACCTGCCGCACCCCAATACCGTCAGTCTCGTGGCCGACCGGCGGGTGGACTCGCAGCGGTCCCCGGCCCGGCTTCTCGAAAGCGCGCTCAGGATGCGACTTGACCGGTTGATCCTGGGCGATATACGCGGCCCGGAAGCCTTCAACTTCCTTGAGGCCATCACCACCGGCCATCCGGGCTCGATCAGCACGATCCACGCGGATAGCCCGCATCTCGCGCTGGAGCGGATGGCGATGATGGTGCTGCGGGCCGGGCTCAATCTGAGCCGGGACGATGTGATCGACTACGCCCGCTCGACCATCGACCTCGGGATCCAGACGGGACGCCATGAGGGCCATCGTGGCGTCCTGCAGATCTTCATCCCGGCGCTGGCGGCCTGACCTGCGCGTTCATCTTTGCCCGGTCGGCAAGTCCTTTAAGCGCTTCCTGCAAACGCGACAGCGTTCCGCTGGTTTAGGATTTCGCAGGCGTATCCTTTACAGGCTCCTCAATTGCCGGAGGCGGGTCAGAGGGATTGCCCGGACGACGAACGCCTGCCAGCGTTGCCCGCAATTCATCGCAGATGCCGCTGATCCTCAGCATCATCTCGACATCGCCCGGGCACTCCGCGGTTTCGTCGCCTGTAGCGGGGGCATCACCATCGCTTTCAGGCGTCGCCTCGTTCGTCTCGATTGGATCATCGGCCTCCGCATCTGCCGTTTCCTGCGTCTGACTGTCTTCGTCCGATTGTTCTCCAGCCTCCCCGCCATCGTGGGTTGTGGGATAGACGGGACCGTGGCCATCGGGTTGCGGCCCGTCGTCCGGATCCTGCTCCTCGGGATCGTAGGGTTCGATCTGCTGCGGATCGGGATAATCTTCCTTCTGCGCCTCGTAGAGCTTCTTCAGCTCCCTGTCTTGCCAGTAGGTCACGCGGTGCGCGAGGATCGGAGGCGTATTCTGGACCAGAGCGACGATCTGTTCTTCGCCGAGAAGCCGGACCTGCTCCGGCCTGTATCAGTCGCGCGCTTTCCGTACGCTCGGAGTAGGAGGTCGCAAGCTCGCCCCTCTTCCGTGATTTCGACCGTGTTTTCGGGATGAAGTCGCCGATCGCTATGCTGATGTAGTCCGGTGTCTCCTCGTCGGCCGGTCCCATGAAGATCTGCATCCCGCAGTTGACGACGAACGTTCCGGCCCCGTCCTTGCCGTAGAGATCGCGCATCGAGAAGATCGTCTGCACGACGATCATCACCCGGACCTCGTACTCCCGGAGCGTGGTGATGGCGTTCTTGAGATTGTCCATCCGGCCGAGTGTGGCGAACTCGTCGAGGAGCATCAGGACCGGATACCTCTCGCCCTTCTTGCGATCCGGCATCGTTCTCTGGAGGATCGAGACCGTTTGCTGGAAGAGAAGACGCACCAGGAGGCCAGCGGCTCGATGTCGTTGGGCGGGATGACGATGTAGATCGACGCGAGTTGGGATCGCAGGCTCTGCAACCTGAAGTCGGAAGCGGCGGTCACGTTGCGAACCGCCGGGTCGGCCCAGAGGCCGAGACCGCCATCCATCAGGATCGACAGGTAGGCCGACAGGTATCTTTCGTCTCGTCCCGAGAACTTGCCGAAGGTCGACGTGGCCTCGCGGGACTTCACCTCCATGCCCAGCTTGAAGAGGTTGGCGGAGGATTTTCCGGGCTGTGAGAGCGCATCATGCACCGCCGCAATCGTCGGCGTACCGCGCTCGATGCAAAGCAGGGCCGTGGCCACTAATATGTCGCGCGCGCCGCCAAGGAACCCTGCGCCGAGTCGCCCGGGATCGTGATGAACGACGCGGCGAGCCGACGGGCTTCGGTGAAGCAACATTCCGGGGGAGCTGCCACCATGTCATCCAGCGGGTTGAACCTGTGGGTTTTTCTATCCGGATCGGAGGGCGCGAACTTGAACACCTGGTCGCCCATCGACTGGCGATGACGGGCCGTGTCCTCGTAGTTCACCCCCTTCATATCAAGCCAGACGATCGAGCCCGGATAGGTAAGAAGCGTCGGCGTGACGATGCCCACGCCCTTACCCGCGCCGGTCGGGGCCGCAATGGGACTGTGCGGGATCACGACGGAAGTCAGAGGCCTGGCCTGGCTCTTCGATTTGCCCAGCTTGCCGAAGATCGGCCCGTTCATCTTCTTGATGTCGGACACCAGCTTGGCGCGCTCGATTTCAGCCTCGGTCGCCCAGCGGGCCGATCCGTGGCTCGTGGAGTCCTTCCGAACCCCGACTGCGGGCACGGCCACCATTCCAAGGAGGGCAATTTCGCTACCGATCATCGCGGCCGTTCGGATTGGCTCCGCGGTCATAGCCCGGGATCGCGGCAGGTAGTCGAGGATCGTCGTGAACCCGACACCGCTCAGTTCGCCACCCCTCGCCCATGTCGCATAGCCACCGGTGGCGAGGATGCCGAGCATGCTTCCGATGATGAGCCCGCCAAGGGCGAAAAGTGATACCTCTTTCAGCTTCGTATCCCTCATGTGCTATTTCCTCAGCGATCGTAATCGTCGGTATCGCGCTCGAGATCGCGCAGGATGCGGGCCTGTTCCGGAGTCCGTGTCCGATCCGCGGCCAGACGCTCCTCATTGGCCCGTTCGACATTTGCCGGCCGATCACGCTGGGCGAGCGGCTGTCTGACGCCTCTGTCCCCGTTCTCGCGGAACGTGTCGGAAAGTGTGATGGCCTGCTCCGCCGTTCCGACCGTCACCGTCGAGTAGCGGGTGGTCATATCGTCGGATTGGGGGTCAGGCGTGCAGGAAGATCCGGGGTGGAACCCTCGATCGGATTTCACGGCGATACTCTGAATCTCTTCGCGGCCATCTTCCACATTGTGCCAGGGTATTGATGCCGCGATTTCGAACTTCCGCTCCCTGGCCGCACTCAATCTGTTCGAGATCGCGCCGACGTTGGTCCTCCGAAGCGCCATCACGCACCGGTCTCTCGGCATCCCGGTCGCTGAAACCGCGATCCTCCAGCCTTTCCGCCATTTCGGCACGGCGCTCGTCGACAATCGCCCGACCTTCCCGGTAGACGTTCTGCAATTCGTCGCGCATCTGCTCCAGCGCAGTCTGCCGATCTTTCAGGCTTTCCAGATTAGCTTCCGAACGTGCGCGGGACTCGCCACGTTCGCGCTCCTCGGCCCCGGTGAACTGTCGCGCGAGGCCCCGCGACGGGGCTGGTCCGGCATACCGCTCGACCGTCGCCTCCTCATCCACCCCGTATTCACAGGCGAGGTCGCGGGCGACTTCATCGGTGGCCGTCTTCACCTGCTTCGAGCCCGGATCGCTGGCCGCGAAGGACTCGAACCGGCCACCGTCGTCGCGCTCGGCGAACGCGCGAAGCTCGCGCGGCGCGGGCAGGTATGGCACGGTCGTTTCCTTCGGCTCCGCGATCTGGCGTGGCAGCTTCATCCGCGTCCTGTTGTCGCCCATATCCATCACGTCGTCATCGAGACGGTCGAACTTGCCACGGACTTCCTCGGTTACTTCTTCAAGCCGATCGGCCATCTGTTTCACTCCTTCCGATGATCGGTTTCCGTAGTCCTGGATCGTGATCGCCCTGCCCTCCGCCAGACTTTCGGAGATCGAGCGCAGTATCGCCGCCTGTTCCGGAAGATCGCGCTCGATGGCGAGCGCGTCGGACGCGAACTGGCGGGAGAAATGGATCAGCGA
>JBBQDX010000204.1:0-8218 GCA_038320125.1 Rhodobacterales bacterium | reverse complement strand
GCCCATCGTCGCGGCATGGATCGGGGACACCGGCGGCGGCGTCGCGGCAGGCGTCAGATTGGACGACCCGGTGGCTGTGATAACCATGCCGGGCGGGGGCAATGGGCAGGCCGACGGCACCTTCGGCCATCGCGACCACGCGTCGTCCGACGCCACGCATATCGGTTTATGGCGGACGGGCGTAGGGACCGGCTTTGAACGCAGCGAGAGGGCCGGCGCAAGGCGGGGTCCTGAAGCTCTTCTTCATCGAGGATCCGATGGGAGCCGGAGCCGATGCGGAGTGCGCGGGATGCCAAGGGGAAGGCTTTACCGGGTGGACGATCGTGGCCGCCCTACGTGCCTTCGCCCTGCATGCCGGCTCGCGGGACCCGGAGCCGCTTCCTAACGCCGATGGGGGCGTCTTGCAGCGCAGCCGTCAGGAACCCGAGGGAACGATCGATCAGAAGTTCGGCGCAAAGCCCGATCGCGGTCCCGACGACGACATCGCTCGGAAAATGCGCCGCACGGGGCACCTGCACCACGGCTGCCACGGTGGCGGCGAGACCGGCGGGAACCGCCGCGACCGGGTATTGGCGCGACAGGGCCCGAGCGACGGCGACCGCGCCAGCGCTGGGCCCCGAAGGAAAGGACCGCTCCTCCCCGTCGTCGCTCTCCCCGAAATCGAAACCGTACTCCCCATCGTCGACGACCTTCCGGGGACGACTTCGATCGACCCGGTCCTTGACGAGGCTCTTGATGCGCGTCGCAAGGGCGTGGGAGGCGAGCATGCGCAACCCCGCCCGGGCGAGGCGGGGGTTCCGATCGATCAGCCCGGCCGCCGTCGTGGTCAGCGACAGGGCGACGAGCGGGGGCTGGTCGGCGAGCTCGCTCAGCGTCCCGAGCCCCCGGATGACGGGGTGATCGCGATAGGGCGCGACGGCCTCGACTAGGGCGAGGTCGATCCGGGTGATCAGGCCCGCGTCCTCGCGCACCGCGTCGATGTTCTTTCGCTCGGACATTCGTCGCTTCTCGGTGCCCCCGGTTCGCGGCTAACGAACGCCTGTGTTTCAAGGTTCCCGGAAACCAGCCGCGCATGTCGCCGATCGCATGTGTTGGAGGGCACGTCCCGTGGATCCGCGGCCTTGCCGAGGGGGACAGGGCGACCCCGGGGCGGATCGAACTCCGCGCCGCAGATGGCCTCCGACGGGCCGGGATGGCCCCAACGAAGGGCGCGCCGGCGCCGCCAAGAGCCGTGCCACCCGCCAGGGCGGATGCGGCGACCTGTTTCTTTCGGTTATCCGCAGCGCTGCGACTGCCCTTGTTCAGGTTCGGGGTCCTTTCGAGAGGCAGGACTCCTGACCGACAGATAAGCGGTATCGCCATGTCGTATCGGTCGGCGTCGTTTCGCAAAAGAAAGGCCAGCATGCCTGCGCTGCTCCAAAGAAGTGAGACCCTCGCTGAACCACGCGCCGTGCCGAAACTCTGAGTATCCCGATGAGCCGGACCCGGCCTGAATCGAGGAAGCCCTGACCGGGATCCGGGATTTCAGGCACAAGACTGAGGCGATCCGGCGGATCGAAGCACGCGCGAATCGGAAAGCCGAGCGTCCATCCTGCGGGGATGAGGATAGCATCTTCCCGGCGCGCAACCTGTGGAGGCCCGATGTCCGGTTCAAGCCCGGTTTGACGGATGCCGATGCAAATCGCGCTTCGTTGCGATCCTGGCGCGGAGTTGCCATCTTCCCCGGACGTCGCCGCACCGCCGTCAAGGGACCTCCTCGTGAAAGCCCATATCGTTGTCGCTCATCCCGAGCCGAAGTCCTACAATGTCCACCTTGCAAATCTTGGCAAACGGACATTGGAAGCGAGAGGCTGGAGCGTCACCCTATCGGACCTCTATGCCATGGGGTTCGATCCCTGCGAGAAACCGGAGCATTACGTCGATCCCTCCGACCCGTCCCGCTTCGATGTGCAGTCCGAACAACGCCGGGCGTCGGCGAACGGCACGATACCTGCGGAGGTTCGCGCCGAGATAGACCGGTTGACCGCTGCCGATCTGGTGATCCTGCAATATCCGATGTGGTGGCATCTGCCGCCGGCGATCCTGAAAGGCTGGATGGATCGGGTGTTTGTCTACGGCGACGTCTACCGAAGCGATTTCCGTTTCGAGAAAGGCCGGTTCGTCGGCAAGCGGGCGATGATCTCGACGACCGTCGGCACGAGCCCCGATACCTATGCCCATGACGGGCGCAGCGGCGATATCGATCTGATGCTTTGGCCGATCAATTTCTCGCTGGCCTATGTGGGTTTCGATGTCTTGGCACCGCATGTCGCCTACGGAGTCGAGGCCGGTCTGCGTTATTCCGAGCCGCAGGAGATCGAGGACCGATTGCAGAGGATCGAAACGGACTACGCGGCCCGGCTGCAATCCATCGAAGCGGAGCCGTCGATGCCGTTCAACCGAATGGCCGACTGGGGGGATGACGGACGGATCAAGCCTACGGCACCTGTCTTCAGTCCGTTCATCCGGCATAGGGAAAAGCTGGAAATCGAGTGAGTGGCATCGGTCCCCAGTCGGTCCAAGGCACGAAGATCGGCAGAGTCGTCCGCATGGCGGAGCACCAAAATATGCGGACGCCTCCATATACGACGGGTGCGATGGCGGACAGGAAGACCTTCGGCCAGCGGTCGTGCCGGGTTGCGACATGCCGCCGGTCCGTGGGCTTGCCGGACATTCGATCCGGCTGCGACCATCGTTGCGGCGGCCGTCTTGCGCCGCATTGACCGGGGTTGCGGGCATCGTCCCTTTGTCCTTTTGGCACCGACCGGCACCCTGCGCATTCGCGCGGCGGGTGGGGAGCTGGGCGGCAGGTGCGAGATCGGCCATCGGCGCGCGGATCACTATGGAAGACCGGCTGTCGGGGGAGTTTTCGAGGTCCGGTTGCGGGTCGGGCTTTCAACCGCGGGGGACGTCTCCATGCGGCACTGCGGAGCCCGATCGGGCGAGCGCGGCGCGACCCTGCGATGTCGGACCGCGTGGCCCCTCGCGGTCGCCCGCCGGTGCCGGAAACCGTCGCCGAGGGGCTGATCCTTGCCGTCAGGCCCCGGCGAGGAGGGCGTCGATTTCGGCGCGGGTGGGCATCGAGGGGGCGGTACCGGGGCGGGTGACGCTGATCGCGGCGGTGGCGCAGCCGAAGCGCACGGCCTCCACCGGATCGAGATCCATCGACAGCGCCGCGGCGAAACCGCCGTTGAAGGCATCGCCCGCGCCCGTCGTCTCGACCACGGCACCCGCATCGAAGGCGGGGACGTGCAGGCTGCGGTCGGCCGAATGAAAGAGCGCGCCGCGCGCGCCCAGCGTCAGGATGGCGGCCCGCGCCACGCCGGCGGCGAGGAGTGCCGCGGCGGCGCGGCGCGCGCTGTCGAGGTCGCCCACGGCGATGCCAGTCAGCGCTTCCGCCTCGGTCTCGTTGGGGGTGACGTAGTCGCAGAGCGCAAGCATCCCCTCGGGCAGATCCGTTGCGGGGGCGGGGTTCAGCACGGTCACCGCGCCGCCCTCCCGCGCCAGCGACAGCCCCCGCATCGCCGCGTCCAGCGCCTGCTCGCACTGCGTGACGAAGACCTTCGCACCCCCGATGAGGCGCGCGTGCCGATCGACGAAGGCCGCGTCGATGCCGGCCGCCGCGCCGGGGGCGACGATGATGGCGTTGTCGCCAGACCCGTCCTCGATGAAGATGTAGGCGGCACCGGTCGCATCCTCGCCGCGGTCGACCGCCGGCGTCACGCCCGCCTCGGCCCAGGTGGCCATCGCCATGTCGCCAAAGGTGTCGCGGCCGAGCTTCGACACGAAGGTCACCCGCCCGCCGGCCCGGGCGGCGGCCACCGCCTGGTTGGATCCCTTGCCGCCGGGACCGAGCGCGAAGGAGCGGCCCATGATCGTCTCGCCCATGCGCGGCTGGCGCGCGGCGCGATAGGCGGTGTCGGCGACGAAGACGCCCAGGATCACCACGTCACTCATCGAAGCGGTCCTGCGGGCCGATCACACCCTTTCGCAGCATGACGCAACCGTAGAAGCGCCGCTCGCCCGTCTGGATGACGGCATAGGCCGTGCGCGCCAGGTCGTAGAAGGCATAGCGCTCGATGCCGACCATCTGCCGCGCCTCGCCGGTCGCGGCGATGGCGGCCTGCACCTCGGCCTGCACCACCGGAATGGCATCCGCGTCGCCCACGACCTCCATGCGGCCGGCGAAGTCGTGGACGAAGGTGTCGAGCGGCAGCACCGAGAGCACGGCGGCGGCGACATCGGCTATCGGCCGGTCGATCCGCAGGAGGCGGCCCAGCACGGTGTCGCGCGCGACCGCGTCCGAGGGAAAGTTCACGTCCGCCAGAATGAGGATGTCGCCGTGGCCCATGGCCCGCAGCGCCTGCAGGACGTCGGCGTTCAGGATCGGGTCGATGCCCTTGAGCATGGCTCAGGCTCCCTTGAGATCGACACGCGCGCCCGTCGCGCGGTCGAAGACGTGGACGCTGCCGGGCACGGGGGCGAGGTGGATCGTCTCGCCGGGGCGGACGGCGGGACGGTCTCGGGTGACGGCCGTCACCTCGATGTCGCCGACGCGGGCGACGATGTGGGTCTCCGCCCCGGTCGGCTCCACCACCGAGACGACGGCCCGCATCCCCTCCGCGGCGAGCGTCAGATCTTCGGGGCGCATCCCGAGGGTCACGCCACGGCCCGGGGCCACGCCGTCCACCGCGAAGGTCGTGCCGCCGACGGCCACGCCGTCGCGCCCGCCTTCGCCCGGCATCAGGTTCATCGATGGCGAGCCGATGAAGCCCGCGACGAAGGTATTGGCAGGCCGGTCGTAGAGGTCGAGCGGAGTGCCGACCTGCTCGATGCGGCCGCTCTGGAGCACGACGATCTTGTCGGCCATCGTCATCGCCTCGATCTGGTCGTGGGTGACGTAGACGGTCGTCGTCTCGAGGCGCTGGTGCAACTCGCGGATCTCGGCCCGCATCTGCACCCGCAGCTTGGCATCGAGGTTCGACAGAGGCTCGTCGAAGAGGAACACGCGCGGGTCGCGCACGATGGCACGGCCCATGGCGACGCGCTGCCGCTGGCCGCCCGACAGCGCCCGGGGATAGCGGTCGAGATAGGGCGCGAGGCCCAGCACCTCGGCGGCGCGGGCCACGCGGGCGTCGATCTCGGCGCGGGGCATCTTCTGCATCCGCAGGCTGAAAGCCATGTTCGCGGCCACGGTCTTGTGCGGGTAAAGGGCGTAGTTCTGGAACACCATCGCGATGTCGCGGCGGGCCGGCGGCAGGTTGTTCACCACGGTCTCGCCGATGGCGATGGTGCCGCCGGTGATGCTCTCGAGGCCGGCGATCATCCGCAGGAGCGTGGACTTGCCGCAGCCCGACGGCCCGACGAGCACGACGAACGCGCCGTCGGCGATGTCGACGTCGAGCCCGTGGATCACGTCGACCGCGCCATAGCTCTTGCGCAGGTTGCGGATCGTCACTTCGGCCATTTTTGCTTTCCCCCCCCGGCGCGACGCTAGCGGTCGGACATGGCGCTGTCACGCCCCGACATGGTGCTACGCCGGTCCTTGACAGGCGAGGGTGCGGGCGGCGACTGTTGCAGCGTGAGGGACTGCGTGGAAACGGTGTTCCCTGAAAGGTCGGCCCCTGTCGGGGGGCACGTTTGGGAGGACGCAAGACCATGCGACAGGATATCTATGATCACTTCATGCGCAGCAGCAAGCTGAGCCGCCGCACCCTGTTGCGCGGTGCCGCCGCGACGGGCGGGCTGGCCGCCTTGTCCGGCGTAACTCTGATGCCGGGCAGGGCGCGGGCGCAGGAGGATCTGCGGGCGCAGATCCTGCAGATCCCCGGGGTGGGGACCGGAAGCCCGACCGATGCCGACTGGCAGCGGGTCGGCGAGATGTGCCTTCAGGCGACGCGCGACACCGTCGAGGAAGGCGAGTTCGCGGGCGTCGAGCTGACCTTCATGGGCCTGAACAACCAGAACACCCACAACTTCCTGTTCCGTGGATTCCTGAAATCCTGGGAGGATTACACCGGCGCGAAGATCAGCTGGATCGACCTCGCGCAGGCGGACTACAACGCCCGCCTGCAGCAGAGCATCGCCACCGGCACCGTCGACTTCGACATCCTCGAGATGGGCGCGCCGTTCGAGGGCGACGTGCTGGGCCGGGGCATGGCCTCCGAGATGCCGCAGTGGGTCGCCGACCTCATCGACATGGAGGATTACGTCGATTACCTGAGGGCCCCTGTCGGCACCTGGGACGGCAAGACCTATCGCGTCTCGATCGACGGCGACTGCCACACGTTCGGCTATCGCAAGGATTACTACGAGAACGAGGAATTCGCCGCGGCCTGGGCCGAGGCCGGCGGCGAGGGCGACTGGGCCCCGCCGACCACCTGGGACCAGGTGAACGCCCATTCGAAGTTCCTCGCGGGCAAGACCGACCCGCTGACCGGTCTCGACGCACACGGCTTCCTCGATCCGCTCAAAGGCTGGGGCGGCTTCGGGTTCTACTTCCTCGAGGACCGGGCGACGGCCTACGCCAAGCATCCCGACGACCCGGCCTGGCTGTTCGACCCGGAGACGATGAAGCCCCGCGTCAACAACCCGGCCTTCGTGCAGGCCATCCAGGACGTGATGGACCTGATCGCGACGCCCGGCGCCTATCCCGCCGACCAGATTAACGCCGACCCGGGCACGACCGCCTTCCAGCAGTTCCTCGCCGGCACCGGCGGCGCGCTGACCTGGTGGGGCGACGTGGGGGCGGGCGCACGGACCTCCGACACCTCGGTGGTGGGCGACGTCGCGGCCTTCTCGACCCTGCCGGGGTCGAACCGGGTCTACAATTCGCGGACCGAAGCCTGGGAGGAGACGCCGAACGAGGCGCCGAACCTCGCCTACATCGGCTGGGGCATCTACGTTATGGCGACGGTCGACGGCGACGAGACGCGCAAGAAGGCGGCCTGGTCGGCGGCGGCGCACCTGGGCGGCAAGGACCTGTCGCTCTGGGCCTCGGCCTATCCGTCGGGGTTCCAGCCCTACCGCACCTCGCACTTCCAATACGAGGAATGGGAGGCGGCGGGCTACGACCGGGCCTATGTCGAGAATTTCCTGGGCGCCAACCTCGACAGCTACAACCACCCGAACGGCGCGATCGAGCCGCGCATTCCCGGCATTTTCCAGTATTATTCCGTGGCCGAGGACGAGCTGGCGAAGGGCTATGCCGGGCAATACGCATCCGCGCAGGAGACCGCGGACGCCATCGCCGCCGCCTGGGAAGGGATCACCGACCAGATCGGCCGCGACAGCCAGATCGCGCTCTACAAGGCATCGCTGGGCATGTGAGATGGCGTGCGCGGCGGCGAGCGTCGCCGCGCCCTCCTCCACCGGATTGGCAGGCGGCGCCCGTTCGTCTATCTAGAACGCTATGACTCGCCTCGACCACATATCGAAGCACCCCGCGACCTATGCGGACGTGCTCGCGGCGCCGCCCCACAAGGTCGCAGAGCTGATCCACGGCGCGCTGATCCTGCATCCGCGCCCCGCCCCGCGGCATGCGACCGCGTATTCCGCGCTGACCTCCAAGATCGGCGGTCCGTTCAACTACGACGAAGGCGGCCCCGGCGGCTGGATCATCCTCGCCGAGCCGGAACTGCATCTCGGCCCCGACATCCTCGTGCCCGACATCGCGGGATGGCGCCGGGAGCGGCTGCCGGTCCTGCCGGACACTGCCTATTTTGAGACCGTCCCCGACTGGGTCTGCGAGGTGCTCTCCCCCTCCACCCGCGCGCATGACCTGATCGACAAGCGGGCGCTCTACTTCGACCACGGCGTGGGGCATCTGTGGCTGGTGGACCCCGATGCGCGCATGCTCGAAGGCTTCCGCCGGGAGGATGCCGGCTGGACCCTGATCGGAACCTACGAGGATGTCGAGCGGGTCGCCATGGCGCCGTTCGACGCGGCGCCGTTCGGGCTCGGCGCGCTCTGGCCGCCCGCGCCCGAACCCGCGCCCGCACCCTCGGCCTCGGAAGACGGCTAGCCAGCGCGAAACGCCGGCGCTACCGTCGATTCCATGAGCCTGCACATCGTCACCGACGACATCTTCACGCCCGCCCGCCGCACCGCCGGGCGGACGATGATCTGGGGCGGGTTCGCGCTGCTGGTCGCGGTGGCGGCGGCGCAGATCCTGGACCAG
>JBBQDX010000203.1:0-8254 GCA_038320125.1 Rhodobacterales bacterium | reverse complement strand
CTGCCGCGGCTGCTGCCGTTCCTGCGGGCCTATCTAGGGCAGGCGCGGCATGTGGACCGCATCGCCGCAGGGCTGCACGAGCTGCTGCACGATGCGGTGGAGCAGCATCACGCGCTGGCCGACGGCACGCCCGCGGCGCGGTATCTGAGCGACGACGACTGGATCTACGGATACGCCGACCGCGCGGCCTATCTGGCGGACAGTTATGGCTGGAACATCCGCCGCGCGCATGGCGTGCCGTTCGAGGAGATGTCGGCCGGGGCGCTGGCGGAGTACGACCCGGCGCTTGCGGGGCGCTTCGGCTTCGGCGTGCGAATGCTGCGGCACGGGCGGATCTCGGACCCCGGGGCCTATGTCGCGGCCCTGATGGAGGCCTTCGTCGCCGAGGGCGGCGGGTTCCGGCGCGCCACGGTCAGGGAGGTGCGCATCGAGGACGGGGCTTGCAGCGGCCTCGTGACCGATGCGGGCGTGCTGATTGCCGACCGCTACGTCCTGACGCTCGGCGCGTGGTCGGGGCCGCTGGCAACGACGCTCGGCATCACGGTGCCGATGGAGTCCGAGCGCGGCTACCACGTCGAATACGTCAACCCGTCGATCGCGTTGCGGGGCACGGTGATGGTCGCGGCGGGCAAGTTCGCGATGAACTCGATGGACGGGCGGCTGCGCTGCGCCGGGGTGGTGGAGTTCGGCGGGCTCGACGCACCGGCCTCGCGCGCACCCTTCGCGCTGCTGCGCCGCCAAGTGCGGGACTTGTTCCCCGATCTGACCTGTGATCGTGTCGACGAATGGATGGGCCACCGCCCGAGCACGGCCGACAGCCTGCCGGTCATCGGCCCCGCCCCCCGCGCGGGCAACGTGCTGCTGGGTTACGGCCACCAGCACGTCGGCCTCACGGGCGGGCCGAAGACGGGTCGCTGGCTGGCGCAGCTTGCCGGGGACCGCACGCCCAACACGGACCTGCGCGCCTTCGCGCCGGACCGGACGATCCGGGGACAGCCCGGACGGATCACAGCAACCGAGAGGACATCCGAATGACGAAGACCTTCCTGACCGCCACCGCCGCCACGATGGCGCTGACCGGGCTGGCCGCAGCCGAGAGCTGGGACATGCCGGTGGCCTATCCAGCCGACAACTACCACACCCAGAACGCCCAGACGTTCGCGGACGCGGTGCGCGAATGCACCGGCGGCGAGCTCGACATCACGCTGCATCCCGGCGGATCGCTCTTCAAGGGCGACGAGATCAAGCGGGCCGTTCAAGTCGGCGAAGCCCAGATCGGCGAGCGCCTGCTCTCGGCCCATGCCAACGAGGACCCGATCTTCGGCTACGATTCCGTGCCCTTCCTCGCCACGTCCTTCGAGGCCTCCGACCGGCTGCGCGACGCGGCTCGCCCGACGCTGAACACGGTGCTCAACGAGCAGAACATGACGCTGCTCTATTCCGTCCCGTGGCCGCCGCAAGGGCTCTATTTCTCGAAGCCGGTCGAGAGCCTGGCCGAAGCCGAGGGCGTCAAGTTCCGCGCCTACAACGCCGCGACCGCACGCGTGGCGGAACTGGCGGGCATGGTGCCCACCCAGATCGAGGCCTCCGAGCTCAAGCAGGCGCTGGCGACCGGCGTGGTCGAGGCCTTCATATCCTCGGGTTCCACCGGCGTCGACGAGACGGTCTGGGAAGACCTCACGAACTTCTACGACGCCAAGGCCTGGCTGCCGCGCAACACGGTCTTCGTGAACACAGACGCCTTCGAGGCCCTGCCCGCCGCCTCGCAGGACTGCCTGACGACACAGGCCGCAGAGGCCGAGACGCGCGGCTCCGCGACGGCCTCGGAGCTGTCGGACGGCTTCGTCGCCACGCTGGCCGAGAACGGGCTGGCCGTGTCGGAGCCCAGCGAGCAGCTCGCCGCCGACCTAGCGGCGATCGGCGAGACGATGGCCGAGGAGTGGCTGGCCGAGACCGGCGACAACGGGGCCGCCATCATCGAGGCCTATCGCCAGTAGGCCGCCTGCGGCCCCCGCCACACGCGGCGGGGGCCCTGCCATCTTCGACACCTGGGGAAAGGGGCCGCCCGTGCGCAGCCTGCTCGACGGCGTCTATCGCCTCTCCGGCCTTGCCGCCGCGGTGGCCCTCATGGCGATCCTCGGCCTCGTGACCGCGCAGATGGTCGCCCGCTGGACCGGCCAGATCTTTCCGGGCGGGGCGCAATACGCCGGCTACGCGATGGCGGCGACCTCGTTCCTGGCGCTGGCCGACACCTTCGTCAGCAACAGCCATATCCGGGTCGGCCTGTTCGTGAGCAGGGCCGGCCGCTGGCGCCGCGCGCTGGAGATCTGGTGCTACACCCTCGGGGCCGCGACGGCGGTGTTCCTTGCCTGGTACGCGATCTCGGCGGCGCGCCTCTCGGCGAAGATCAACGACATCAGCCAGGGCCAGGACGCAACGCCGCTGTGGATCCCGCAGACGTTCATGGCCGTCGGCGCGGTGATCTTCGCCATCGCCGTCATCGACACGCTGACCCGGATCGTGGTGTCCGACCATCTCGGCATCGACCCGCCCGGTGAGGGCAGCGGCGGGGGCACGGACCTGCGCGCCATGGTCCTGCAATCGAAGGTGGCGCGCGCCGTCGCCGTGGGCGCGGTCCTCCTCGCGATCTACGCCGCCGCACAGGCGATGACCGGGTTCGACCGGGATGCGGTCGCGCTCAAGATCGGCATCTTCCTCTTCGTGATGTTCTTCCTCCTGGGCTCCGGCATCTGGGTCGGCCTGGCTCTGATGGGCGTGGCCTATATCGGAATGATCGGCTTCACCTCGCGCAACCCCGGCAACGCGATGATCATCACCGTCTGGACCTCCGCCAGCAGCTGGACGCTGACCGCCCTGCCCCTCTTCATCTGGATGGGCGAGATCCTCTATCGCACGCGCCTGTCGGAGGACATGTTCAACGGCCTCGCCCCCTGGCTGTCGCGCATCCCCGGGGGCCTCCTGCACACCAACGTCGTCGGCTGCACCGTCTTCGCGGCCGTCTCCGGGTCGTCGGCGGCGACGCTGACGACGGTGGGCAAGATGTCCATCCCGGAGCTGCGCAAGCGCGGCTACCCCGAGTTCATGACCATCGGCACGCTGGCGGGGGCGGCGACGCTCGGCCTGATGATCCCGCCGTCGCTGACGCTGATCGTCTATGGCGTGACCGTGCGGGAGAGCATCACCCGCCTCTTCATGGCGGGCGTCGTGCCGGGGCTGGTGCTGGCGGCGATGTTCATGGCCTACATCGTGGCCTGGTACTACCTGCGCCCGAGCCAGCGCCCGGAGCCGGACGCCCCCATCGGATTCGTCGCCGCGCTCAGGAACTCGACCCTCCTCATTCCTGTCGTCGCCCTCGTCGTCGTCGTCATCGGCTCGATGTACACGGGCTACGCCACGCCGACGGAGGCCGCCGCCTTCGGCGTGATCGGCGCGCTGGTCCTTGCCGCGGCCCAGGGCTCGCTCTCGCGGGAGACCTTCACCGCCAGCCTGATCGGCGCCACACGCACCAGCGCGATGATCGCGCTCATCCTCATGGGCGCGGCCTTCCTGTCGCTGTCGATGGGATTCACCGGCCTGCCCCGGGCGCTGGCGGCCTGGATCGCGACCTATGATCTCTCGCCGGTGGCCCTGATCGCGGCGCTGACGCTCTTCTACATCGTCATCGGCATGTTCCTCGACGGCATCTCCGCTGTCGTCCTGACCATGGCCATCATCGAGCCGATGATCCGGGCGGCGGGCATCGACCTGATCTGGTTCGGCATCTTCATCGTCGTGGTGGTCGAGATGGCGCAGATCACGCCGCCGATCGGGTTCAACCTCTTCGTCCTGCAATCGATGACGAAGCACGACATCACCTATATCGCGCGCACGGCCCTGCCGATGTTCGCGATCATGGTGCTGATGGTGGGCGTGCTGGTGGCTTTTCCGGGACTTGCCACTTGGTTGCCGAACCATCTGCTGAACCGGTGACGGGCTTCATCGGCGTGCTGATGCTTGACACCGCGTTCGAGCGGATACCAGGCGACGCCGGCCATGCTGAGAGCTGGCACCGCCCGGCGCGCCTGCAGGTCGTGGCGGGGGCCGGCAGCCCGCAGATCGTGCGCGACGGACGGCCAGACGCGGGCCTGGTCCGTGCGTTCGTAGGGGCGGCGCGGCGGCTGGAGGCGGAGGGGGCGGTGGCCATCGCCTCCACCTGCGGCTTCCTCGCCGTCCTCCAGAACGAGGTGGCGGCGGCGGTGCGGGTGCCCGTCATGCTGTCGGCGCTGTCGCTCTATCCGCTGCTGCGCCGCGCCCATGGCGGACGCCCGATCGGCATTCTCACCGCGTCCGCCCCGAGCATCGGGCCCGAGACCCTCGCGGCGGCGGGCATAGATTGGGGGGAGGCCGTCATCGGCGGGCTGGAGGACAATGCGGCCTTCGCGGCCACCTTTCTCGCCCCGAAGGTCGCGCAGCCGGCGCGGATCGACCGCGCCGCGATCGAAGCCGCCGCCGTGGACCGCGCCCGCGCGCTCTGCGCCCGCCATCCCGCAACGGCGGCGCTGCTTCTGGAATGCGGGAACCTGCCGCCCTATGCGGGAGCCATCGCCGAGGCCACGGGCAGATTGGTGCATTCGATTCTGGATGGGGTGCGGCTGATTGCGCCGTGAGGGGCGCAGGCCTGCGGTGGTGAGGATCAGCCGGAGCGCAGGTCGCGCACTCCGGCCGGGGTCATGTGCCTACTGGTTCCAGGACTTGATGAGCTCCTCGTAGGCGATGGTCAGCGGCTCCTCGTCCTCGTTCTCGAGCTTGGCCACAGGGGCGCCCGGCTGGTCGAGCCAGTATTGCGGGTCCTGCTCCTCGTTCATGAGCGGGCCGATGTCGCCCTGCACGCCGGACCGCTCGATGCGCTCCATCACGCTCTCCTGGGCCTCGCACAGCGCGTCAAGCGCCTCTTGCGGGGTCTTGGAGCCCGACATCGCGTCGCCGATGTTCTGCCACCAGAGCTGCGCCATCTTCGGGTAGTCCGGGATGTTCGTGCCCGTGGGCGACCATGCGACGCGTGCGGGCGAGCGGTAGAACTCCACGAGGCCGCCAAGCTTGTCGGCACGCTCGGAGAAGTGGTCGGAGTCGATCGTGGATTCGCGGATGAAGGTGAGGCCGACGTCGGACTTCTTCACGTCGACGGTCTTTGACGTGACGAACTGCGCGTAGAGCCATGCGGCCTGCGCGCGGTCGACCGGCGTGGACTTCATCAGCGTCCAGGAGCCCACGTCCTGATAGCCGATCTTGGTGCCTTCGCTCCAGTAGGCGCCGTGCGGCGAGGGGGCCATGCGCCACTTCGGCGTGCCGTCCTCGTTCATCACCGGCAGGCCGGGCTTCACGGTGTCGGCCGTGAACGCCGTGTACCAGAACATCTGCTGCGCGATGTTGCCCTGCGCGGGGATCGGGCCGGCCTCGCCGAAGGTCATGCCCATCGCGGTCGGCGGCGTGTACTTCTGGAGCCACTCGATCGCCTTGGTCAAGGCATAGACCGCGGCCGCGTCGTTGGTCGCCCCGCCGCGCGCGACGCAGGAGCCGACAGGACGCGAGTTCTCGTCGACGCGGACGCCCCATTCGTCGACCGGGAGGCCGTTCGGCTCACCCTTGTCGCCCATGCCGGCCATCGACATCCAGGCATCGGTGTAGCGCCAGCCCAGGCTGGGGTCCTTCTTGCCGTAGTCCATATTGCCAAAGACCTCGCCCTCGACGCCGAGCCGCGACAGGTCACGGCCGGTGAAGAACTCCGCGATGTCCTCGTAGGCCGCCCAGTTGACCGGAACGCCCAGTTCGTAGCCATACTGCTCCTGGAAGTCGGCCTTGTTCTGCTCGTCGTCGAACCAGTCCGCGCGGAACCAGTAGACGTTGGCGAACTGCTGGTCGGGGAGTTGGTAGAGATCGCCATCGGGCGCTGTGGTGAAGCTGAGCCCGATGAAGTCGTCGAGATCGAGCGTCGGCGAGGTGACGTCGGCGCCTTCGCTTTCCATCCAGTCGGTCAGGTTGCGGACCTGCTGGTAGCGCCCGTGGGTGCCGATCAGGTCGCTGTCGTTGACGTAGGCGTCGTAGATGTTCTCGCCGGACTGCATCTGCGTCTGCAGCTTTTCGATCACGTCGCCCTCGCCGATCAGGTCGTGGTTGACCGTGATGCCGGTGATGGCGGTGAAGGCCGGCGCGAGGACCTGGGACTCGTACTCGTGCGTCGTGATGGGCTCGGAGACGACGTTGATCTCCATGCCGGCATAGGGGGCCGCGGCGTCGATGAACCACTGCATCTCGGCCTCCTGCTCCTCGCGGGTCAGGGTCGAGACATCGCCGATCTCGGCGTCGAGGAACGCGGTCGCGGCCTCCATGTCAGCGAAGGCGGGCCCCGCGAAGAGGCCGAGGGTCAGACCCAGGGCCGTGGTGGATTTCATCAGGACGTTCATCTTGTTATCCTCCCTTTGGTTGAACGTGTCGTCGACCCAGCGTGGAGCGCGGGGTTCGATCCGGCCCGTCTAGACCCAGCGGAACACCGCCGCGGCATAGGCGAGACAAATGAGAAGCGCGTAGGGCTGCGGCCCGAGGCCGAGACCCAGCCACGCGAGATTGAGAAAGGCCGAGCCCAGCAGCGTGATGAAGAGCCGGTCCCCCCGCGTCGTCGCGATCCGCAGGATGCCGGTGCGCGGCGTCTCGGGATAGCGGGTCGCGAGGACCGTGAAGACGACCAGCAGAAGGGCGATGGTGCCGAAGAATGCGGCGGTGGGCCAGGTCCAGGCCATCCAGTCAAGCATCAGGAGCTTCCTTGATCGACAAGTGAATTGAAGTGAACCGGAATAGAGAACTTTATCCGATGGGTATCGGATTTTGAGAGATTTCCACCGAACCTTCCAATGGTCGCTATAGAGATTCCCCCATCGGCCGACTTATTAGTTGTTACCGCAATATCGAAATCGATGGTCTTTTCTGAAAAAACATCTTTGCCTGCTATGCTGCCAAGCCCTATCCGAGGTGACACACTTGTCCTCCGGGCCTCAAGAACACCAGATGCAATGTCACTAGGTGTCTTTGCGGCAAAGTCTTTAAGTTCCATCACACCCTCCCCAACGCAAAACCCTTGGCGATGTAATTCCGCACGAACCAGATCACGAGCGCCCCCGGCAGGATCGTCAGCACGCCGGCCGCCGCCAGCACGCCCCAGTCCACGCCCGCCGCGCCCACGGTGCGGGTCATCGTGGCGGCGATGGGTTTCGCGTCCACCGAGGTCAGCGTGCGCGACAGCAGGAGCTCCACCCAGGAGAACATGAAGCAGAAGAAGGCCGCCACCCCGATGCCGGAGGCGATGAGGGGCGTGAAGATGCGCAGGAAGAAGCGCGGGAAGGAATAGCCGTCGATGTAGGCGGTCTCGTCGATCTCGCGGGGGACGCCGCGCATGAAGCCTTCGAGGATCCAGACCGCGAGGGGCACGTTGAAGAGGCAGTGCGCCAGCGCCACCGCGATATGCGTGTCGAAGAGGCCGATGGAGGAGTAGAGCTGGAAGAACGGCAGCGCGAAGACGGCCGGAGGCGCCATGCGGTTGGTCAGAAGCCAGAAGAACAGGTGCTTGTCGCCGATGAAGCTGTAGCGCGAGAAGGCGTAGGCGGCGGGAAGTGCGACGGCGAGCGAGATGGCGGTGTTCATCACCACGTAGATGAGCGAGTTGACGTAGCCCATGTACCAGCTCGGGTCGGTCAGGATCTTGGCATAGTTCTCCAGCGTCAGCCGCTGCGGCCAGAGCGAGAAGGACCCGAGGATCTCGGCGTTGGTCTTGAGGCTCATGTTCAGGAGCCAGTAGATCGGCAGCATCAGGAACAGCAGGTAGAGGCCCATCACAAGCGCCGAGCCCGAGGGCCGGAAGCGGCGGCGCGCAGTGCGCGGGCGCTCGATGGTCATCTCGCGGTTGCCCAGGACGACTTCGGGGATCGCGGCGTCGGCCATCTACTTGCCCTCCCGCGCGTCGAGCGTCGTCATCACGGTGTAGAAGACCCAGGAGATTGCCAGGATGACGAGGAAATACATCAGGCTGAAGGCCGCCGCGGGACCGAGGTCGAACTGGCCCAGTGCCATCTTGACGAGATCGATGCTGAGGAAGGTCGTCGCGTTGCCGGGGCCGCCGCCGGTGACCACGAAGGGCTCGGTGTAGATCATGAAGCTGTCCATGAAGCGCAAGAGGATGGCGATCATCAGCACGCCCGCCATCTTC